>DBEYYU010000065.1:0-71599 GCA_048184855.1 Collinsella aerofaciens
GTTCATGGGAAGGCTCGAGGCCTACCTCGTGTACTATCGTGAGGAGCGGATCAAGAAGTCCCTCGGGTGGCTGAGCCCGATGGAGTACCGCAGGAAGCTTGGATACGCCTAGGCGCGGTCCAAGAAATCGTCCGCACCCCCCTTTGACAATACCGAACCCGCCGCCGCCATTACGCTGCGCCGCCACTGGGGCGACGTCGACGCCTTCGCACTGTAAGGACCCAGGCTCGTCGACCTTACGCTCGCCTGACGTTGTTTACATTTCTATACGCTTGAGCTAACACGTTTTACCCCCGTATCAACAGTGTGCGGGGGTAAACTTATGCGCATGTTATAACTTGCCCGGAAGGATTCATCATGCTTAGGATCGGTCTTCTTACCAGTGGCGGCGACTGCCAGGCGCTCAACGCCACCATGCGCGGCATTGTCAAAACGCTTATGACCAATAGCGAAGAGCCTATTGAGATCTATGGTTTTGAGGACGGCTACCAGGGCCTTATCTACAGCCGGTTCCGCGTCATGACGCCCGCCGATTTTAGCGGCATCCTTACCCGTGGCGGCACCATCCTGGGCACGAGCCGTACGCCGTTCAAGCGCCTGGATATTCCCGAGGCCGACGGCGTCGAGAAGGTGCCGGCAATGGTCCACACCTATCATAAGCTGCAGCTCGACTGCCTGTTTATGCTAGGCGGTAACGGCTCCACCAAGACCGCCAACCGCCTGCGCGAAGAGGGCCTCAACGTTATCGCCCTGCCCAAGACCATCGATAACGACACCTGGGGCACCGAGTTGACGTTTGGCTTTACGAGCGCCATCGACGTCGCCACCAAGTGCATCGACGACATCCACACCACTGCCTCGAGTCACGGCCGCGTGTTCGTTATCGAGATCATGGGCCACAAGGTCGGCTGGATTCCGCTGTACGCCGGCGTCGCGGGCGGCGCGGACGTCATCCTGATTCCCGAGATCCCCTACGACATGGACAACGTCATCAAGACCATCGAACATCGCATGGAGACCGGCAGCCGTTTTACCATCGTGGCCGTCGCCGAGGGTGCCATCTCTAAGGAGGACGCGGCGCTGTCCAAGAAGGAGTACAAGAAAAAGCTTGCCGAGCGCACGAGTCCGTCGATTGTCTACGACATCGCCAAGGAGATTGAGACCAAGACCGGTCGCGAGACCCGCGTCGCCATCCCCGGCCACACGCAGCGCGGCGGTCAGCCCGATGCCCAGGACCGCATCTTTGCGACCCAGTGCGGCGTCGAGGCGGCGCTCGGCTGCCTGCGCGGCGAGTTTGGCTACATGATTGCCCTGCGCGATGGCAAGATGTGCCACATGCCGCTCGAGGATGTCGCCGGCAAGCTCAAGTATGTCGATCCCCAGAGCGACCTGGTACGCGAGGCCAAGGCGTTGGGCATCAGCTTCGGCGACGAATAGCCTCGGCCGAAACTGCTCTCATCGGAGACCCCAGGGCTTACCTCCCAAATCGTCCTCGGACATGTCAGGATCCCGCCGTGCGCTTCGCGCGGCGGGATCCTTCCGTCCTGCGGAAAGATTTGGGAGGTAAGCCCTGGGGCCTCCTACGGTGACTGGGGAGGCCGAGGCTATTCGTCTTCTTGCTGCAAGTGCCTGGGGTAGGATGCGGCGTGCATTTTTGGGAGTATTCAGCAGCCGAGGGTGCCTGCATACTGGATTTTGGGCGAGAGACAGGCGCCGCGGGCCGCATTCTGCAAAAAAATGAGCGGTCCTCGAGGCGCCGGAGCTCAAAGTCAGGCTTTCAATGCGCTTTTGTGCGCCCGCTCCCACACTCGCGGACTCCGGGATGCTGAATTCTCCGGAATTTGCACGCCGCCCCCTGGGGTACCCGCGGGCAAAAAGCAACCGCCCCGCCGAAATATGCAATCGGCGGGGCGGTTTATGCAAAAATGCGGTTGTGGTACATTACAGCTCGCTACAGCTTGAATCCCAGGCAGGTTACTCGGCGCTCTTGAGGGCGCCGACCATGTCGATCTTATTGAGAGTTCGGTTGGTGGCGAGGTTGACGATGATCGTAAAGCCAAAGGAAAGCAGCACGGCGAGCACGTAGCTTAGCGGCTCGACCTCAACGTCAAAGTACAGCGACGGCATCTGCAGGATGTACGTGAAGCTCTCGGCCAGCAAGCCACCCAGCGGCACGCCCAACGCAGCGCCGATCGCCGTGAGGATCAACGTCTCCTTGTTGACGTAATGGTGCACCTCGCCACGGCGGAAGCCCAGCACCTTGATGGTCGCCAGCTCGCGTTCGCGCTCGGAGATATTCGTGTTGGACAGCGTAAACACCACCACAAACGATAGGCACGCCGCCATAAAGGTCACGAGCACCACGACGGAATTGATAATCGTAAAGTTCGCCTCGTAGTTCTCCCAATGCTCGGCCGTACTCGAAATCGTAAGCCAACCGTCGCTCTTAAGATTCTTGCTAAACGCAATCTGGTCGGCCGACGAGCCCTTAAGCAGCACAAAGACGCCGTTGAGGCGTGCGCTTCGACCGAACGCGCGCTCATAGGTGCCCTGCGTCATGTAAAGCGTGTTGCCCAGATAGTTAAGCGAAATGTCGCTGACTTTGACCTTGGCGACATTGAGCGACGAATCCTGGACGTGTGCCGTATCGCCCGGCTGAATCCCCAGCACCAGCTGTGAACTCTTACTCAGATACACGTCTCCGTCACGCAAAGACAGCGGCTCTTTGGACTCGTCCTCGAGGCACACGTAGTCGTCCAGATCGTTCATGCGGTCATCGGGCACCACGATCAGCTGCACGGTCTCGCTCTTGCCGCCAAACGTAAAGGTAACGTTGTCAGTCATGATCGGCAGCGTCGAATTTACGGTCACGTTGGAATCATTGGCCGCGCTGCGCTCATCCAACGCCGCGCACGTCTGCGTAAAGTCATCGGGGTTGGCGACCGCCAGCAAGTCATAGCGCGTGATATGCCCGTACTGCTTGGGCGAAAGCGCGACCGACGTGTCGCGAATACCCATACCGCAGATCACAAGCGCGGTGCAACCCGCGATGCCAAAGATGGTCATAAAGGCGCGCTTTTTATAGCGGAAAAGGTTGCGTGCAGCGACCTTGTTCAAAAAACCCATGCGGCGCCAGATAAAGCCGATGCGCTCGAGCAGAATGCGCGAGCCAGCGCGCGGGGCCTTGGGACGCATAAGCGAGGCCGGGGTCTCGGCCATCTCGTGGCGGCAGGCGATAATCGTGGCGCCCACCACGCCCACGGCAAACAGCGCCACCGAAACGATCGAGGACACGATGTCGTACGAAAGCAGCATCTGGGGCAGTGAGTACATGTCGTCGAACACCGTAAACAGGAACAGCGGCAGGCCCACAAATCCGATGATGTTGCCGAGCACGCCGCCGATCAGACAGGCCCACAGCGCATAGTCCACGTATTTGGACAGGATGCGTCCGCGCGAATAACCGAGCGCCTTATACAGGCCGATGAGCGTGCGTTCCTCCTCGACCATACGCGTGGCGGTGGTAAGGCTGATGAGCACGGCGACGATAAAGAAGATGAACGGGAACACCGTGGCGATGGCTTCAATTGACGAGCTATCGCTCTCCACGCTCGAGTAGCTTGCGATATTGCCGCGGTCCTGGATGTACCAGGTGCATTCGCCCAGATCGGAAAGCTCGGCGCGGACATCGGCAAACTGCTGGTCGGCGGCGGCGCGGCGCTGATCCAGGTCGGCCTGCGCTTGCACGCGCTCCTCGCTGCCCTCTGCCATGCGATTGATGTTGTCCTGCTCAATCCCAAAGAGCATATTCGCCTGGCGCTCGGCCGCATCCAAGCTTGCCGGCGTGTCGACCGTCAGTTCCTGAGCGCGCGCCTTCTCACGCTCCTCGCGGATCTTCTCTATATTGCCCTTGACCTCATTGATCTTTGCCGCGTAGGCATCCGAATATGAGTTGAGATCCTTGGCTCCCTCGACGACCACGTGGACCGCGGAGTAGGAAGAAGATGTCGCGGCGTCCTCGCTCACATAGAACTTATAGTCCGCCGCCGAGGCGGCACGGAAGGCGTTGACCGTCGAGTCGGAGCTCACATCAGTGGGATCGAGAACCTCGGCCGTGATGGTGTAATCGCCATCGGCAAACTGATCCTTGGCGCTTTGGTTCGACGAGCTCGCATCGTTGGCAGCAAAGCTCACCGTATCGCCGAGCTTTTTGCCCGAAGCCTTCAGGAACTTCGAAGTCACCGCGACCTCATCGGCGCTCTCGGGCAAATCGCCGTTCACGAGCACTGGCTGATCGATATTCTCCTTGGAGAGACTTTGCACGACCACGCGCTCGCGCGTTGTGCCCACGGCGGTGTAGGCGGTCTCGGTGTAGATGCCCTCGGCCGTTTCGACGCCATCGACCTCTTGGATGGCGTCGAGATCATCGTCAGTCAGGCCATAGGTCGACTGCACGTTAATGTCATAGACATTTTGCTGGTCGAAGTAGGCGTCAACCGAATCGCACAGGTCCTCGCAACCCGCCTTAAGGCCGCACATCACGCTCACGCCGAGCGCGGTGATCACGACGATAGACAAGAAGCGTTTGAGGCTGCCGCGAATCGTGCGGTAGACACCGCGGCGAAACACCGTCGGCACCATATCGTTTGAGCTTTGGGCAGTGCGGTAGGTCGTAAAATCCTGCTCGCGCTCCGTGTTCTGCGCGTCGCGGCGTTGGCTGTTTTGGCGGTCCTGATCCATGGGCGCTACCACTCGATCGTCTCGATAGGCACGGGATTTTGCTGGACCGTCTCGCTCTCCACGCGGCCGCTCTTAAAGCGAATCAGGCGATCGGCCATGGGCGCGAGCGCGGAGTTGTGCGTGATGATGATGACCGTAATGCCCTGCTTGCGGCAGGTATCCTGCAGCAGCTGCAAGATCTGCTTGCCGGTTTTATAGTCGAGCGCGCCCGTGGGCTCGTCGCACAGAAGCAGCTTGGGGTTCTTTGCCAGTGCGCGGGCGATGGACACGCGCTGCTGCTCGCCGCCCGAAAGCTGTGCCGGAAAGTTGCCCAGGCGCTCGCCCAGGCCAACCTGGCGAAGCGTCTGTTCGGCATCGAGCGAATCGGGGCAAATCTGAGCTGCGAGCTCAACGTTTTCGAGGGCCGTCAGGTTGGGGACCAGATTGTAGAACTGGAAGACAAAGCCGACGTCGGCGCGGCGGTATTCCACGAGCTGCGCCTCGTTAGCGGAGCTCACGTCGCGCCCGTCCACCGTCACGGTGCCGGAAGTTGCCGTGTCCATGCCGCCCAAGATGTTGAGCGCCGTCGTTTTACCGGCACCCGAGGCGCCCAGGATAATGGCGAGCTCGCCGCGCTCAACGGTAAAGCTCGCGCCGTCGAGCGCGTGAATGCGGGCATCGCCCTCGCCGTACGCCTTGATGACGTCTTTGAATTCGATATAAGCCATCGATCGGTTCCCATCTGGTCGGATAACTCTTTAGTATTACCCATTTCGCACCGACCAAAAAGGGACAGGTTCATTTTGGCAGGTTTTAGAGGCGGACGGTGAAGGTGATCTGGTTGCCGTGGCCGCAGACAGAAGCGCTCCCACCATGGGCTTCGGCGATGGCACGCACCACGGATAGGCCCACGCCCGAGCCGCCCGTCTTGGAGCTGCGCGACACGTCCGCACGATAGAAGCGGTCGAACAATCGATCTAGGTCGCCTTCGGGCAGCTCGTCCACGGCGTTCGAAACGACAAGCTCGGCCGAACCTTTGCCTGCACCGCGTGAGACGGCACGCAGACTCAACTCAATTACACTGCCCTCACTCGCATAGCGCGTGGCGTTATCCAGCAGCAGCTCAACCACCTGCGCCACCGCTGCAGCATCGGCATGGGCCCGCACGCCACTCGCAATCGACGTCGACAGACGCTTGCCACGCGAAACCGCCACCGACTCAAACGGCGACGCCGCCTTGTCCACTGCCTCCGAAAGATCGATCGATATCATGGTAAAGCCCGCCGAACCCTCGTCCATGCGAGCCAAAAACACCAGACGCTCCGTGAGCGCCGTCAGCCGCGCGACCTGCTCGTGAATGCTCTGCGTCCACTCACTCTCGCCGCTCTCGATCTCTTGCACCTCATTGGCGGCGTCAATTACAGCCAGCGGCGTCTTGATCTCGTGGCTCGCATCGGTAATAAAGCGCTTTTGCTTGCTGTAGCTCTCGACCATCGGTCGAATCACCGCGCCCGAGGCACCCGCCACAATTGCCAGCACCGCCAGCCAGCCAATGCAACTGATCGCCACGCTCGCGCTCAAAAACGAATGAAAGCTTGCAAGCTCGCGCGAGCAGTCCACGAACACATAGGTGGTCTCATCGTCTTGAACGTCAGTCGTATAGCGATAATTGCCAGAAAAACCCGAGGTCCAACCCTTGGAATATAGTCCTGCAGCGATGCGTGCAGCACGCTTGGCACCCACCGCGGCAATGCGGGCCGTGTTGACATCGGTCACCTGCCCACCGGCAATCGACACCGTAAAGTAGCGCGTGTCGAAGGGAGACTCCGCCGTCATACCTTCGAAGTGCCCGGTGCGCATGACCACCCTGTCACCGGCAGCGGTCTTACCGGCGCCCACATCCTGGCCGGGGTCGGTCTTAGGCTCATCCGTCCAATCAATGCCGTTCTTGCCCGCCAAGATATAGTCCAGGCGAGCATCGGCCATCTTGCAGATATGCGAGTAGTTGACGACGTTGATGCCGGCAATGATGAGCGTAAGCACGACGGTCACGGCACCCATGGCAACCAGGATGAACTTGCGACGCAGACGACGTCCCATTGCACTGGCAGCATCGACGCGCCCCGGATTACCCGAGTCCGCTCCCATGCCGAGCTTTGTCGCCATGCGCTTCCACCACGCGCTCGCGCTCACGCTTATTCGCCCTCCTCGACAACCTCAAGCGAATATCCCTGATTGCGCGATGCGCGGATGGCCACGTTGGCACCCAGCGCCGTCAGCTTTTTGCGCAGGTACGAGATATAGACCCACACTACGTTGGCGCCTTCGGGCGCATCCTCACCCCAAACCTCGAGCATCAGACGTTCGGTGGGCATACGCGTGCCGGCGTTGCGCATAAAGAGCTCCATAAGCTGAAACTCTCGATTGGCCAGGTGCTCCTCGCCCAAAGGGCCCACGAGTGTGCACGATGCCGTGTCGAGGCGCACGTTGCCCACGCTGAGCGTCGTGGCGTCAATTGCCGTCGCGGCACGCGTCATGGCGCGAATGCGTGCGAGCAGCTCCTTGGCGGCGAACGGCTTGGTCAGGTAGTCGTTGGCACCGGCATCCAGGCCCTCGACCTTATCGGACACCTCGCTTTTTGCCGTGAGCATGATGATGGGCAGTCGCTTACCGGCGGCGCGTGTGCGCTTGAGTACCTCGATACCGTCCATGCCGGGCATCATGATGTCCAGAATTGCGGCGTCATAGTCGTTGGCGAGCAGATACTCGAGCGCCGTCAGACCATCGAGCGCGGTATCGACCTCGTAGTCGCTATGTTGAAGAATCGCGGTAAGGGCGCGGGAGAGGCCGGGTTCGTCCTCGGCAAGCATCAGCTTCATAGTTGTTCCTTTGGCGCGCGGCTATACAGATTTCGATATTGCCGATGATAGCGCACCGCCAGCCGCCTTAGCGCAGCCTTAGCTGCTCAACCTGCACGTTTCTAAAAACGCTGGATAGGGCTTAGCCAAACTTAAGGCACATATGCCGAGCGCTTGGACGCATGCCGGCCGCGAAAGGACGGCGACTCGTTCTTTCAGGGTGTCTTGGCCATGCAAAGTGCTTGAACGTTAGTCCTCGTACGCGCCCTCAAGCCGAAGCAGCCACTCCTTGCGATCAAGCCCGCCGGCATATCCGTTGAGCGAACCATCGGCGGCAACCACGCGATGGCACGGCACAATAATCGAAATGGGATTACGCGCGACCGCGGCCCCCACGGCACGGGGAGACGCAACGGGTGCTTCGTTTCCCGGTACACGATGTCGAGCCGCAACACGCTGGGCGATCTCACCATACGTAGCGACCTCGCCACGCGGGATAGAAAGCAGCTCAAACCAAACCTCGCGCTGAAACGCCGTACCAATCATATGCAACGGCGGCGTAAACCGAGGCTCCTGCCCCGCAAAATAAGCATTCAACCAAGCCCAAGAACGCTCAAGTACCGAAGAAGCCACACCGTTTGTCGGATTCACCGAAGACATGCCGCCAGCACCAGAAACCGCATCGGCGCCTTCAACATGTTCGGGATCTTCTTTGAGAAGCGTGGAGCCAAAGTGCTCCTGCCCCTCAAACCAAAGCCCCGTCAAACCGCGGCCATCAGCGGCAAGCAGGATTTCGCCCAAAGGCGAAGCAAACGTCGTCGTGACCACCAGCGGCTCCTTTCAAAACTCCGCAAACATAATACCGCGAATTGTGCAGACAACCTCAATCGACCCCAAAGTTGCCCAAGGCAGCAGGCGCAACGCGCCGCAGCTGCGATCCGCGCTCCACAGTCCCCCAAGGAGGCAGGCGTGAAGCGCCGAGGCCGCCGCCGGGACCAGGGCCCGCAACAACCACGCGCCCCCACATCAGCCCAGCGGCCCCAACCAACAACGGCCCCATCGCAGACTGCTCGCAGCCGAGTCACCGCAGGCGGGGGCCGGGCTTAGCTTTCAGAACACTCCGCAAACCAGTGTGGCGCCTTGTCCGCGGCACGGAAGGCGCAGGCCAAGGCGCCACACATGGTCGAGGACGTTCTGAAAACTAAGCCCGGCCCCCGCCGGACAGGTCAACTTACTCGCAGAGCAGCTTAGCGATCTGGACGGCGTTGGTTGCCGCGCCCTTACGGATTTGGTCGCCGCAGCACCAGAAAGTGATGCCGCGCGCAGCCTCGGGGTTCGAGATGTCGCGGCGCACGCGACCGACCCAGATCAGGTCCTGGTCGGAGGTGTCCATCGGCATGGGGAAGCGATCGTGTGCATCCTCGGCGCTCATGTCGTCAACCAGCTTCACACCCGGAGCGGCAGACAGCGCGGCACGAGCCTCTTCCACCGTGATGTCGCGCTCAAACTCGAGCGTAATGCTCTCGGAGTGCGAGCGCAGCACGGGCACACGCACGCAGGTGCAGTTCACGCGCAGCTCGGGCAGGTGCATAATCTTGCGACCCTCGTTTTGCAGCTTCATTTCCTCGGAAGTAAAGCCCTCCTCCTTGACGCCGCCAATCTGCGGGATCAGGTTGCTCGCCAGCTGAGCGGCAAAGGCGCGCGGCTCGGGAATCTCCTCGCCACGGCCCAGGGCAGCCAGCTGAGCCTCGAGCTCGGCCATACCGGGGGCACCGGCGCCCGAAGCTGCCTGATACGTGGACACGATCATACGCTTCACGCCGGCGAGCTGGTGCAGCGGCCACGTGGGAACCAGGCCGATGATGGTCGCGCAGTTGGGATTGGCGATAAGGCCGTGATGCCACTTGATATCGTCGGCATTGATCTCGGGCACGACCAGCGGCACCTCGGGGTCCATGCGGAAGGCATGGCTGTTGTCGACTACGACGGCGCCGCGCTTGACGGCCTCGGGCAGCAGTTCCTTCGCGATATCGTCGCCGGCGGCACCAAGCACAATGTCACAGCCCTCAAAGGCCTCGGGGCAAGCCTCTTCGATCACGATCTGCTCGCCGCGGAACTCGACGGTCTTGCCCGCAGAGCGTGCGCTCGCCAGCAGCTTGAGCTTACCGACCGGAAACTCCTGCTCGTTGAGGCACTCGAGCATCTGGGTGCCCACGGCTCCCGTCGCGCCCAAAATAGCAACCGTGTACTGTTTCATGCTTCCCCCTTTAAAGGTTGTGGCTTTTGCCCGCACGCCGAGCAGGCCGATTATTGTTGCCAGTGTATACAAGAACGGGGCGGACACGAAACCCGCCCCGTCGAAACGAAACCGAAACGAAACGCCCCGCCGTAGATTTATGAGACATGTCCCAAAAAATCAACGGGATGGCAGCTACTTTTTGAGCGCGGCCAGGGCGGAATCGACCGGTGCGGGAGCCTCCAGATCGGAGACCTTCACAATGCCGTTTTCGTCGGAGAAGGCACGGTAAATGGTCTGAATCGCCAGGTCGAAGTCTTTCTCCTCGACACCGATAATGATATTGATCTCGTCGCAGCTCTGCGAAATCATACGCACGCTCACGCCGGCCTGGCCAAGCATGCCAAACAGGTGGCCCGAGATACCTGCGCGGCCGCGCAGGTTACGGCCAACGGTAGCGATGAGCGCCAAGCCCTCGACAACCTCGATCTCGAGCGGCTCGACCTCCTGCTGAATGTCGCCCACGAGTGAGTACAGCGAGTCGTGCACATCCTGCTCCTGCACCACGGCGCCAAAGCGGTCGACACCGGTGGGCATGTGCTCGACGGAGACGTCATAGCGTTCGAACACCGAAAGCGCACGGCGCATAAAGCCAACACGGGGCTTGGTGCGGTCGCGGGCGACGTTGATGGCGACAAAGCCGCGCTTGCCGGTCACGCCGGTAATGATGGGCTCCGCCTCGCCCTCATCAGCCGTCTCGCTAATGATGGTGCCGGGGTCCTGCGGCGCATTGGTGTTCTTGATGACCAGCGGAATACCCGCCTCACGCACAGGGAACACGGCCTCCTCGTGCAGGACGCTTGCGCCCATGTACGAAAGCTCGCGCAGCTCCTCGTAGGTAACGCGCGCAATGGGCTGAGCCTCGGGCACAATGCGAGGATCGGCAGAATAGAAGCCCGAAACGTCGGTCCAGTTCTCGTACAGATCGGCGCCTAGGCACTTGGCCAGGATCGAGCCGGAAATGTCGCCGCCGCCACGGTCGAGCAGCTTGATCTGGCCCTCGCGCGTCGCGCCGTAGAAGCCAGGCATAACGAAGCCGCCCTGCTGACCGTACTCTTGCACCAGCTCGGAGGTGCGGTTCATGCTGAGCGTACCGTCGTGATGGAACGCCACAACCGTCGCGGCGTCCAGGAACGGTAGGCCCAGGTACTCGGCCATCAGGCGAGCGGTGAAGTACTCGCCGCGGCTCACGAGCTCCTCGGTGGAGTAACCGCCCGAGCGGGCGCGCTCGGCAAAAGCCGCGAACTCCTCACGGATGGGATAGGTGAGCTCCAACTCGTCAGCGATATCAAAATAGCGCTGGCCGATGTCCTCGAGCAGCTCCTCGCACGACACGTGGTACTTAACGTGCGCGTTAACCAGGTAGAGCAGGTCGGTCACCTTGGTGTCGCCCTTAAAGCGGCGACCACAGGCGGAAACCACCACAAAACGGCGAGCCGGGTCGGCATCGACGATGGCCTTGATCTTCTTAAAGTGTTCGGCGTCGGCGACCGACGAGCCGCCAAACTTGGCAATCTTAATCATGGGCTGGAGGTTACCTTTCTAAAAGCCTCTGCGAACCTATTTTGCGTGCTCTGATACCATGGTTTCACCGATTGGGACCAAGGCATCCGAGGAGCAGTGTTATATGGGAACTTATCATAGTACACGAGGACGCACTTTATCGTGCTCAAGTAAGGTGGCAATCCGCACTGGCATCGCTCCCGACGGGGGCTTGTTTGTCTCGGACGAGCTCGGCACCCAGCAGGTCGATATCAGCTCGCTTGCAGCTAAATCGTACTTTGAAATCGCTCAAGATGTGTTGGGAATGTTACTGAATGATTACACGGCCGAAGAAATTTCGGCGTGTGTCGACGAGGCATACCGCGGCACGTTCGCGAGTGAAGAGGTTACGCCGCTCGTCAAACTCGACGCTGCGCCGGGCGCTGACGCCCCTCAGACCTATGTGATGGAGCTCTTTGGCGGCCCCACGAGCGCCTTTAAGGACGTCGCCCTGCAGATGCTCCCCCGCTTGATGGCCCGCACTTCCGCCAAGGACGGCGGCGCCGAGCGCATCATGATCGTCACCGCCACGTCGGGCGACACCGGCAAGGCCGCACTTGCCGGTTTTGCCGACGCCCCGGGCACGGGCATCACCGTCTTTTATCCCGAGGGCAAGGTCAGCCGCGTGCAGAATCTGCAGATGTCCACGCAGGAGGGCGGCAACGTCGCCGTCTGCGGCATCCGCGGCAACTTCGACGACGCCCAGAGCGCCGTCAAGCGCATCTTTGCCGATAAGGAGCTGGCCGAGCGCCTTGAAGCCGCCGGCACGGTGCTTTCGAGCGCCAACTCCATCAACGTCGGGCGCCTGGTGCCGCAGGTCGTCTACTACTTTGCCGCCTATGCGCAGCTGCTGCGCGCCGGTGCCATCGAGGCCGGCGACGCCGTTGAGTTCTGTGTGCCCACCGGCAACTTTGGCGATATCCTGGCCGGCTACTACGCCAAGCGCATGGGTCTGCCCGTCGCCAAGCTCGTCGTGGCGAGCGACAAGAACAACGTGCTTGCCGACTTCCTGACCACCGGCGTTTACGACCGTAACCGCCCGTTCTTCACGACCATCTCGCCGTCGATGGACATCCTCATCAGCTCCAACCTCGAGCGCATGCTCTACTTCCTGTCCGACGGCGACTGCGAGCTCGTTGCCGGCCTTATGGAGCAGCTTGCCCAGACCGGTCGCTACGAGGTGCCTGCCGAGCTGCTGGCCAAGATCCAGAGCGTATTTGGCTGCGGCTGGGCCAGCGAGGACGAGGTTCGCGCCGCCATCAAGAGCTGCTGGGATGCCAACGGCTACGTGATCGACCCGCACACCGCTTGCGGCTATCACGTCTTTGAGCAGGTCGCCCCCACCGAGGGCGCCAAGGCCCGCGTGCTGCTTTCGACCGCCAGCCCCTACAAGTTCCCGCGCGCCTGTTGCGACGCCCTGGGCCTCGACGTTCCCGAGGACGACTTTGAGGCCATGCGCGTGCTCGAGCAGACAACCAATACGGTCGCCCCGGCCCAACTCGCCGAGCTCGAGTCCAAACCCGTCCGCTTCGAAGACGTCTGCGACGTCGATGAGATGGCGAGCTACGTCGAGTCTGCGGCAAAAAAGATGGTTTCCAACTAAAACCCCTTATAAGGCGCCGGCGAAAGCCGGCGCACTTTCTTTCATCAGATACCCACCGGGATGATGACGAACTGACATGCAGGTCTGCCTGTTTAGTTCGTCGCGAGTTCCGCACGAGCCGGAAAGCACTTAATGTGCTTTCCGAGCGAGCCAGGACTGCCCGAGCAGCGAACTAAACAGGCAGACCGCCCAGGAGATTCCCATGATCAAGATCACCGTCCCTGCAACAAGCGCAAACCTAGGCATCGGCTACGACACCCTCGGCATGGCCGTCAGCCTCTACTCGCACTTTACCTTTGAGCGCGCCGACAAGCTCACCATCACGGGCTGCCCCGAGGAATTCCAAAACGAGAACAACCTGGTCTACGTGAGCTTTGTCGATGCGCTGGCCGCATGGGGCGAGCCGGCTTTTCCCGTCGCTATCGACATCCAGACCGACGTGCCCGTCGCCCGCGGCCTGGGTTCCAGCTCCACCTGCGTCGTCGCTGGCATCATGGCGGCCGCCGCGCTGACGGGCCACACCGTCGACCGTGCCGAGCTTGTCCGCATTGCCACCGAGGTCGAGGGCCATCCCGATAACGTCGCCCCTGCCATCCTGGGCGGTGCCGTTTGCTCCTTTACGCCGACTGATTCGCTCCCCCAGTGCCTGCGCTACGAGGTGAGCGATCGATTGCGTTTTATTACCGTGATTCCGCCCTACGAGGTGCATACGAGCGAGGCGCGCAAGGTTGTGCCGCAGGAGATTCCACTCTCCACCGCCGTATGGCAAATGGGCCGCATCGCCGGCATGACGCGCGGCCTGGAGACTGGTGACCTTGACCTGATTGCCGCCGCCAACGACGACCGCATCCAAGAGCCCTATCGCCGCCGCCTCATCCCCGACTACAACGCTGTGCGCGACACCTGCCTTAACGGCGGCGCTAAGACCATCTGGATTAGCGGCTCGGGCTCGACCCTCATGGCTGTGACCGACGACACCATCGTGGCAAAGTTCCTGCAGGTCAAGCTGCGCGAGCAGTTCCCCAAGTGCGATACGCATATTCTGACGTGCGACACCGAGGGCGCTCAAATCGAGTACCTGTAGACATCCTCCTCATATACCTGTCCGGGACGGTCGGGATGTTCCCTCAAAATCGTCCTCGCGCATGAAGGGGCGCTGGGCCGATAGTTTGGCTTTTTATTGATAGGGGCTCTTGCTAGGCTGGAGCACTTCCTAGAGGCGGGCATCGGCTGCGTGCTTGGTTTACGCTGCGCTGGTTTCTTTGTATTCGAAGACTGGTTCTAGGAGGTCTTCGATATTGCAGTGGAGGGCTTTTGCTATAGCTCTTACGGTTGTTACCGAGGCTTCGTTGATGTTTCGTTGGCGCTGTTCGTACATTTGGATTGAGCGGAGTGATACGCCCGATTCGTATGCCAAGTCTTGTTGGGTTTTCTTAAGCCTCTTTCTTGCTAGTGCTAGCTTGGTTTGACGAGGTGTTTTCTTCGCCATATCGCAAACAAGACTCGCCACACGTTCCTCTGAGGCTTCATGCCAGGGGTAGTACAGGTTGCGCAGCGCGTCAAACGGAACGACATGCAGCAGATCTTCGAAAGACTCTCCTAGGCGCCACTGCAGGTATGCCAGCATCCAGCCCGCCCAATATTCCGGCGTCTTCTCAAATCGATAGGTGCAGTCCGGTATAGGCCCGTTTTGATAGCCCGACCTTTCGGCGATAAGCGCGAACAGCTCAACACCCGATTTTCCCGACACTACCCATGCATTGCCGCGCTCAAACTCTCGAGCAACCCCGCTCAGGCAAAAGAGTTCAGCAACTTCCGATCCTTCTGCTCCGTAATCGTTAACGGCATAGTCGAAGCAATCCCCGAGGTTGTTCATTGCGTCCTCAAGGTAATAGACGGGGTATGTCCTACTCGGCCCACAATCCGTTAACTCTTGGATCATTTAAATCAACCCTCCCTGCCATCAAATCCCTAATGTCGACACCATCAGAGTCAAATCCGTTTACCGTATCCAGGTACTTTCGTCGAGCGTTCTGTTCTCGCTCAAATCGTTTGGGATAAAACTCGGCTCCTGAGGCCTGCTTCCAATCGCAGAACCTGATCGCCGAGAACGCGCGCTCACTCATAAGCGCATATTGAATGCCCAAATCCCCCAAAAACATAATGCGCTGCAGTTGCCTGAGCGAAATCATGCCGTTAACGAACTGTCTTGCAAACGAAAAGTAGGAATCGTCAGCGCGATAGCCTCGAATGACGTCATAAGGAGAAATATCAATCAGGCAGTTGTCCAGCAAATACCGAAGTCCTTCGCGTGCCAGCGGCGTCGAGACATTAAACTCCCGGTTGTCGGCCAAAATCGCAAGCCAATTGAGGATTGAAAACTCCCCAGACTCTAAATCCAAGACCGAAAGGCCATCTAAATCAAGCTCATATCGATTGGCAATGCCACCAGACTCGGTCCGACATGCCCACTCCATTGCCATTTCCTCATGCGGTGCGCAATAAAACCCGCGCCCATAGTCATTGAATTGCCTGCATTTATCCAACGATGGATGATCGACAACAACGTCCGACCCATGCCAAAGCTCCATATCGACCTCCTAAAAAATATCACCTCAGCGATAGTTTACCAATAACTATCACTGAGGTGATATAGATAGGAGCTTTTGAAGGGCTGCAGCCTGACTAGAGGCAGGCCTCGGCGATGCGCTTTTTTAGTTCGTCGATACCTACACCGGTCTGAGAGCTTGTGATGATCACGTTCTCGGCCGGAACGTTGAGCTGCTTTTTGATGGCTGCTGCCTGGCGGGCCTGGCGGGTGCGGCTGAGCTTATCGGCTTTGGTGAGGCAGACGATAAAGTTGAACTCGTTGCTCTGTAGATAGTCGATCATGTCGTGGTCGAGCTTGCTGGGGTCGTGGCGAATGTCCACCAGCGAGACGACCAAGTTAAAGCTGCGCTCGGAGTCGAAGAAGTCGCCGATCAGCTCGGCCCAGCGGTCGCGCTCGGCCTTGGAGCGACGCGCGAAGCCGTAGCCCGGCAGGTCCACAAAGTGCACGTCGTCGGCCTCGAAGAAATTGATATTGCTCGTCTTGCCCGGCGTACTCGAAACCTTGACCAGGTTCTTGCGACCAAAGAGCTTGTTCATAATCGACGACTTGCCCACGTTGGAGCGGCCAACAAAGCTCACCTCGGGACAGGTGGACTCGGGGATCTGCGAAACCTTGCCGTAGCTGGCGACGAACTTGGCAAGCTGGTAGTTAATTGAATCGGCCATGGACACTCCTTGGTCGTAGGTTCTTACAAAACGGGCGTGCTATTGCGCGGCGGCGATACGACGAACGATGTCAAGCGTGATACCGCTCGCGGTGCGAGCGTACTCGTCCAGATCGAACTCGCGCTCGCAAAACGCGTCATATGCCTCGTCGCAATTATCGCTGATAGCGCGCAGCACCAGGCAATCGACACCATTCTTGGCCGCGATGTGCGCAATTGCCGCGCCCTCCATCTCGACGCAATCGGCATGCGTGGCCTCAATCGCAGCGTTACGCATGGCGTCACCCGTAACAAAGCGGTCACCCGTGGCGATAGTGCCACACAGGAACTGCTTGGGGTCCTTCTCCGCAGAATTCTCATCCGCCGAGGTATCCACAAATCCATGCTCGGCAAGCACGGCGGCGGCAACATCAACCAACGCCGGCGTCGAGGCAAACTCCTCGAGTCCCGGCGCCGACTCGGCGATGAGCGCCGTGTCAGTATCGAGATAGCGCAGGCACTTGCCTATAACCACGTCGTTAATATGGAGCTTAGGGTTTAGGCCACCCGCAATGCCCGAAAACACAACGGCCTGCGGGGCATATTTGCTGATGAGATGCTGCGTTGCCGCCGCGGCGTTTACGGTTCCCATGCCTGCCGTCGTGGCGACTACTGTCAGACCCGAAAGCCCACCGTTCACAACGGTCAAGCCTGCCTCCTGCGACTCATACGCGCCACTCAGCTCTTCCTTAATCTGCGCAACCTCTTTTTCGAGCGCACCGATGATTGCGATGGTAGGCATACCATCCCCCAAACCTGTGAAAACTGCTTATCCACGGTATGGTACCAGCATTTTGGCTCAACCGTGTCTGCACCAAGCCGTTAGGCCAGTACAGCTCGGATATCATAAAGGGGCAAGAATGGCTTGTTAGCCGATGGCCGACCTGAGCTCCGCACGGCGCTTTTTCATACCGGCCATAACGGCATTGCGCAGCTCGGGCATGCGCGCGGTATCCATCTGGGGCACGCCCTCGAGCTTATAGGGAATGCCCAGTTGCTCGTACTTGACGACACCCATCGTGTGATACGGCAGCATTTCCAGGCCCACCACGTTGTGCCATGGAGCGATGAGACGACCGAGTGCCTCGCACTCCACAACCGTATCGGTAATGCCCGGCACCACCACGTGGCGGATAACGACCTTAATCTTGCGACGCGCAAGCTCATCACCAAACGCCAGAATGCGTGCGGGATCGCACCCAGTCAGCTTTTTATGCTCGACCGGGTCGGCATGCTTGATGTCGAGCAGCACCATGTCGGTCTCGTTGAGAACGGCATCGAACTTCTCGGGGTGGTTGGGATCGAACGCATAGCCGCAGCTGTCCAAGCAGGTATGCACGCGGCCATCGGGGTTGTTGTGCATTGCACGGAACAGGTCGGCCAAAAACTCAGGCTGTAGGAGCGGCTCGCCGCCGGACACCGTAATTCCGCCGCTGCGATAGAACTCGTGGTTACTCTGGAACTCATCCATGAGGTGCTCGACGGTCACCATCGTGCCGCCGTTGACCGACCAGGTATCGGGATTGTGGCAATACGCGCAGCGCATGGGACAGCCCTGAACAAACACCACAAAGCGGATGCCGGGTCCGTCGACCGTTCCCATCGTCTCGATCGAATGCACGCGGCCAAGGGCAAACGCAGAGTCCTCGGGACGAGCGTCCACACCCTCAAGCGTCATTTCTGCCATTCGCGCTACCTTGCCTCTCCTTGGATGCAACCAATTAAAATGCCAGAGCCATTCTAGCCCATGCGTTTGCGTTTAAACGTCTCGGACTAGAACGGCACGTTTTAATCTATCCCCCATCACCATGGCTGGGGGCTACGTCGAGATGTCAGGCTGAAGAACGCTCGCCTGCGGCCTTTACGCCTTAAGCGTGAGCACCGCACCGAAGGCGGTCGGGCCGCAATGGCTCGAGATGACGCCGCCGACCTGAGTCCAGGTAACGTCCTTAAAGCCCAGATCATGCGCATAGACCTCCATGTCATCGCGCAGCTCCTGGGAAAGGCCCACCGAATACGCCAGGCCAATGTGCGAGTAGTCAATCTCGCCCTTCGCAACCATGTGGTCAATAAAGGCGCGGGCGCACTTGAGCATAGAGCCGCGGAACTTCTTGGTCGCCACGAACTTGCCGCCCGTCACCTCAATGCAGGGCTTAATCTTGAGCAGATGGGCGCCAAGGAATGCGACGTTGGACAAGCGACCGCCCGCCTTAAGAAAGGCAAGATCGGTAGGAACAAAGCCCAGCAGCACGCGGTCCATGACGGAATTCGTAAATGCAAAGATCTCGTCGACGGTGGCATCGGGGTGAGCCTCGATGTATTTGGCGGTCTCGACGACAACGAGCGACTGGCCCACCGAGACAAAGCGCGTGTCCATGGAGAACACGTAGTCGCGCCCCTGAGCCGCAATCTTAGAGGACTGATGCGAACAGGTCGTGGCCTCGGAATATGCAAGATGCAAAATAGTCGCGTCGGGTTGCTCGGCATGGATGCGGTCGTACACATGCGCAAAATCCGCTGGCGAACAGCCACTGGTCTTGGGCATCACACCAAACTCGTTGCAGCGCGAATAAATCTCGAGCGGATCGATCGAGCCGTCCTCGACGGTCTCGTCACCAATCGTGACATGCATGGGCACGCGCACGATGCCGTAGCGCTCGCAGAGCTCCGGCGTTACATCCGACCCAGACTCAACCACGATTACATACTTGCCCATTCTTATCACGACCCATCTCGACATTGGCTTTTCAATACATGACACGCGCGTCGCGCTGTTGCACAACGGCATCTAAGCGCCAAAGAGACGCCGCCCTTTGCACATAACAAAGGACAGCGTCTCCCTGGAAAACTCCGTGCTTAACTGAGATTTTACACGGTTTATTAAGGAGTGTTACTTATTCCGCAAACGGTCGCTATACGCGATAAACGGTAGTTGGTCGCGGCAACTGCGGCACATTCCGTCCAGCAAGTCCAATCGTGCTCCACGTACGGTTAACGTGCGAGGCGGTAGAAATCCATCGACGCCGCACCCTCGGCGTGCAGCGCCATCGCCGGAACCGCCGACGAATAGGTACGGCTCGTAAGTGCCGCCTCGCCGCCGTTGGCAAAAATCTCGACCATCGTAGTGTCCGAAAGCACGCGCAGGTCGCGAAGCACACCGAGCTCGATCGACCTCTGGTCGCGCCCATAGCCTTCGTCACGCATGTCGAGGGTAAG
This sequence comes from Collinsella aerofaciens, assembly GCA_048184855.1. Taxonomy (GTDB): domain Bacteria; phylum Actinomycetota; class Coriobacteriia; order Coriobacteriales; family Coriobacteriaceae; genus Collinsella; species Collinsella aerofaciens_CA. The sequence goes on from DBEYYU010000065.1 coordinate 19,549, forward strand.
CATCCCGTCCGTATAGCGTACAAAGACACCCTTGCGGATCTCGAGCTCGACCATCTTGGCTCCCTCACAGGAAACCACGACATCAAACAGGCGGCCCGGCTCCTCAACGGTTTCACCGCCTGTCGCGCGAACGCAGTCGCCGCGCATCCTCTCAATCTCGTGCGCCGGCTGCTGACAGAGCTTACCATCGCGCATGCTCAGCTCTCGCGGCACCGTCAACGCGCACTGCCACCCGCGTGCCACCGTCGGGCTTTCTGCCGTCGCATCGGGACAACCCGACCATCCGATCATCAAACGTCGACCCGCAGCATCCTCAAAGGACTGCGGTGCGTAGAAATCAAAGCCGGCATCGACCATCGGGGGCATGCCCTGCCCGGCGATCTTAAAACTCGGCGCCTCCCAATCGGCCTCGATGGGAAACCACACGCACTGGTGCGGATTGCGGTAACACCAACCATCGGCGGGCACGCCCTGCGGACAGCAGACGAGAATAAGCTCGCCATCAAGCTCAAATAGATCAGGGCACTCCCACATAAAGCCAAACTTCTCGCCCGGCTCAATGCGCGTCGCATAGCTCCAGTCCTCTAGATCGTGCGAGGCATAGACAAGCACGCAGCCACGATTGTCTTTCGTACGAGCGCCGAGAACCATGTAGTAGATACCGTCGTGTTCAAGGATTTTGGGGTCGCGCACGTGCGTACCGATATCGTCGGGGTAATCGACCGGCCCAACAGCCATGCGCTTCTCGCCCAATTCGTCGGGATTCTCGGCAACCATATGAATTTGGTTTTGCTCACGGCCCGTCAACACGTAGTCGTAATCATCGCGGTCAAAATGCTTGACGTTGCCGGTATAGAAGTAGTGAATCTTACCATCACGTACAAAGGCAGAACCAGAATACGCTCCACTCGAATCCAAATCGGAATCGGGAAACAGCACGGGACCATGATTCTCGTAGGTCACAAAATCCTTTGTCGTCAGATGGTTCCAAAGCACTGGACCGCCATGCGCAGCATCGAACGGATCGTATTGATGATAGATGTGATACGTATCACCAATCTGAACCAAACCGTTGGGGTCGTTGAGCCAGCCAAGCTCAGGCTCCACATGGAACAGGAGCCTATCGGGGTCGGACGCGATGCGAGCCGCCGTCTCGTCCTGTCCAGCTCGCCACTGCTCATAGTCCGCGCGTGTCACCTTATTTTTTTGATTAAACATCGCCGTTGACTTTCTCGTCTATTGGGAAGGACGCTCGACTCACACGAGTCGAACGCCCTTCCTCAAATGGACTTATCCTCAGATTACGCTGAACGGCTCAACTAGAAGCTAACGTCGAAGCCAGCACCAGCGCCCTCTTCATCGGTGGTCGGCACGCCCTTTGCCTTGTTGTAGGCAAAGATCAAGACGATCGGCACGATAAAGGCGATGAGATTGCCGGCCACATACCACACGAGCGTCTCGGGCGTAACGATGAGCAGGCCAAGCACACCGGTCAGACCCTGACCGATAGCGCGCACCTCAAAGAGCTTCACGAAGGCACCGCCGCAGCCTGCACCGATGCAAGCGCAGACGAACGGGATGATCGAGTAGCGCATGTTTGCAGCAAAGATTGCGGGCTCGGAGATACCGACCAGCGTCGGGATAAAGGACGACATGCAGATGTTGCGCTCTTTGGAGTGCTTCTTGTGGATGAGATACATGCCGATGGCGCCGCCGCCCTGGGCGATGATGGAAACCGACCAGATGGCCTGGATGTAGTTGAAGCCGGTCGTGGCAACGAGGTTGGCCTCAATACCCTGGATGAACTGATGCGTACCGGTAACGACGAGCGGCTGCAGGAACGCGGCGAAGACAAAGGCGCCAAAGACGCCCATCCTGTTGTACAGGACATCGATTACGCCAGCGAGGACGTCGCCGATCAGGTTGCCGAGCGGGCCGAACACGGTGAACAGGGCAACGTTAGCAAGAATCAGGGTAACGGTCGGGACAAAGACAAACGAGACGACCTCGGGGATGTACTTCTGGGCAATCTTTTCGACCTTGGCCATAAACCAGGCAGTCAGGATTGCAGGGAACACGCCGCCCTGGAAAGCAACCATGGGGATGGAGAGCGGACCAAAGTTCCAGTACTCAGCACCCGACGGATCCATAACGAACGCGTTACGGTTCATAAGGCTCGGGTGAACCATGACGATACCGACGAGGATACCCAGGATCGGGTTGCCGCCAAAACGCTTGACCGCGCTATACATAACCAGGACAGGCAGGTAGTCAAACGTGGTGGCAATAATGGCAAAGAAGCTTGCGAGGTTCTTGAGGAACTCGCTGTGGTCGGCGAGGCTGCCCTCCATGCCAAAGAGGCCGTTGGCAACGATCAGCGACTTAAGGCCGATGATGATAGCAGCGCCGACGAAAGCGGGAATGATGGGGATAAAGATGTCCGAGAATACCTTGAGGACCGAGAAGAACTTGCCCTTCTTGTCCGCCTCGGCGCCCTTGACCTCGGAAGCGCTGATCTCCTTAACGCCCGTCAGAGCCATAAACTCATCGTAGACCTTGTTGACGGTACCGGTACCGAAGATGATCATGAGCTGGCCGCTGTTGTACAGCACGCCCTTGACGCCATCGATGTTCTCGAGCTCGGCCTTGTTGTACTTGCTCGTATCCTTGAGCACCAGACGCAGACGCGTAACGCAATGCGTGGCGCCCTCGATGTTCTCCAGACCGCCGACGTTATCGACGACTTGCTGAGACACTACCTTGTAGTCCATGTTCCTCTCCATTCCCTTACGAAATCATAAAACGTTTTGATGCCATTACAGAGACGCGATCGTTGCATTTGCGCACTTGAGCGTACCGTCGGTGACCGTCAGCGCCACACCCTGGCCCTGCTTATTGCAGAAGCGCGCGTTAAGCGCAACATCATCGACAAAGATGGTCGCGATATCGTCGTCAACGACCAGGCGCACATGATGAGTGCCCTCGCCCTTAAAGAACAACGGACGCTCGAGGCCCATGTTGTTGACCTGGAACCACGGATACTGGGGGGCCGCCGTAAACTCGAGCTTGCCCTCACGCAGGTTGGCGCGGAACTCATAGGCAAGACCGGACTCGGCGTCCTCGGCAAGCTTCACCGAGAAGCCGGCAGCGTCACCGGCGAGCTCGATGTCGGCATCGAGCATATAGGTGGAACCGGCATCCGCGGCGAGCACCTGCTCGACCTTGCCCGACTCGCAGGAAAGCTCAAAGGCCTCGACTGCCTTAGCCTCGCCAAAGGCGCCAAGCATGCTGTCGGGGAGCTTGGTGCCGAGCGTTCCGTCAGCACGCTGAACGATCTCGAGAGGCATAAAGGTGCCACCCCACAGGTAAGAGCTGGGGTCACCGCCCTCGTCACGCGTAGGAACCCAACCAAAGAGAACGCGGCGCTCGCCATCAAATGCGGTACGCGCGGCATAGTACGCGCGGCCATCGAAGGAATCGTCCGCAGGAGTGATCCAAGGACCGTTGATAGAGCGAGACATGCGGTAACGGGTCTTGTTGCCATCACTGTACTCGGAGAACACCAGATACCACCAGTCGCCCATCTTAAAGAGATCAGGCATCTCGAACATGGTGTACAGGCCCGGATTCCACCAGTCGCCCTGGAACTCCCAGGTATCCAGGTCCTTGGAGGTGAACTTGACCAGACGACCGGTCATCAGACGCTTGTCCTCGCCCACACGCGTGCCGAGGATGAGCATGTACTCTTCGTTCTCCTCATCCCAAAGCACAAAGGGATCGCGCCAGTTGCGGTCATCGTAACCCTCCTGGGGCGGAAGCAGCGTCTCGGCGATGTTCTTCTCCCACTTGACGGCGTCGTCACTCGTTGCGTGAAGAAGAACCTGCTTCATCAAGCGTGCCTTGACCTTATCGCGATTGCAACCAGTGTAGAGCGCATGGTACTTGTCGCCCACCTTAAACACCGTGCCGGCATAAACATACTGGTCGACTTCCTCGTCGCCGCCACGCTCAAGGCTCTCGCCAAAGTCTTTGTAATTGACGAAGTCCTTGGTCGTAGCGAGTGCCCAGCCAAACGGCTCTCCGAAAGGTCCGGGGTTACGTGTGTCACGCTGGTGATAGAGATAGAACGTGCCGTCCTCGCCGTACGGCATGATGTCGCCTACCCAAATTCCCTCAGGCTGGTAATACACCTTGTGCATCCGAGACTTCCTTTCTCACGAGATACTAACTCGGTACAACTGCAAGATATGTCAATCGTTTTCATATGTCAAACGTTTTCACACCAATACGTCTTTTCGCAGTTCCAGTCGTCGGCAAACGGTTGACATATGCCGGCGAACGGTCATCAGAGGCGTTTGAGGAATTCTTTTGGCACGGGATGAACTACGCGGTTTTACCCTCAATGAGTTCAACGGGGAGCTTGATATTCGATTCGGGCTTTTCGCCGTTAACAAGAGCGACGATGGATTGCGCCGCGAGCTCACCGATGCGATCGATATCTTGGCGTACGGTTGTTAAGTCAGGCATAAACGTCATAGTGCGGCGGGCACCATCCGCGCCCACGACCTTAATATCACCCGGAGCGCTCAAGCCGCGCTGCTTCATCACGTTAAGACAGATAGCCGCCATCGTGTCGTCTCCCGCAAAGATGCCGTCAATATCGGGGTTCTCATCGAGGATCTTCGCAACGACCGCGCTCTTTTCGTCGTCGGGCTTAACGAACTCGACCTCACGGACAAGCGCGGGCAAACCGGCCTGCTCAACAACATCGAGGTAGGCATCGGTACGCTTATTGGCAGGCATGCGCATGCGGCTATTGCTGCGCAGGCACAGGATGCGTGAACATCCGTCATCGATCAGGCGACGCGTGGCAAGTTCGCCGATGCTATAGCTGTCGCTCGCAATCTGAACAGAGGCTTCGCCAAGGTCGCAGTCGATACCAACCAGACTCAAGCCCATCTCGGCATACGCCTCGGCACCGATATTAAGCGAGTTGACGATGACGCCATCAACCATATTGCGTCGAAGCATGTCGATATAAGAGCGCTCAAGCTCGGGTCGATTGGCGCTATTGCACAGCAGCATCTTAAAACCGTTTTCGGCCAGGGTATGCTCAATGACTTGAACCACTTGGGCATGAAACGGACTGCTGACATAGGGGACGATCATACCGATAAGATTCAGGCGACCGTTGAGCATGGCACGGGCGATATCGTTGGGCGTATAGTTGATGCGCTTCATCGCGGCATGGACCTTATCGCGGGTCTCTTGGCTAATATAGCCGCGATTATTAAGCACGCGAGATACCGTAGTAGGCGAAACCCCCGCCACCGCTGCAACTTCCTTGATGCCAGGCTTAGCCGTATCCTTAGAACGAGCACTCTCGCGAGCCATAGCACCCTCCCCCATCAACATGTCATACGTTTACATACGAACAAAGCATACCCCAACAACAGCGGGAAGACGGTAACAGCACAAGTAAGTAAACGACTCATCCAAATAATTAGGAGAGTTCCGCCTAAGGGGTGACTACACAGGACCCAGCCGGGGCTGTTTGGGCTATCTCCCAAAACATTCCGCAGGACGCAAAGGGCTCCGCCGCGCGAAGCGCGCAGCGGAGCCCTTTGCATGTCCGAGGACGTTTTGGGAGATAGCCCAAACAGTCCCGGCGATCCTGCGGGAGTTAAATCCCTTTAGAACTTGTTGTGGAAGGTACGCGAAATGACCTCGTCCTGCTGCTCCTTGGTGAGCGTGTGGAAGTTCACGGCATAGCCGGAAACGCGGATGGTCAGCTGCGGATACTTCTCGGGGTGAGCCTGAGCGTCGAGCAGCGTCTCACGGTTGAAGACGTTGATGTTCAGGTGGTGGCCACCCTTCTCGGCGTAAGCGTCGAGCATGTGGACCAGGTTATCGGCCTGGGTCTCGGAAACTTCAGAAACCTTCATAATGTGTCTCCTTCGATTAATAGGCGCCGGCCGAAACCGGCGCGCTAATCAGTAATCGTTATTGTTAGTATAGCACTAACAATAGTTATTCGCCCAGCTGATCAAGGTCGATATCGCCAAAGAACACCTGGTCCTCCTTGCCGAGCGCACTCGGGATGATGGAGAAGGTGTTGGAGATGCCGTCCTGAGCATCGCGGAACGGGAGCTTGGAAACCGAAGACAGCGAAGCGATGGCACCGTGGCTATCGCGCTTGTGCATGGGGTTAGCACCCGGGGCGAACGGCTGGCCAGCCTTGCGGCCGTCGGGCGTGGAGCCGGTCTTCTTACCGTACACGACGTTGGAGGTAATGGTCAGAACCGAGGTCGTGGGCACGGAGTTGCGGTAGGTGTCGTTCATGCGGATGTACTCCATGAACTGGTGCACAACGTCGTGAGCGATCTGGTCGACGCGGTCGTCGTCGTTACCGTACTTGGGGAACTCGCCCTCGGTCTCGAAGTCGACGATGATGCCGTTCTCGTCACGGACGGGGTGGACCTTGGCGTACTTGATGGCGGACAGGGAGTCAGCCACGACGGAAAGGCCAGCGATGCCCGTAGCGAACCAGCGGTGCACGTGCTTGTCGTGCAGAGCCATCTGGATGCGCTCGTAGCAGTACTTGTCGTGCATGTAGTGAATGATGTTCAGCGAGTTGACGTACACGCCAGCGAGCCACTTCATCATGTCGTTGTACTTGGCCACAACGTCGTCGTAATCGAGCGTATCGCCCTCGACGGCGCGATACTTGGGGCCGACCTGCTTCTTGGAGACCTCGTCAACACCGCCGTTGAGTGCGTACAGCAGGCACTTGGCCAGGTTGGCACGGGCGCCGAAGAACTGCATCTCCTTGCCAATGCGCATGGAGGACACGCAGCAGGCGATGCCGTAGTCGTCGCCGTGGTAAACGCGCATGAGGTCGTCGTTCTCGTACTGGATCGAGGAGCTGGCGACAGAAGTCTTGGCGCAGAACTTCTTGAAGTTCTCGGGCAGACGGGTCGACCACAGAACGGTCATGTTGGGCTCGGGGCTGGTGCCCATGTTCTCGAGCGTGTGCAGGTAGCGGTAGCTCATCTTGGTAACGAGCGTACGGCCGTCAACACCCATGCCGCCGATGGACTCGGTGACCCACTGCGGATCGCCAGTAAACAGGGCCTGGTACTCGGGGGTACGGGCAAACTTGACCATGCGGAGCTTCATGATGAAGTGATCCACGAACTCCTGGATCTGCTCCTCGGTGAAGGTACCGTTGGCAAGGTCGCGCTCAGCGTAGATGTCGATGAACGTGGAGGTACGGCCGATGGACATAGCGGCGCCGTTCTGCTCCTTGACGGCAGCGAGGTAGGCGAAGTACATCCACTGGATGGCCTCCTGCGTGTTGGTAGCAGGGTTGGAAATATCGAAACCATAGGTCTCGGCCATCATCTTGAGCTCGCCGAGGGCGCGGATCTGCTCCTGCAGCTCCTCGCGGTCGCGGATGTTGTCGGCGGTCATGACCGTCGGGGTGGAAGCCTTCTGGGCCTCCTTGTCCTTGATCAGGTAGTCGACACCGTACAGGGCGACACGACGGTAGTCGCCGATGATGCGGCCGCGGCCATAGCCATCGGGCAGACCGGTGATGATGTGAGCCGAGCGGCAAGCACGCATCTCGGGGGTGTAAACATCGAAGACGCCGGCGTTGTGGGTCTTGCGCTCGAAGGTGTAGCGCTCGACAACGTTCTCGTCGACCTTATAGCCGTGCTGGCTGGCAGCCTGACAAGCGATGCGGATACCACCGTTGACGTGCAGCGCGCGCTTGAGCGGCTTGTCAGTCTGGAGGCCGACGATAGTCTCCTTGTCGCGATGGGCGTTATCGATGTAGCCAGCGGGGTGGCTCACGATACCTGTGACGATCTTGGTGTCCATATCGAGGACACCACCCTGCTCGCGCTCCTTAAGCAGCAGGTCGAGAACCTCGCCCCACAGCTCCTTGGTACGCTCGGTCGGACCGACGAGGAACGACTCGTCGCCCTCGTAGGGGGTGTAGTTCTTCTGGATGAAGTCTCGGACGTCAACCTCTCCCGTCCAGATGCCTTCCTTGAAGCCTTCCCATGCCTCCTGCATTGTGTAACCACGCTCCTAGTTACGTGTAATGCGGCGCTCTCTCACACCGCTGCTTATTGAATTCTTGAATTTACGACTTGCACTACCGGCTTCTTCCGTTCTTCACCACACGCTGGTGCAGAGAAAACGTTTGTCCACCTTGGAACTACAACCCAAAACCCAAGATTTCACCCGTCTGAGAAGGATAACATAGCGACCCTCTCCATCTGGGCTGTTATATGTTTCTTTTTTTATATCATAAGGGCGTTTTTTACAAACCCGCAGGAAATGCGAGCGCGAACAACTACCGTTCACCGATTTGTATGTTATTTTTCCTTGCCTTTGTACGACGTTCGCTCTAGCTGTTATGCCAGCTTTAGCAGGGTAAAGTGTCTCAGAGACCCTACAGAAACTGTAGGGCGGCCACAGGATCCCCCGTGGTCGCCCTGTGGCGTAGCTAGTTTTTAGCTTTGATTGCCGCTTGGCATTAGGCGGCTGCGGCGGCCTTGTCGGTCGTTGCCTTGCTATCGCCGTTGCCCTGGCCCTCAAAATGCTTGTAGCACCAGCTGGTGACCAGCGGGGTCAAAATAGCCGTCACGATTGCGCAGGCAGCAACCTGTGCCGTAGCCGTCGCGAGCACGGCGCCGCCGTACATGGCCCCGTTGACGCTTGCCATGGCAGCAGGCGTGGCCACATTGGCTCCGGCGCAGCTCGAAATGGCCGCACCTGCGACACCCGTACCACCCGTGAGCTTATCGACCGCGATGACGGGAATTGCAAAGACCACCGAGCAGATCACGCCGAGCAGAATACCGGGGAGACCGCCATTAATGAGCTGGCCAAAGGTCATGGTCGAGCCCATGGCAAAGAAGACGAGCACGATGATGGCGGAAAGTGCCGGGGCCATCATCTTCTTAAAGCTCGGGAAGAGGTTACCCAGAATAATGCCGACGACGATCGGCAGGATGGCGCCCACGAGCGACCAGCCGATCGGAGCCTGACCGGCGGCGCCAAGGACAATCATCGTGACCGGAGGGCCGACAACGAGCGTGGTGATGGCGACGGCGCCACGCTCGGCCTCATTGCCCATGGTGCCCATCAGGCCAGCGTACATAGCGTTGTTGGCGCCGGTGCAAGCCGCCAGCATCACCATGGCAGAGATGCCAAACAGGTTGTCGTTGAATACATAAAGAATGAGCAGCGACACGGCAACGACCACGATCTGCTTGACGGCGATGATAATGGCACCGCGGGCGGCGGCGGCAGGAGCGCTCTTAAACGAAATCGTCGTACCGACGATGAGCAAAAAAGCGCCCACGAGCGGGCCTGCACCCTGCTGGGTCATGCCAAGCGTAAAGCTGCCGAGCGTTTTGAACAGGTCGGGGAATAGTGTGTTGAGCAGGCAGCCCAGCAAAAGCGGCACCAAAATATTGGCACCCGGGATGGAGGACATCTTAAAGAACGGCTCCTTTGCCGTCGGCGCCTCCACCGCAGTCGATTCACTCATATATATCTCCTTTGGATGCATGCGAATCGTAGCCGCACGCGCCTATGTCAGAAAGAAGGCGACGGTCCCGAGTCGCAGGAGCCGTCGCCGAATAATCGTCGTGGGGTATTACCCGTCCAGGACGATGCCGCCGTCGCAGTCGCCGATCTCGCCGTTCACGAAGCTGGCGAGGTCGGAAGCGAAGAACAGCACCATCTGCGCAGGCTCGCTGGCCTGGGCGGCGCGGCCCAGAGGAATACCGTTGATGATACGCTGAGAGTTCTCGTCAGAGAGAATCGAGGTCATATCGGTAAGCGTGAGCGACGGGCACACGGCGTTGCAGCGGACGCCAAACTTGCCGCCTTCCTTGGCGACTGCCTTGGTTAGACCGTTAACACCGGCCTTGGAGCTGGCGTAGGCGGCTGTGCCGAGCAGGCCGCCACCGATCTTGCCCGCAACGGAACTCACGTTGACGATAGTGCCGGCATGGGCCGCCTTAAAGTGCGGGTACACGGCGTTCATCATAGTGAAGGTACCGTTGAGGTTGATGTCGATGGTGCGGCGCCACTCGGTGTCATCGATCTCGTCGAACTTCTTGGTGCTGATGACGCCAGCGCAGTTGATCAGGATGTTGGTTTGCGGCAGGTCCGTAAAAATCTGCTCGACGGTCTCGCGCACCTTGGGCGCATCGGCGACATCGAGCTGATAGAACTTGTTGCCCTCGCCAAGCTCGGCCACAGCGGCCTCGCCCTTAGCAGCGTTCCTTGCGATGAGCGCGACATGTCCGCCGCCCGCGACGATGCCCTTGGCGATCTCGAGGCCAATGCCCTGAGTGCCGCCCGTGACAATCGCGGTCTTGCCCGTGAAGTCAAATGCCATGACTCCATCCCCCTTTATGTAAGGTGTCTCCTTGCGGGAAGTTGGAGCATCGCACGTGGCGATTATATGAGTCCCAGTCGTCATGGTGGTGACAACCCCTCGCCTAACCGCGGGCATGATAGTTCTTTGAAACGCTTCAGCAATTGAATGATTTTAAGTCTTTATAAGCTCTTAATATTGCCCACTGTATGAGGCCCGCGTATGGGGGTATCATCTTTCACCGATAATAGTTTCTAGTGTTAGGGGTTTTCGGTGGAAGATACCGATTTCCGTGAGCTTGGGCGTCAGCTCTTAACTGAGTTTGGCAGCATGCATCAGCGCATTTCGCGCTTTGCGGACAAAGCCCTCGGCGGCGAGATGGCCGTCATGCGCGCCCTCATACTCGCCGGCGGTTCGCTCACGCCGAGCGAACTCGCTGATCGCGCCTGGGTCTCGAGCGCCCGCATCGCCAATATCCTACGCGCCCTCGAGGCCAAGGGCTGGGTCGAGCGCGAGCACTCAAAGACTGACCGTCGTCGCGTACACGTCATAGTGACCGACAAAGGATTCCAGGATCTCGAAATCAAACGTCGGGAATTCGAGAAGCGCACCGCGGCTTTCCTCGAGCAGCTCGGCGAAACAGATACCCAAGAAATGGTGCGCCTTCTTAGACGCGCCAACGAAATTATCGACCGCAATCAAGAAAGGAGAGATGCCGAGTGAGGATTCTCAAGCTCTTTAAAAAGCATATCCTGGCGCTGTTCGCAGCTATCGTACTTATCGTTATCAGCTGCAACGCCGATCTGGCACTGCCTACCTACATGAGCGATATCGTCGACGTGGGCGTGCAGCAAGGCGGCATCGCCTCGCCCGTGCCTGACACCATTCGCGCCGAATCGCTCGACGACCTCGAACTCTTTATGAGCGCCAAGGACGCCAAGGCTGTGGAGGCTGCGTTTGGCAAGGCAGACAAAAACGGGATTCGCACGTACAAGGGCACCGAGGACGAGCGCGCCGACGGCAGCAAGCTCGCCGACATTATGAGCCTGCCCGAGACTGTCGTGCTCGCCTTCAACCAGGGCATCGACGCCGACTCCCTGGGCGACATGATGGGCTCGTCCAGCGAGAAAGACGACAACGCTGCCCAGGCCATGCCCACCCCCGAGCAAATGGCAGCGATGACGCCCGAGCAGCTCGCCGAGATGCAGCAGAAGGCCGCAGCGGCGCAGAACATGCAAAAGCAGATTGATGCCGACGGCGGCAAGATCACCATGAAGAGTCTGCGTCTGGGCGTTGAAGGCGGCCTAATCGACCAGGGCAAGCTCGTCGAGGGCGCCAACCAAATGGCGGACAAAATGGGCTCCATGTCGGGCTCCATTGTGACCCAACGCGCCGTGAGCTATGTGCAGGACGAGTACAAGGCGCAGGGCATCGACCCCGCCGACGTGCAGAACGCGTACCTGAGCCGCATGGCGACCACGATGTTTGGGCTGTGCCTGGTGTCGCTCGTCGCCACCATCCTGACCGGTGCCGTGGCGTCGCGCACCGCCTGCTCCATCGCCCGCGACCTGCGCCGCGAGACCTTCAACAAGGTTATGCACTTCTCGCCAGCCGAGGTGGGCAAATTTAGCCAGGCCTCGCTCATTACCCGCTGCACCAACGACATTCAGCAGATCCAGATGGCCGCAACTCTGTTTATCCGCATGTGTCTGATGGCCCCCGTCATGGGCATCGTCGCCGTCATGCGCGTCCTGGCCAACCATACCGGCCTGGAGTGGACCATCGCTGTGGCCATCATCGCGGTTTCGGCCGTCGTCGGCGTGCTCATGGGCCTCACCATGCCCAAGTTCAAAAAGATGCAAAGCTATGTTGACCGCGTGAACCTTACCGCCCGCGAGCTGCTCGACGGCCTTATGCCCATCCGCTCGTTCAACCGTGAGGAGCATGAGCTCGAGCGTTTTGACAAGGCTTCGCTCGACCTGATGACCACGCAGCTCTACACCAACCGCGCCATGAGCTTTATGATGCCGCTCATGATGCTCGTCATGAACTGCATCACCGTGCTTATCGTCTGGTTTGGCGCGCAGGGTGTGTCCGACGGCGTGATGCAGGTCGGCAACATGATGGCGTTTATCTCCTACACCATGCAGATCGTCATGGCGTTTATGATCCTCACCATGGTTTCGGTCATCCTGCCCCGTGCCGAGGTCGCAGCCGAGCGCGTAGATGAGGTCATCACCTGCCCCACGAGCATCAACGACCCTGCCTCGCCCAAACTGCCCGCGGCCAGCTCGCCGCGCGGTGAGCTCACCTTCCGCGACGTGAGCTTCCAGTACCCCGATGCCCGCGCCGACGTCATTAGCGGTGTGAACTTCACCACGCATGCCGGTCAGATGCTCGGCATCATTGGCTCCACGGGCTCGGGCAAGTCCACGCTCGTACAGCTGATTCCACGCTTGTACGACGTCACGGGCGGCAGCATTTCGCTCGACGGCATCGACGTGCGCGACATGAACCTTTCCGAGCTGCGCCGCCGCATCGGTTATATTCCGCAGCAGGGTCGTCTGTTCTCGGGCACCGTTGAGAGCAACCTCAAGTTTGCGGGCGACATGGTAAGCGATGATGACATGCGCCAAGCCGCGCGCATCTCACAGGCCGAGGACTTTATCGCCGAGCGCGAGGGCGGCTACGACTCCCCCATCAGCCAGGGCGGCTCCAATGTTTCGGGTGGTCAGCGCCAGCGCCTGGCCATCGCCCGCGCGTTGGCCAAAAAGCCCGAGGTCGTGGTGTTCGATGACTCGTTTAGCGCCCTCGACTACAAGACCGACGCTCGCCTACGCGAGGAGCTAGCCAAAAACGTTACCGACGCCGCGCTCGTGGTCGTGGCCCAGCGCATCGCGACCATCATGCACGCCGACCAGATCATCGTGCTCGACGACGGCCACGTAGTGGGCACCGGCACGCACGAGGAGCTGCTGCGTAGTTGCCCGGCGTACCTGGAGATCGCACAGTCGCAGCTTTCCGCCGAGGAACTGGGGCTTACCCAGGAAGAAATTGCAGCCGTCATGGAAGGAGGCGAGCGCTAATGGCAGACGAGACCAAGACTCAGATTCCCAAGCCCACCCGCCAGCGTGGTCCCATGGGCCGCATGGGCGGCATGCGTCGCGGCGAAAAGGCCAAGGACTTTAAGGGCACCATGAGGCAGCTGCTCGGCTATATCGGCCAGCACAAGATTGCCGTGTTTGCCGCCGTCGCCTTTGCCGTGTGCTCGGTCATCTTTAACATTGTGGGACCCAAGGTGCTCGGCCAGGTTACGACCAAGCTGTTCGAAGGCCTGGTCGCCAAGGTCAACGGCACCGGCGACGTTGACTTTGACTGGATCGCCAAGACGCTCGGCTTTTTGCTCTGCCTGTATCTGGCGAGCTCTGTCTGCAGCCTCATCCAAGGCTGGCTCATGACCGGCGTCACGCAAAAGATCTGCTACCGCATGCGCAAGGAAATCGCCGCCAAGATTGCCGTCGTGCCGATGAGTTACTTCAACGGCCACAGCAAGGGAGACGTACTCAGCCGCATCACCAACGACGTCGATACGCTGGGTCAGTCGCTCAACCAGAGCGTGACGCAGCTCATCACGTCGGTGACGCAGATTATCGGCGTGCTCGTCATGATGCTTTCGATCAGCCTACCGCTTACCGGCGTCACCGTGCTCACGCTGCCGGCCGCCGCGATTATCTTGACCGTGATGATTCACTTCTCGCAGCCGTACTTCCGCGAGCAACAGCAGGTTCTGGGCGCCGTCAACGGCATTATCGAGGAGGACTTTGCCGGTCAAAACGTCATTCAGGTGTTCGACCGCGCCGAGGCCTCAATCGAGGAGTTCGACCGTCAAAACGACCGCCTGTTTATTAGTGGCTGGCGTTCGCAGTTCCTGTCGGGCCTGATGATGCCGCTTATGAGCCTGGTGGGCAACATGGGTTACGTGGGCGTTGTCGTGGTGGGCGCGCAGCTCGCGCTGACCGGCAATGCCACGCCCGGCGACATCCAGAGCTTTATCCAGTACGTGCGCAACTTTACGCAACCCGTGCAGCAGCTGGGCAACGTGAGCAACACGATGCAGTCGATGGCAGCTGCCACCGAGCGTGTGTTTGAGTTTTTGGCCGCACCCGAGGAGGAGCAGAAGGCCGACGCGCAGATCCCTGAGAAGCGCCCCGGCCACGTGGAGTTTGACCATGTGAAGTTTGGCTATACGCCCGACAAGACCATCATCCACGACTTTAGCTGCGAGGCGCAGCCCGGCCAGACCATCGCCATCGTCGGCCCCACCGGCGCCGGCAAGACCACGCTCATTAAGCTGCTGCAGCGCTTTTACGACGTGGACGGCGGTTCGCTGCGCGTCGAGGGCGTCGACGTGCGCGACTGGGACCGTGCGGCACTGCGCGGCGAGTTTGCCATGGTACTGCAGGATACCTGGCTGTTTAACGGCACCATCCGCGAGAACATCCGCTACGGACGCCCCGATGCGAGCGATGCCGAGGTCGAGGCCGCTGCGCGCGCCGCGCGTTGCGACCACTTTATCCATACGCTCGCCGGCGGCTACGACTTTATGATCAACGAGGAGGGCACTAACCTGTCGCAGGGTCAGCGCCAGCTCGTGACCATCGCCCGTGCCATTTTGGCCGACCGCCCGGCGCTGATTCTGGACGAGGCGACCTCCAACGTCGATACCCGTACCGAGGAGCTTATTCAGCGTGCCATGGATGCGCTGATGCAGGGCCGTACCAGCTTTGTTATCGCGCATCGCCTGTCCACGATCCGAAACGCCGACGTGATCCTGGTGATTCGCGACGGCGACATCGTCGAGAAGGGCACGCACGACGAGCTGCTCGCCCAGGGCGGCTTCTACGCCGACCTGTACAACTCGCAGTTCGACGAGGCGGCGTAAAAACCGGCGGCAAGCAGCAGCAATGCCAGGAAAACGGGGACACAGGACAACCTGTGCCCCCGTTTTTGCTCTGCGACCCTCAAACCGCCTCCCCTGGGACCTGATTGACAGCCCCTTCGAGGCCCCGTGGGCAAAAAATGGCAAATATGAGTACTGTTACCCTTTTAGTAACAGCCAAAACAGCCCCAAATGCCGTTTTCACGGCTTACACGCGTCCCTAAATTGATCAAACAGCCCTATAGCGGACTTATATGTGTTTGCGTTAATGAACATATTTTGCTGTTATGTCTATTATTTTGCGAAGGCAATATGCTACTAAGCTAGCAACCGTACTCATATTTGGCATTTTTTGCCCACAGGGTGTTTCCTGGGGAACCGACAATAGCCTTAGGGTCCCGCGCGACGCCACTCCCTCCCGGTATCCGCCGACGTTCCCCCATATAAAACCTGCCAAAATAAACCTGTCCCTTTTGGCAGGTTTCGGGGTGGCAAGGGCTTGCACTTTAGCGTGCGACAGCGGATAATGCCGAGCATTCGACAATACGCTTATTGCTCTTTCTATAGATTGAGGAGACCCCTATGGCCATGGAATTCAAACGCAGGCTGCCGATCCCCATGGAGATCCGCGAGGAAATGCCGCTTTCTGCCGAGCTTACCGCCAAAAAGCAGGCATTCGACGCCGAGGTCGCCAAAGTCTTTACCGGCGAGGACGCACGTAAGGTGCTCATCATCGGCCCGTGCTCTGCCGACCGCGAGGATTCGGTGCTCGAGTATATGAACCGACTGGCCAAGACCGCCGAAGAGGTCAAGGACAAGCTCATCATCATTCCGCGCGTCTACACCAACAAGCCGCGCACCAAGGGCACCGGCTACAAGGGCCTGCTGCACAACCCCAACCCCGAGGCTCCCGACGACCTGCTCGAGGGCGTCAAGGCCATCCGCCACATGCACCTGCGCGTTATTGAGGAAACGGGCTTCTTTACCGCCGATGAGATGCTCTACCCGTCCAACTACCAATACCTCGTCGACCTGCTGAGCTATGTTGCCGTGGGCGCACGCTCGGTCGAGAACCAGGAGCATCGCCTGGTGTCGAGCGGCATTTCGGTACCCGTCGGCATGAAGAATCCCACTGCCGGCTCTACCACCGTTATGCTCAACTCCATTTACGCCGCGCAGGCGCACCAGAGCTTCATCTTCCGCAACTGGGAGGTCGAGTGCGACGGCAACCCGCTCGCACACGCCGTTATGCGTGGCTACATCGGTCTCGATGGGCGCACCTACCCCAACTACCACTACGAACACCTGGAACGCCTGGCCGAACGCTATACCGAGCATGCCGGCTATGCCAATCCGGCAGCGGTCATCGACTGCAACCACGACAACTCGGGCAAGCGTCCGCTGGAGCAGTATCGCATTTGCAAGGAGGTGCTCGACAGCTGCCGCCGCAACGAGTCCATCTCCAAGCTGGTCAAGGGCTTTATGATCGAGTCCTACCTGGAGGACGGCAACCAGCCGGTCGACGGCGGTGTCTTTGGCAAGTCGATCACCGACCCGTGCCTGGGCTGGGAAAAGACCGACTACCTCATCCACGAGATCGCGGAGCGGATTTAGTTACGCGGTTTTACCAAACCGCGTAACGGCTCGACGCTGCAAACCCGCCAGAGCGGCAAGGTGCCTTGCTCACTCTGGCGAGTTTTCGCTGACGTTTTTCTACCTGCGTCGTTGCCAGAGCTGGCACTTGGAGACGCTCCTTTTGGGTAATCGTTGGGGACGTTCTTGTTTGACTAGTCGTTTAAGAACGTCCCCAACGACTACCCCTCGCGTATCGTATGCGCGCCGGGCTTCGGGGGCCAGGCGCACTCTGTTAAACATGCCCTCGGGTCGCACGTTTCCCCTCGAATCGATCATACAAGCCCCCAATCTGTTCGGTTTCCCCAGATTGTGAGCCCGCACACCCAAGCCGCACCGCCCGCCGTTCAGCTGAAACCACCTGCCAAAAAGGGACAGGTTTATTTTGGCAGGTTTTATCTGGGCAAACGTCCAAACCGACGTAAGGGAGTTGCCTTCCCTCGTGGCGGTCTTCTAGCAGAAAAACCAAGTGAGTAGGTTTTTTGCAGAAGGCCGAGCACGCCCCAAAACGCCACAGCTCTGACCTGCAGTTTTATAGATCATTTGTCGCGATGTACTCGGCAGGTTCAAAAAAGTCTACTCACTTGTATCTGAGACGCACCAGATTGGCAAAAACCGCCGCGAAAGGGCCCCTGGTCCCTTCGCGGCGGTCATACGCCTCTAATTTTGCGACGGTTTTGCCCGCTTGTTACTCGCTGTAGCGGGTGGCTATGGCGGCTTGTACCATGCCGGTGCTCATGAGGTAGGTCACCAGGAAATAGCCGCCGTAGGCTGCCAGGAAGATCGCGCAGGTGAGGCCCACGGTGCCGCCGATGCTCATATTTCCGAATATGCTCACCATCTCGATGATCACCTTAAGTGCCACAAAGGAGTGCGCCAAGCCCACCGCCAACGGGAACAGGAAGAATACCGCTTGCTGCGCCATCACCGAATGGCGAATCTGGCGGTCGTCGCAGCCGATCTGTGCCAGCACACGATAGCTGCGGCTGCCGTCGGCCACGTTGGAGAGTTGCTGGATCGACAGAATCGCCGCGCATGCAACAACCAATACAAAGCCGATGTAGATGGCTAGGTAGCTAATAAGACCGTTCATTTGCGCTGCTTGCGTGTACATCTCGGAGCGTGTGATGAAGGTTCCCCACGACCCCGACTCCTTGCCGTCAACGAGCAGATTGTCGAGCACAGTGTATTTAATGCTCTCGTCTGCCTCGGTCGTATCCATCCCCTGTTTGTAGTTAACGAGCAGGCTACTGGAATACGGCTGCAGATTAAGTTGGGACAACAGTTCGTCGGCAACGACGACGGTACCCGGATTACTGCCCATCGCCGAGTTGGCGATGGCCGCCGTATCTTTGTCCGACTTATCGGCTGCGGGCTTGAGCTCATGCCCGCCCAAGGTGAGGGTATGGCCGCCAGCCATATACTTGGTGTACATGTCGACCAGCTCGCCGCCCATATCACACGTGAGCAGATACTGGTCGTGACCGATATGCACCGGCTCCTCGCCCATCATCTGACGCAGTTTGTTGTACTGGCTCGCCGGCGTCACAAACAGACCCATCGCATCGGCATTGCTACCCCCGAACGCCTTGGGAAGCTTTTCGCCCATGGTCTTGCACATCTCACTTGGAGTCACCGAAGGATTCGAGCCGCCAAATGGGTAACTCAGATACGAATCGATCTGCACATGCTCACCGGCAACATCGGCGATATTGACCTTCTTGCCGGTCTCGTCGTTGTTGTCCGCCGACTTGCCCTTAATACCGTCTGCAACGTTATCGTGATCGATACGATCGCCGTGCCATGCTGAGTACAAATCGACCGTACTATCGGCCAACACCATGCGATCGGCCTCAGACGGATTGACATACTCTTTGTAGTAGTCGAGCGTTTCGGGCGTGTAATAGACATACGTCTGAGACACATCAACAGGGTTATAGCGCTCCAGGTTTTCGTTCATCACGTTGGCAATCGACATACCGCACGTCACCGAAGTGATGGCCAAAAACAGGAGCATCGCGATGACGCCCATCGAAAAGCACACCGTATTGACCTTGGCCGAAAGCTGACGCACGGTAAACATATTGAGGCCACGCCAATACACGCCGCGCAGGCTCTGCAGCAGCTTGATGAGCATGCCCGAGAGCCCCCAGAACAGGGCAAAGGTGCCCACGGTAACCATAGCGGTCGTAATACCAAACTGGTTCATGGCCTCTTGCAGCTTGCTGTCCGTCGCGGTTAGCGGGAACCCATCACGTAACAGACGGTAATAGGCCACGCCCACAAGCGCCACGCCCACGACAAAGATGGCAATCGCAATCCAGGGGTTGCGTGTCTTGATGCTCTCGTTGCGACGCTCGGCACCCATAAGCTCGATGAGTTTGGTACGACGCACGGCGCGAAGGTTCAGCAGTAGCGTGAGCACAAACATTACGAGCATGCAGGCAAGGGTCAGATTGAACGCATGCACCGAGAAAAAGAAGTGGAAATTGGCAATCTGTGTCTTAAAAAGCGAGGCCGTAAAGAACGTCATGAGCTGGGAGAGTCCCACACCCAGCACAATGCCGGCGACAAAGGCCACGACCGAGACAATCACCGTCTCGAGCGCCATGATCGTGGCGACGCGTCCGCGCCCCATGCCGAGCACCTGATACAGGCCAAACTCCTTCTTGCGGCGTTTCATGATGAAGTTATTGGCATACACCATTAAAAAGGCCATGACACCGGCCAAAAAGTACGTCAGGTTGCCGAGCATGCTGCCCATAACCTGCGCCAAGCCCTTTTCATCGATGCCGGCGATGTCGACCTGCATCGAGATGGTATTAAAGGCATAGAAGACCGTGACGCCCAGGGTGAGCGTCAAAAGGTAGACGAGGTAGTCGCGGCCGGCGCGGCGGACGTTGCCCCAAGCGAGTTTACAGAGCATCGGAGCCCTCACCGCCCATCATGGCAACGACCTCCATAATGCGGTCGAAGAACTCTCGGCGGTCGATGTCGCCGCGGCGCAGCTCGGTGAAGATCTTGCCGTCGCGGATAAACAGCACGCGGCTCGTATAGCTGGCAGCAAAGCTGTCATGCGTGACCATGAGCACGGTGGCGCGCAGGCGGCGATTGAGGGCCTCCAGGCTCTCGAGCAGCAGGCGGGCGCTCTTGGAATCGAGGGCGCCGGTGGGCTCGTCGGCCATGATCATGGTGGGGTCGGTGACGAGCGCGCGAGCCGCGGCAACGCGCTGCTGCTGACCGCCGGACATCTGGTAGGGATATTTGTCGAGCACCTGACTGATGGACAGGCGCGCGGCCACATCCTGCACGCGGGTCGAGATCTCTGCCGAGTTTGTGCGGGCGATGGTGAGCGGCAGGGCGATGTTCTCGCGTGCCGTGAGCGTATCGAGCAGGTTGGAGTCCTGGAAGATAAAGCCGAGCTCCTCGCGGCGGAACTGCGAAAGCTTAGCCTGCTTCATGCGTGTTACGTCCTGCCCGTTGATGCGGATCGTGCCACTTGTGGCGCTATCGATGGTCGACACGCAGTTGAGCAACGTCGACTTGCCCGAGCCCGAAGCGCCCATGATGCCAACGAATTCGCCGCGGTTGACGGTAAAACTGACGTCGTTGAGCGCGCGGGTCACGTTGCCCAGCGCTCCATATACCTTTTCGAGATGCGCGACCTCCAGTACCGGGGTCGCCATGTGCGTGGTTTGCATACCGAGTCCTTTCTTGCGATTAGTCTACGGCATCTATAGTCGCAAGAAGACGAGTCGGCTACCATCGATATGGCTTACGCTTGCCTTACCGTTGTGTAAGGTACGGGTAGCCGCCCTGTTATGTGCTGATATTGAGAGAGGACTCCTGTTGAAAACTGTTCATGTTGCCGCTGGGATCATTCGCAAGGAAGGATCTGACGAGCTGCTTGCCGTGCAGCGCGGCTACGGCGACATGCAGGGACTTTGGGAGTTCCCCGGCGGCAAGCTCATGCGCGGCGAGACGCCCGAGGACGCCGTACGCCGCGAACTCATGGAAGAGCTGCAGGTCAAAGTCACGAACCTGCGCGATTTCTATACCGTTGAGTACGACTACCCCGATTTTCATCTCTCGATGGAGTGCTACTACTGCTCGCTCGCCGATGAATCCGATGAGCCCCAGAAACATGACCGCCAGCTCGATATCCGCTGGATTCCACGCACCTCGCTTGCCACCGTTGAGTGGATGCCCGCCGACAAGGGGCTTATCGATGCTCTGATTGAGTTGAAGGAAGATCGGCTTAAGGCCAACGGCACTGCCAACGACGCCGAGGCCACCACGACCGACGAGCCCGCTTCCAGGCCCAAGCGCGCACCTAAGCGCCACAGCAAGAAGCGTCCCAAGCCCGGTCTGCTCGACGGCATCGATACCTCGGACCTCTCCGCCGACGAGCGCGAACTGGTGCGCCGTCGCGCCGCCATCAAAAAGTCCATGAAGGGCAACAAGCGTGCGAACACCAAGCCCGAGCTGCTCGTTCGCCAGCGCCTGCGCGCCGCGGGCCTTACGGGCTATCGCTTGGAATGGAAGGTTCCCGGCAAGCCCGACATCGCCTTCCCCGGCCGCAAGATCGCCATCTTCGTCAACGGCTGCTTTTGGCACCGCTGCCCCAAGTGCAACCCGAGCCAGCCCAAGCGCAACGTTGAGTTTTGGGAGGCAAAGTTCCGTCGCAACGTCGAGCGCGACCGCGCTGCCGTGGCAGCACTCACTCAAATGGGCTGGACACCCATAACCATCTGGGAATGCGAGCTCAAAAAAGACCGCATCGACGCCACGATGGAAAAGGTCATCGAGCAGGTGCGCGCCGCAGAGCCGCAGCGCTAACAGCAAACATTCACACGCTCCGCACGTCCGCGCCACAAACCTTAGAAAGCCCTTAAGCTCAAAACCTTTCAAGAGTGTTACTCAATAGCCTTGACCTGCGGTTTCATCGTAACACCAAACCAGGTTAAGCCTTTCTTTAGCGCTTCTTTGAACGGTCCGCTGCATAATACTGCCAACGCACGGGACCTAGCAGCACGCCCCGTGCGCAACCTTTTGGTGGACATCGAGGAGGCCGCATAAGCATGCATTCTTCCAATGACGCAGCACAGCAGCCATCCCTAAAACATGCAAACCTTTTCTCCTTCCCCCCGACACAGAGAAACGGCCTCCTCGACTCCCCCACCACAAAAGCAAAACGCTCAACCGATCAGATCCTCAACCTGCGAGCATCGTTCGAAAAGCTCCAAGCATCCCTAAACAAGTCATTCCCCAGCCAAGCCCGGGCATACTAACCCCTCATCAACAAAGAAGCCCTAACGCGCCATTATTTCCGCCCAACGCCACAAGGGCGATCGAGCAGGACGGCTTGGGCGGGTCCCCGTACTTAGTTTCCAAAATCATTCCGCAGCGCGAAGGCCCCCGTTGCCAACGCTTCGTAGAAGCGAGGCAACGGGGGCCTTCATGCGCGAGGACGTTTTGGAAACTAAGTACGGGGACCCGCCCAAGCCGTCCGGTGGGATCAGAGTACCCTTGCTGTTACTCTGCTTTGCCCACAGAGTTGAGGTTGGTCATGCGAATCTTAACCAGCTCGGTGATCTCACGCATACCCTCCTTGGCCGGCTTCTTGGGATCGAAGCAGGCAGGGTTCTCGGCCATGTAGGCCATGAAGCCCTTGGTGTAGGCCTGACGCAGCTCGGTGGCGTAGTTAACCTTGCAGATGCCGTTCTTCACGGCCTCGGCGACCTGCTCATCGGGCACACCGGAGGTGCCGTGCAGAACCAGCGGCACGTCGACGGCGTCGCGGATGGCCTTGACCACGGACTGCTCGATGTGCGGATCGCTCGTGTACACACCGTGGCTGGTGCCAACGCCAATTGCGAGGGAGGTGCAGCCGGTGCGCTCGACGAACTCCTTGGCCTCGGCCGGATCGGTGTAGGGGCTCTCGCCCTCAACCGCGGGAC
This sequence comes from Collinsella aerofaciens, assembly GCA_048184855.1. Classification (GTDB taxonomy): domain Bacteria; phylum Actinomycetota; class Coriobacteriia; order Coriobacteriales; family Coriobacteriaceae; genus Collinsella; species Collinsella aerofaciens_CA. The sequence continues at coordinate 42,485 of DBEYYU010000065.1, forward strand.
CGTCGTCCTCCTTGCCGCCAACCTTGCCGAGCTCAGCCTCGACGGGCACACCCATGGCGCGGCCAGCGTCGGCGACGGACTTGGTCAGAGCGATGTTGTCCTCGAAAGACTCGTGCGAACCGTCAATCATGACAGAGGTGTAGCCAGTGCGGAAAGCCTGCATGCAGCGGTCATAGCCATCGCCGTGATCGAGGTGCAGAGCGACGGGCACGGAAGCGCGCTCGGCGGCAGCCTTGACCATGCCGTAGAAGTAGTCCAGACCAGCGGTCTTGATGGTGCCCGGGGTGGTCTGCATGATGACGGGGGACTTGGTCTCCTCGGCAGCAGCCAGAACGGCCATAACAAACTCGAGGTTCTCAACGTTGAACGCGCCGACGGCGTAGTGGCCGGCCTGAGCGTCCTTGAGCATCTTTTCGGTGGTAACAAGTGCCATGAGCGTTTGCTCCTCTCCCTCGCCCGCATCTGGACATCGGGCGTAGTTGTTCACAAGGCGTTTTACCTTGCGTTTTACTGCGCTCATTGTATGAAATTCAGCGTCTTTGCACGTGCGAGATATTGAGCCCATGCAGGTCAATACCGTCGTTTTTGAAAAGTAAACGGAAGGAATTGGAGCCGAGTGGGCGTGTTCGATATTGAATTTTGGGCGTTGAGCGTCTTTCTTTTATAGAAAAGATAAGTAATCGAAAGGTGTTTTCTTACTCAAAAAGAAAATGAACGAAAATAGAGTCAACACAATTCCTGCAAATCTAGCCGAGAATGGAGCAGACATGACCCAAGCTACCAACCGTGCTTTTGCCGACGAACGCCGCGCCGCCATCATGGAAATGCTCGAGCACAACGCCTCGGTGCAGGTAGCAGAAATCGCCCAGACCTTTGGCGTGTCCTCCGTCACCGCCCGCGCCGACCTGGACGCGCTCGCCGAAGCAGGCAAGCTGCGCCGCACACATGGTGGTGCCGTTTCGCTTCACAAGCGCCTGACCGTCTCCACGCAGGATCGCCGCATCAATGTCAACGTCGCCGCCAAGCAGGCCATCGCGCAAAGCGCCATCGAGCTCGTCAATGACGGCGACACGCTGCTCGTCGACTCGGGCACCACGGCGCTCGAGTTCGTCCGGCTCCTTGATCAGCGCGACGGCATCACCGTTATCACGGCCGACATTACCATCGCCGATTATATTGACGAGAGCATGCCCTCGGTCGATGTCGTCATGCTGGGCGGGGCACTGCGCAAAGGTCATCGCTATCTGTACGGCCCACTTACCATGCAGGCTCTCCAAATGGTCCACGCCGATCTTGCCGTCATGTGCCCTGGCGCTTTTGTTCCCGGCTGCGGCTTTACGACCGACTTTCCCCAGATGGCCGAGACCAAAACAGCTATGATCGCCGGAGCCCATCAAAGCGTCGCCCTCATGGACGCTAGCAAGGTTAACGGACGCGGCATGTACCGCTTTGCCGAACTGACTGATGTCGACACCATCGTGATGGACCGTGACCCCGATCATGCCGTCGCCACCTCAATCGCCGAGGCCACCGACAGCGCACGTCCAGCCCTCATCATCGCCGGCGCTTAAACAAAAACCACCACAAAGGTGCCTGTCCCCTTTGTGGTGGTTGTGATGGCTGAGCGTCAAAAGTGAGCGTGTCGCTACTTGGACAGCTCGTCGGCGAGGGCCTCGATCTGGGCGCGCGAGGCTTCGTTGAGCGAGCCCAGCACAGTCACCTTGTTCTGCGTCAGGGTGATGTCCTTCATGCCCTCGAGCTCCTTGGTCATAACCTTGGCAGCCGCGGGTGCCCAAGAGCCGGCCTCGACGAGCGCCACCGTACGGTTCTGGTAGGCGTGCTCGGCGAGCGTATGGATGAAGGTGCTCATGCACGGGAAGATCTCGCCCTGATAGGTGATGGAGGCGAGCACCAGACGGTCGTAGCGGAACGCATCCTCAACGGCCTCGGCCATGTCGTCACGAGCCAGGTCAAAGACGGAGACCTTCTGGCCGCGAGCCTCAAGCGCAGATGCGAGCTCCTCGACGGCAGCCTTCAGATGCCCGTACACGCTCGCATAGGCAATCGTGATACCCTCGTCCTCGGGCTGATAGCTCGACCAGGTGTTATAGGTGTCGAGGTAGTAGCCCAGGTTCTCAGTCAGCACGGGGCCGTGGAGCGGGCAGATAATCTGGATGTCCAGGTCGGCGGCCTTCTTGAGGACGGCCTGCACGAACTTGCCGAACTTACCGACGATGCCAAAGTAGTAACGGCGCGCTTCGCAAGCCCAGCCCTCGGGATCCTCGATGTCGTTGGCGCCAAACTTGCCAAAACCGTCGGCACTAAAGAGCACCTTGTCGGTGGACTCGTAGGAGAAGAGCACCTCGGGCCAGTGAACATTGGGGGCACCGACAAAGGTTAGGCTGTGGCCGCCCAGGTCGAGCACGTCGCCATCTTTGACGACCATCTTGCGCTCGGGGAAGTCGGTGCCAAAGTAGTTGACCATCATACGGAAGGCGCCCATGCTGGCAACAATCTGCGCCTGGGGATAGCGCTCCATAAAGGCAGCGATGCCGGCGGAGTGATCGGGCTCCATGTGATGGACGATCAGGTAGTCGGGCGTGCGGCCATCGAGCACGGCCTCGAGGTTGCCGAGCCACTCGTCAACAAAACCGCCGTCGACTGAATCGGCGACAGCGATCTTTTCGCCCAAGATAACGTAGCTGTTGTATGCCATGCCGTTCTCGGACACATCGTACTGGCCCTCGAACAGGTCAATGTCGTGATCGTTAACGCCAATGTAGCGGATATCCTTGGTGATCTCCATCAGGCAAAGCCTCCTAGATAGACAAAAGAGCCCGTCTATCATAGCACTCGTCTTCATAGCCACGGCTATCTGCCAGCATCCTTATCGATTGTTATTGAGGCGGAATATATCGCCATTGACCTGCAAAAACTATGTGCGCGGAGCTGCCGTGGTATGTCGAACGATAAGCTGGCCGGGAATACGAATGGCAACGGTTTTGTCCGTTGCCCCCGCCTTGGGAACCGCGTGCTCGAACACCTCGCGTCCACGCTGATGCAAATCGAATCGAACGGTCGTGAGCTCGTTGTGTGCCACAAAATCATCGAGCGAATCGTCGACGCCCACCACGCTCACGTCCTCGGGCACGCGCAGACCGCTATCGCGCAGCGCTGCAATCGCGCCATTTGCCATCTGGTCGTTTGCCGCGTAAATCGCCGTCATGGTGCGATCGTGCTCGGCCAGGTACCTGCCGGCCTCGTAGCCGCTGTTGGCAGACCAGTCGCCCTCGAGCGGCTCTGCCGGCTCGATGTGTTTACGCTCGAGTGCATCCTGCCAACCGGCGCGACGAAATTGTTCGTCGACCGAGAACGACGGGCCGCCAATATAGCGAATTTGCTCGTGCCCCAGCTCAAACAGATGATCCATAAGCAATAGCGAGCAGCCGTAATGGTCGGAATCGACCGTGGTCACCCGCGGATGCGCGTACATGGCAACAATGACCGTGCCAATGCCTGGCAGTGGATCAAACGTCTCAAAATCGGGCGCCATGCGACTCATGCCGATGATGATGCCGTCCACCGGCAGTGCGGCCATACGACGCGTGGCCTCGGCAAGCGAAAACTCCTCGGTCTTGGACATCTCGACCAGCGTGATGGCGCAATTATGCTCGCGAGCAGCGCTGGCGATGCCGTCGATCATTGAGAGGTTGCCAAACTTGGTGACATCGTTGATGCATAGGCCGACCGAATGGTAACGGCCGTCGCGCAGCGAGCGACCGGCATAACTCGGACGAAAGCCGAGCTCTTGCATCGCGGCCTGCACGCGCTGGCGCGTCTGTTCGTTAACGTTGGGCAAGCCGTTGGCGACGCGCGAAACCGTCTGCTGCGAAACGCCAGCAGCGCGGGCGACGTCGGCCATGGAGACCGGACGCGTACCTGTATCGTTGGACGGGCGCCTTGCCACAGGATCACCTTCACCCTTGCGAGATCTGAATAGCGTGAATGCCGGCCCGGGCAGAAATACATCCCGCGCCGAGGCCCGCTATCGTCGGACGCATGTTAACGTACTCTACTTTTTCTATCTGCATCTCTTCTGCTTTATAAGTCCATACGGCAGTACCGTTCACGGCTGTATTTCTACCGATTACCAGATTCTCAAAAAGTGACAAGCGATGTGTTATGAGTACGTTAACATAGCCCATAACGTGCGGTATCGTGAATACTTGGTTCATGCCGCTTTAAGTTGTTAACGTACTCATAACGACGCAAAACCCACCCGGGCGCGCCAAGGAAAGGACTCCCATGACCACCCCCGACGAAAAGACATTCGCCACGCTCACCAAGCTGTTCGAGGAGGAGTTTGGCCCCATCGGCGACCGCCAGGTGCTCTACGTGCACGCGCCCGGCCGCTCCGAGATCAGCGGCAACCACACTGACCACGAGGGTGGCCACGTCATCGCCGGCTCGCTCGATGTCGCCGTCGACGGCATCGCCGTGGCAACCGATTCCAACAAGGTTCGCGTAGCCGACGAGGGCTATCCCACGTTTGAAATCGCGCTCGACACGCTAGACGTTCAGGAGTCCGAGAAGGGCACGTCCGCGAGCCTCGTCCGCGGCATGGCCCACGAAATCGCTGCTCTGGGCGTTGAGCCCCAGGGCTTCGACTTCGCCTTCACCTGCTCTGTCCCCTCGGGCGGCGGCCTTTCCAGCTCTGCTGCTGTCGAGGCGGCATACGGTCGCACCATGGAGACGCTCTGGGGAGCACCCGCCATCGAGCCCGTCGCGCTCGCCCAGATGAGCCAGCGCACCGAGAACAACTATTACGGCAAGCCCTGCGGTCTGATGGACCAGGCCGCTGTGTGCCTGGGCGGCCTCGCCTACATGGACTTTGAGGACCAGGCTCAGCCTAAAACCCAGAAGCTCGAGCTCAACTTTGAGGATCACGGCTATGCGCTCGTGCTCGTTAAGGTCGGTGCCGACCACGTGGCCGCCACCGACGACTACGCCGCCGTTCCGCGCGAGATGCAGGACGTCGCTGCCGAGTTTGGCAAAGCACGCCTGTGCGAGGTAAACGTGGCGGACTTTGACGCCAAGCTCCCCGAGCTGCGCGCCAAGCTGGGCGACCGCGCCTGCCTGCGCGCCGTTCACTACTGGTACGAAAACGGCCTGGTCGACAAGCGCTGGGCTGCCCTGAACGCCGGCGACATCGATCAGTTCCTGGTCCTGACGCGCGAGTCCGGCGCCAGCTCTGCCATGTACCTACAGAATGTCGTTGCCAAGCTGGGCTCCGAGCAGCCCTCGATGTATGCCCTGGCACTGGCCGAGCACGTGCTCGACGGCCGTGGCGCCGTCCGTATCCACGGTGGCGGCTTTGGTGGCACCATCCAGGCCTTCGTGCCGCTCGACCTGGTCGACACCTTTATCACCAAGATGAACGGCTGGCTGGGCGAGGGCTCTGCCCGCCACTACGCAATTTCTGACAAGGGGGCTTACGCGGCATGGCTGTAATGACTGACGTGCGCGAGGCTGCGCAGAACCTGATCGAGTACGCTATCCACCGATCGATGATCGGACAGGACGACCGCATCTGGGCCTACAACACCATTCTGGAGTGCATCGGCGCCACGGGCCCCGCGCTCGACATGGCCTGGGCGCTCCAGGTTGAGAAACTCTCGCTCTTGCACCCCGATACCCTGCCCGACTTTGACCTTGAAGGCACGCTCGCCGCGCTTGCCGAGGCCGCCGTTGCCAACGGCGCCGCCGAGGACACGGCGTCGGGCCGCGACCGTATCGCCATGCGCATCATGGGTGCGCTCATGCCGCGTCCGTCTGCCGTGATTGACGAGTTTACCGGCCGTATGGGCGTCAACGAACCCCGCGCCGCGACCGACTGGTTCTACGGCCTGTGCTGCGACGCCGGCTACGTGCGCCGTGCCGCCATCGCGCGCAACATCAAATGGAGCACCCCCACCAACTGGGGCGATCTTGAAATCACTATCAACCTGTCCAAACCCGAGAAGGACCCGCGCGATATCGCCGCGGCAGGTGCAGCCAAGAACTTGGGCGAGAAGTATCCCGCCTGCCAGCTCTGCATCGAGAACGAGGGCTACCCCGGACGCTCCGCCGCAGCCGACGGCGGCGCTCACCCCGCCCGCCAGAATCTGCGCGTTATCCCCATTGAGCTCGACGGCGAGCGCTGGGGCTTCCAGTACAGCCCGTACGCGTACTTTAACGAGCACTGCATTGCCATGAGCTCCGAGCATCGTCCGATGCACGTCGACCGTAAGGGCCTCTCCTGCCTGCTCGACTTTGTCGACCTGTTCCCGCACTACTTTATTGGCTCCAACGCCGACCTGCCCATCGTGGGCGGCTCGATTCTGTCGCACGACCACTTCCAGGGCGGCGCGCACGAGTTCCCCATGATGCATGCCACCGAGGTCTCGCAGTTTAGCGTGCCCGGCTTTGACCAAGTCAGCGGTACCGTGTTGCAGTGGCCGCTTTCGGTGCTGCGACTGCGCTCGCACGACCGCGCCCAGCTGCTCGACGCCGCCGAGAAGATCATCCTCGCTTGGCGCGAGTGGACCGATGAGTCGGTGGGCGTCATCGCGCACACAGCCGACGGCATAGCGCACAACACCGTGACGCCCGTCATCCGCCGCGTCGACTCCCGCGGCAATGCCGGCGGCGAGATCTACGAGGCCTACCTGGCGCTTCGCTGCAATATCACGACCGACGAGCATCCGCTGGGCGTATTCCACCCGCATGCCGAGTACCACCACATTAAGAAGGAGAACATCGGCCTGATCGAGGTCATGGGCCTGGCCATTTTGCCGCCGCGCTTGGTTCCCGAGCTCGGCGCTGTCCGCGAGCACTTGCTGGCGGCCAAGGCCGATGCCAGCTACGACCTTGCTGGCGCGCTCGAGGGCGACGACCTTTGCCGCAGCCATGCCGCGTGGGCCGAGGACGTCTTTGCTCGCCGCGCCGACGAGCTTACGGCCGACAACGCCATCGATATCCTGCACGAGGAGGTCGGCGTGGTGTTTGGCCACGTGCTCGACAACGCCGGCGTCTTTAAGTGGGACGAGGCAGGACGCGCCGCCCAACAGCGCTTTATCGACTCGCTGTAGCAGCGAGCCCGAACGCACGCACTCAACGAATAGCGCCTACGCGACAGCGGCGCCCGCCGGCAACATCGCCGGCGGGCGCCGTTTTGTTGGTGTAAGGGTAGCTCGACGGAAGCAATGACTACTTGCGACCAAGGCAACGCCGATGTCTTGGCAATGCCAGCGAGCGGGTCGCATTTGAGACAAGGTGACGTGAAACGAAAGGGCGCTGACCTTCTGGTCGCGCCCTTGAAGTTGAACGTCAGATTGTCCAAATGCGGCCCGCGCAGCGTCGGCTGGTTACGGCGTTTGGTAAAACGCCGTAACTCAACGCCGTAACTCTACAGCTCCGTTACTTCAACGCTGTTGTAGACCTCGTCCCAGCGGTCCATGACCAGGTGGCCGGTCTTGGGATCCATGGCGTTGAGCTTGCCGCAGGTATTGGCGGTCTTGAGCACCGTGACGTCGTCGGCGCCGGCAGCAATGGCATGCGCAAAGCCGGCGATGGTCGAGTCGCCGGAACCCGTCGCGTTCACAGCCGCAATCGCGGGCGTCTTGGCGCGGAACGCGCGACCCTCATGGAAGCCAACCGAACCGGCAGCGCCCATCGAAACGACAACCCAGGGAATACCGGCAAAGCGGTCATCGGCGGCGAGCGCCTCGCGCAGGGCATCGACATCATCGGTCGTAAAGGACGTACCCAGTAGGCCGTTAATCTCGGTCAGATTGGGCTTTACGAGCTCGGGCTTAGCGTCGGACTCCAGCGCGGCCTCCAGCGATGCACCCGAGGTGTCGAGCAGCACCTTGGCGCCCGCCTCCTCGGCGATCTTGACGAGCTCGGCATAGTAGCCGGCATCGACGCCGCGCGGCAACGAGCCCGAAAGCGTCACAACGTCCGCCTTCGCTGCAAGCTCGGCGAACTTGGCCGTAAAGGCCTCGAGCTCGGCCGGGGCGATCTGCGGGCCGCTCTCCAGCAGCTCGGTCTGGTTGCCCTCGTGCAGGATATTCAGGCAGATGCGCGTCTCACCGGCGATGGGCACAAAGTCGTTCTTGACGCCATCGGCATCCATGAGCTCGGCCATATAGGCACCCATGTGACCGCCGAGCAGACCGGTCGCGAGCACATCGTCGCCCAACTGCAGCAGCACACGGCTCACGTTGAGGCCCTTGCCGCCAGCGGTCTTTTCGGGCGTCACACGGTTAACATCGTCGATGATCAGCTTATCGAGCTGATAGCGCGTATCAATCGACGGGTTCATGGTAACGGTCAGAATCATATTGAACTCCTGTTTCCGGGGCACGACACGCGCAGCCCCAAACATACGATAGCTCGTTAAAGGATCTCGATCTCAAAGCCGCGGGTGACGGTCTCCCCCGGCTTGGCCACCAGGCAGCCGCGCTTGTGCTCCAGAATATCGTCCTCGTCGGAGCAGGTGGACAGGCCGCCCCACGGTTCCACGGCCACAAAGTCGCCCTCGGGCTTGCTCCACACAATCAGGTACGGCATATCGGGAAACGTCAGGCGCACGCCCTTGTCCTCGGTCTTCTTGGTCAGCGTAACCACGCGGCTCTCGAGCACGTCAAAGATGGTCTCTGCGAAGTCAAAGAGTTCGTGGGTCAGCGGCAGGTCATGGCCAACCATCGGGTTCTTGCTGCGATGCTCAACATCAATCAAGCCCGTCGAGGGAACGGCAGTACAGAGCTCGGCGGCCTCGCGCTGATCGAAACGAAGCTCGTAGTCGTCATAGGACTCGCCCTCGTCAAGCGGGCACTTAAAGCCAGGGTGACCGCCCACAAAGAACGGCATGTCCTCGGTGCCCTCATTGGTCACCTCGTACGACACGGCCACCTTCTCCGCATCGATCGTGTAACGAGCAACGATCTTAAACGGATACGGGTACTGCTCGAGCAACTCGGCATGGTCGGCAGAGCTTAGGCTCAGCGCAACCATGTTGTCGCTCTGTTCCTCGAGCTTCCACTCCTGTTTGCGCGCAAAGCCGTGGCGGGCGAGCTTTACCTCGCGGCCGCCCATGGTCGTTGCGTGACCGTCACGAAGGCCACCGCAGATCGGGAAACAAATGGGCGCCCGCCCCGACCAGACCGCCGGATCACCCTGCCACAGGTACTCACGGCCGTTGGCCGCAATAGAAGTGAACGATCCGCCAGCCGTGCTCAACGCCACACGAATAGAACCGTTATCAAGAACAAACTCCATAGGAGCCTTCCCTTTCTTACGACAGCCCGCCAAGTCAATAGGGCTGATAGCAAACCGGCCCGCGCCCCATCACAGAAACGCGAGCCGTCAACGGACTAGTTAATTACGCCGGATACCCGCTAATCGTGGTATTCGCCGCGGTCCCACTTCTCGAGGAACTCGTCAAAGAAGTGCGGGTCGGCCTGAGCCTCGGCGTCGGCCTTATTGCAGGCATCGATCTTGGCGATCAGGGCATCGTGCTCGGGAGTCTTCTCGTAGGGCTCCTCCAGGAAGGCAAGCATGATATCGGCCATCAGGAACTCGCCGGTGATCTTGCCGCCAAAGCCCACGATGTTGGCGTTGAGCTCGCGACGGGCATACAGGGCAGAGGTCATGTCGCGAACCAGGGCGCAGCGGGCGCCGGGAACCTTGTTGACGGCGTTGGTGATGCCGATGCCGGTGCCGCACAGGGCCACGCCAAAGTCGGCCTTGCCGCTGGCAACAGCCTCGCCCACGGCCTTACCGTAGATGGGATAGTGCGTACGGGTGTGGCTGTAGGTGCCGCAGTCGAGCACCTTGTAGCCAGCCTGCTCCAGGCGGTCGGCCAGATAGATCTTCTCGTCCGTAACGATATGGTCGCAACCGATTGCGATGGTCTTCTTCATCAGAACGTCCTTTCGTCTGAATTCACAAGTTGAGGTAGAAGTTCGAGTTCTCGGTGGCTCTCGTTAGGCCATCTTGTTGAGCATGTCGACACGGATCTGGTGACGGCCGCCGGCGTACTGGGCGCGCAGGAACTCGCGGGCGATCTTCTTGGCAACCTCGGTGCCCACAACGCCCGGGCCCATGGTGACCATGCGCGAGCCGTTGTGCTCGCGGGTCATGTAGGCGGAACGCTCGTCGGAAATGTTGGCGACGACCATGCCCTTGATCTTGACGGCGGCCATATAGGAGCCGACGCCGTACTTATCGAATGCGAAGCCCTGGGAATCCTTGTGCTCCAGCAGGTCCTTGGCAACGGCGGTCGCGGAATCGACAAAGTCCGCGGCAGGGGTCTCGGAATAGTCGACGACCTCGTGACCGTCGGCGATGAGCATCTCCTTGATGGACTCCTTCATCGACATACCGTCGGCATCGGAAGCGATTACAACCCTCATGACATCCTCCTTGAGAGATACGCAGGTGCGTAGTTTCTGTTTGGAAGTGTTGAATCGCGTTCAGGTCCGGGCATCTGAATGTGCGGTTCTTCACTGTTCGTGTTTATTTGAACACATTCGAACATCAACTGCAAGAATTATTTGTTTATCTTTGTTCTTTTTTGAACAAATACCGTTCACGGATGATTGCCGACCGTCTGGACCCGACGCGGACGTAGCGACCGCGTATTCAACAAACAAAAGGGCGGCCGAGAACGTGTCTCGGCCGCCCTTCTTACAGTTGATCTTCCAAAGAACGCTTTGCCGCCTACTCAGACTGCCTGCCCTTCTTGGCGTGCTTGGACGGAGCACTCAGAAAGCGGCCCGTCAAATAGTTCGCCGGGCCGGAAATATCAATCCCCAGTAGCGTGTGTCCCAGCCACAGAAACGCCGCGAGCACCAGCAGCGGGATAACGCACGAGGTCACGATCATCACAATGACGCCTTCGATGAGATCGGTCACTTGCTGCACAATTTCATCGGTCATCTGCTTGGCGCCGCTGGTCACCGACGTAACAAGACTCGATGCCCCATCAGTCAACTGCTCGAGCACGTTTTTGGACTCCGTGGCCTCGGATTTTTTCTTGTTCGATTTTGAGCTGGTCTCGGCTGACTTGTCCGTAGTGTCGGCCGCGTCCGCAGCCTTTTGCTCAGCTTGCTCAATACTTACGCGATACGTTTCATCGACCTTCTGCGACACCCATACGCTCGCGGGCACAAGCGCCATACCGATCACGGCAACCACTAGCACGCGCGTCGCCACACGGCGCAGGACAGCGCTCGTGCTCCAGCGCCCGTGAATGCCGAGCGACACCGCAAAGAGCACCAACGAAAACGGGATTAAGATGCCCAAGCCAACCGACCACAAAATCGTGAGCAAATATTTCTCCAGGTATAGCACGGCAAGCACGATACCAAGGTTGCCTGAAAGCTGCGCGAGCTGTTCGGCAACCGGCGTTCCCGTATCACCAGGTAGCGCGGTAATGCCCGCAGATAGCGCCACGCACGAGGTCGTGAGCGCCAGTACGTTACCCTTCTTTTGGTCGATGACCTCGATGGTGGAGTCCCAAGTTTTGGTATCGGCGAAATGCGGACGAGCTACAAAGCCCGACAGCAGCGCCAGTACCACGAGCGCAACGATAAAGCCAATCTGAAGCTTTTTGTTTGCGCACACGACATCGGACAGGCTGGGCTGCAGCTCGGTTACCGTCGTGTGCTCGGTTATCTGGACAGGACGCCCATGAGCCATCTCGTGCGCGTCTCTTTTTTGTATTGACCCGTTATCCGGCATTTGGATACCTCCTCATTCCGGCCTGTATTGCGGATGGAAGTATACCCACCGAGCAAAAATCGAACGGGAAGACGCGCGACGGGTGGCCGCGTGACCCGCTTGCCACGAAATGGGCCCATCTACTACGTTTAACTGCCCATCCCCGACCATGCCCCGTGATGTAAAAACAAAACCGCAGGTAGAACGCCTGCAGTTTTCCATGAAACGCGGGTATGGACGGGGGTATCGGGTTAAACGTAGTAGATGCGCCAGTTTCGTGGCGACGCTGCCAACCGATCCCCTGGGGACGGAGGAGAACGGATCATTTTGGGCCGTCAGCCCCTATTTCACCGCAACTTGGAGGAGGACAGAAAAAGCCCTGCTGCGGGTAGCGGCAGGACTTTTGGAAGGGGCTTGGTTGTGAGGGCTCGTTAGGCGAGCTTGGCCTCGAGCTCGGCGATGCGCTTGTAGGCATCGATGGTAAAGCGGGTCTGCTTCTCCAGAATCATGGTGGTCATGAGAGTATCCTGAGCGTGAGCCATGATGAAGGTCATCTCCATCTCGCCACCGCCGGCCTCCTGCGAAAGCAGCTTGGTCTGCGTGTCGTGGGCACCGATGAGTGCATCGCTGGCATCCTTGTGCAGCTGCTCGGCCTTCTCAAAATCACCCTCGCGAGCAGCATCGAGCGCTGCAAGCAGATCGGTCTGGGCGTCACCTGCGTATGCGACAATCTCGAATCCAACCATCGAGATTTCTTCTTTGGTTGCCATGTTGCGTTCCTTTCACATATGAACCAATGGAGAGCATCGCGTCCGGGCATACGCGCTGCGTTCTGTATGGCAGAAACATTAACATTCAAACAAAAAAGAACAGCGCAAAACGTAATTTCAAGCTATGAACGGTCATTTTTTGCCCGTGAACGGTTTTTAAACCAATCTGAACAATATCGAACACAGTTAGCGGCAACCCAAACGGGATCGCACCCTAACGCAAATCGCGCACCGTATCGCCCTCTACGAGCACGCCGGGAATCAGCATGTGCTCCACGTCAGACGCAACCCCCTCGGCACCGGCGATCTTATCGACTGCCCACATGCCGACACGCTTGTTGTCAAAGCGCACGGTGGCCAGGCGACGATCGGGCACGATATCGCCCAGACTATCATCAACCCCCACCACGCTCACGTCCTCGGGCACACGCCTTCCGCGCGACTCGAGTCCGCGAATGCAGCCGTAGGCCATGGCGTCGTTGGAGGCATAGATGGCAGTACAGGTCAGATCGTCCGCCAGAGCCTGGCCTGCGGCATATCCGCTCTGCGCCGTCCAATCGCCACGGATGAGTCGCGGCAGCTCAATACCATGTGCGCGCAATGTCTCGCGCCAGCCTTCCTCGCGCTGCATGCCCGAAAGCGAGCGCTCGGGACACGAGATAAAGTGCACGGTCTTGTGCCCCTGCTCCAGCAAATACTCGACCACCTGGCGCGAGCAATCGAACTGGTCGTTATCGACCGTTGAACAGAGCGGGTGCTCCAACATCGTAACGAGCACTGTCTGCATGCCGGGCAGTGGCTCGAAGGTGCCAAAGTCCGCCGGCATGCGATTCATGATCACGACCATGCCATCCACCGGCAGTGCGCTCATGCGCGACGATGCGCTCTCGAGGGTATACGGATGCCCATCTACTTTCGTGAGGGTAATGGCGTAGCCGTGCTTATCGGCGGCGGCAGCAAAGCCCTCCATACGGTCGAGGTTGCCGGTACCGGTAATGTTGAACATGGCGACGCCGACGGTCTTAAACTTGCCGCGGCGCAGCGATCGACCGGCAAAATTGGGGCGATACCCCAGCTCGCGCATGGCGGCACGCACGCGTTCCTTGGTCTCGGGGCGCACGCTGGGCGAATCGTGCACCGTGCGCGAGACTGTCTGCTCCGAGACGCCCGCGAGGCGCGCCACGTCCTTAACGGAAACCGATTTTTTAACAGCGGCCATAGGTCGATCTTTCTATGTCAACGATGCCATTAGTGGCATCCTACGCAGTCAAATGAAACGTCTTCAAGTATATCCAACGCCTCCCCCACCATACGCTCACCACCCAAAACCTACCGTTCACCGACATTTTTGCTTCCCCGAACGGCTTTTGGCGCCCAAATGTTAACGTTGCCATTGTGCAAACACAGAGCCACCGGGCGGCTCAAACGTTTACGCGTAAGGAATCAACGGTTCGCAGGCACAGGAACCACCGGTTCGCTTCTTTTTTTGTGTCACAAAATGGCAACGTCAACATTTTGGCAACCGAACGTCAAAAGCTACCATCGTTGCTAACCCACCGACTCTTAGGAGCTTTGCATGGAGCAACTCATCGCCATCATCGAAAAGGGCCAGCCCTTTTTCAACGCGATCGCCCGCAACAAGTACCTCAAGGCGATCCGCGACGGCTTTATCTCCGTCATCCCCATCATCATCTTCTCGTCCATCTTCTGCCTGGTAGCCTCGGTCCCCAACATCTGGGGTTTCTACTGGCCCGATGACATCAACAACGCCCTGTGGAAGTGCTACAACTACTCCATGGGTATCCTGGCCATCGCCTGCGCTGCCACCACGGCCAAGCACTTCGCCGACGCTCAGAACCGCGACCTGCCCAAGAATAACCAGATTAACTTTATCTCATGCATGTGCGCGGCCATCATCGGCTTCTTGCTCCTTTCGAGCGACACGATCGCCACGGACGCCGCCAGCGGTTTCAACACCACCTACCTTGGTTCCAAGGGCCTGCTGACCGCTTTCATCGCTGCGTTTGCGACCGGCATCATCTACAAGTTCTTCATTAAGCGCAACATCACCGTCAAGATGCCCGAGCAGGTTCCGCCCAACATCTCGCAGACCTTCAAGGACATCATCCCCTTCTCCGTCTGCATCACCGTCTTTTGGGTTTTTGACATCGTCTTCCGCGCTGCTTTTGGCTTCTGCTTTGCCCAAGGCGTCATCCAGGTGTTCCAGCCCCTGTTCACCGCTGCCGATGGCTACATCGGCCTCGCTGTGATCTACGGCGCCATGAGCCTGTTCTGGTTCGTGGGCGTCCACGGCCCCTCGATCGTCGAGCCCGCCATCGCCGCCGCCCTCGTTGCCAACATGACCGACAACCTGGCTGCGTTCCAGGCTGGTCAGCACGCTTCCGCTGTCCTGACCCAGGGTGCCCAGTACTTCGTCGTCTGCATGGGCGGCACCGGCGCCACGCTCGTCTTGGTCTTTATGTTCTGCTTCCTGGCCAAGTCTCAGGAGATGCGCGCCGTCGGTAAGGCCGCCATCGTCCCCGTCTGCTTTGCCGTCAACGAGCCGCTGCTGTTCGCCGCGCCCATCGTGCTCAACCCCGTCTTCTTTGTCCCGTTTGTCTTTGCCCCGATCGCCAACATCTGGATCCTCAAGATCTTTATCGACTTCTTGGGCATGAACGGCTTTATGTACACGCTGCCTTGGACCGTCCCCGGCCCCATCGGCACCATCATGGGCCTGGGCTTCCAGCCGCTCGCCTTTGTGATGCTCGCCCTCATCCTGGTCGTCGACTTCGTTCTGTACTACCCGTTCTTCCGTGCCTATGACGCCCAGAAGTGCGCCGAGGAGGCCGAGATTTCCCAGGAGGAGCTCGCCGCCAAGAACGCCGAGAAGGCCGCCAAGCTCAACGATGCCTTCCAGGGCAAGGCTGACGCCAAGAGCGTTGCCGCCGGCGCTGCTGCCGATGCCGTGAAGGCCGACGCCGCTGCCGCCGCCACCGAGGCCACGGCCACCAGCGACCTCAACGGCAAGCGCGTGCTCGTGCTCTGCCAGGGCGGCGGAACCTCGGGCCTGCTCGCCAACGCGCTGGCCAAGGCCGCCAAGGAGCGCGGCATCAATCTTGAGACCGCTGCCGAGGCCTATGGCAACCACGTGGACATGCTCCCCGACTTCGATCTGGTCGTCCTGGCCCCGCAGGCCGCAAGCTACCTGGCCGACCTGCAGAAGGACTGCGAGCGCGTGGGCAACAAGTGCGTCGCCTGCCGCGGTAAGCAGTACATCGAGCTTTCCCAGAACGGCGATAAGTCTCTCGCCTTCGTAAGCGAGCAACTCTCGAAGTAAGTAACGCTCAGGGCCAGCCGACCATCCAAGACCGGCTGGCCCTTCGATTTAGACGATTGGATCATCATGTCCGTTAACCCTGCTAGCGTCACCAACCCGCCCGCACAGTTTCCCGAGGACTTTGTCTTTGGCGGCGCCACCGCTGCCTACCAGGTAGAGGGCGAGACCCGCACTCACGGTAAGGGCAAAGTCGCCTGGGACGACTTCCTGGAGGCCCAGGGGCGCTTTTCCCCCGATCCCGCTTCGGACTTCTACAACCAGTACCCCGTCGACTTGGAGCTGTGCGAGGAGTTCGGTATCAACGGCATTCGCCTCTCCATCGCCTGGAGCCGCATCTTCCCCAACGGCGCCGGCGAAATCAACCCCGAGGGCGTGCAGTTCTATCACGATCTCTTCGCCGAGTGCCACAAGCACCACGTTGAGCCGTTTGTCACGCTGCATCACTTCGATACGCCGCTTCCCCTCTTTGAGAAGGGCGACTTCCTCAACCGCGAGACCATCGATGCCTTTGTGGACTTTGCCACCTTCTGCTTTAAGGAGTACGCCGACCAGGTAACCTACTGGTTTACCTTTAACGAGATCTGGGCCGACGCCTCCAACACCTACATCGAGGGCACCTTCCCCGGTGGTGTTAAGGCGCATCTGGCCGAGGCCTTCCAGTGCGAGCACAACATGATGCTCGCCCACGCCAAGGCAGTACTGGCCTTCCACAACGGCGGTTTTAAGGGCAAGATCGGCGTCATCCAGTCGCTGGAGTTTAAGTATCCGCTCAACGAGAACGACCCCGCCGACATCAAAGCCGCCAACAACGAGCACGTGCTGCAAAACCAGTTTTTGCTCGACGCCACCTTCCGCGGCGACTACGCGCCCGACACCCTCGAGTGCGCCAACCGTCTGGCTGCCGTCTCGGGCGGCACCATCGAAATCTTGGACGAGGACCTCGAGATTATGCGCGAAGCCGCGCTCTACAACGACTACCTGGGCGTTAACAACTATCAGTGCCGTTTCTTGAAGGCTTACGATGGCGAGAACGACCTGCACCACAACGGTACGGGCGAGAAGGGCACTGGCCGCTGGCGCGTTAAGGGCATTGGCGAGCATGTGAACAAGCCCGGCGTCCCCACCACCGACTGGGACTGGATCATCTATCCCGAGGGCCTGTTCGATCTGCTCGTCTACATTAAGCAGCGCTACCCCAACTACAAGCAGATCTTCATCACCGAGAACGGCATGGGCTACAAGGACCCCTACAAGGACGGTTTTGTGGACGATCAGCCGCGCATCGACTACATCGAGCAGCACCTGCGCTGGTTGCTCAAGGCCATGGAGGTGGGCGTCAACGTGGGCGGCTACTTCCTGTGGAGCCTGCAGGATCAGTTTTCCTGGACCAATGGCTACAACAAGCGCTATGGCTTCTTCTACGTTGACTTTGAAACCCAGAAGCGCACGCCCAAGGCAAGCGCATACTGGTATAAGCACGTGGCGCAGACCCGTCGTCTGGACTAGCGGCTGGCGGGGTCGCCTGCCCACATAACCTGTCCCCATTTCTCAGCCGGGGGCGGCACGTCACACGGCGCGCCGCCCCCGGCCTTTTTTGGGCGGTTCGGGGGCCGCTTGTCTCAATCTGTAACATCTAGCCGAGTTTTTGGGTCCAAGCTGTTACAGATTGAGACGAACAGGATTGCTCTTTCCGAAGAATCTAAATCTGTAACACGTAGCCCGCTTTTGACCGTCTACCTGTTACAAATCGAGACAAACGGAGTAGGACCTAACCCCGTATGTCCCTAACAGTCGAGCGTTCGACCAGCGTACTCGGCACATGAATCGCCTCGATAGACGAGCTCTCTCCAATCGCCGCCTCAAACGCAAGCTTACCGACACCGCGCAAATCAAATCGCAGCGTCGTCAGCCGATTGTGAGGAACAAGTCCCTCGAGTGCGTCGTCGATACCAACCACGCTCACGTCGTCGGGCACGGACAGGCCCGCGTTCTCGAGCGCGGCGATAACGCCCAGCGCCATCTGGTCATTTGCCGCAAGCACGGCAGTCGGCGCCTGCGACCCGCCGGCAAGCACCTCGGCCGCAATCCGCTCGCCCATGGCGTACCCACTGTCCGCACTCCAATCGCCACGCAGCATCGGAGCGGCATCGACATGAGCACGACCCAGCGTATCGCGCCAACCGGCCTCACGAAAACGCGAGGAAATCGAGTTTTCCGGACCCGCCACAAACCGCATATTCGAGTGACCATGTTCCAGCAGATAATTGGTCAACAGCTCGCACGAACCATACTGGTCGGAGTCGATCGTCGTGCAGCGCGGATGCGCATACATGGACAGGATGACCGTTCGCACTCCCGGCTGGGGAACAAACTCCTCAAAATCGGGAGCCATGCGGTTCATGTTGAGAATCATGCCGTCGACGGGTCGCTCGACCATGCGGCGCGAGGCATCGGCAAGTGCATAGGGCTTGTCGCCGCCCATCTCGATCATAGTGACGGCAAAATCGTGCTCGCGCGCCGCTTGCATGATACCCTCGAGCGTCGCCAGGTTACCGACACGTGTGATGTTGTACATGCACAGGCCAATAGAACGATACGACCCGCCGCGCAACGCCGCTCCAGCAAAATTGGGACGAAAGCCCATCTCTTCCATGGCGGCCAGCACACGCTTGCGCGTCTTTTCCGTCACGTTGGGCATACCGTTGACCACGCGAGACACAGTCTGGCGGCTCACGCCAGCGAGCGCCGCAACCTCTGCCGCGCTCGCCGAACGACCATTCCTTGTCTGCTGATCCATGCCTTCCACGCTAACCTGCTTCCCAACTATTCCCCGCGCCCATGGCGCATCGTACATACATTGATAACGTGCTCATGATACCCGAGCCATATACCACAACATGAAAACTTCTGTCAATCAAAACCGCTTACCGAACAAATACAACCGTTCGCGGCTGTTTGAAGTTGTTTTGTTTCTATACATCCCAGCCGGATGTTAACGTGCTCATTGTCAAATGTTCACGTGCTCATTTTGGTTCTAATCATTTTAAGATAGTGTTTATCGGGCTTTTTCACCGCTGAACGCTAACCAGGGAGCCTCCTGAGCGCAAACGCACAATATCGAACAGCAAGACGAGAGGGTGTATGCATATGTCTTTGCTAAACCGCGTACAGCAGCTGCCGAAGGGCTTTGTTTGGGGCGCCGCAACCGCCGCGTACCAAACGGAAGGTTCCACGAAGGTGGCAGGCAAGGGTAAGACCATGTGGGACGATTACCTTGTCGCCCAGGGTCGCTTTTTGCCCGACCCGGCCAGTGATTTCTACAACCGCTACGAGGAGGATATCCGCCTTTCTGCCGAGCATGGACTCAACGCCATTCGTGTGTCCATCGCCTGGACCCGCATCTTCCCCAACGGCGAAGATGCCGAACCCCTCGCCGAGGGCGTTAAGCACTACCACGAGCTGTTCGCCTGCTGCAAAAAGTATGGCGTCGAGCCCTATGTGTCCCTGCATCACTTTGACTCCCCCGCCGCCCTGTTCAACCAGGGCGACTGGCTCAACCGCAAGACCGTCGACGCCTATGTGCGCTATGCCGAGTTCTGCTTCCGCGAGTTCCGCGAGGTCAAGAATTGGTTCACCATCAACGAGCTCATCAGCCTCTCGCACTCCCAATACATCCAAGGCAACTTCCCGCCCAACCATCACTTTGATGTGACGAGCGGCATCCAGAGCCAGCACAACGAGCTCGTTGCCCACGCCCGCGCCGTCAACCTGTATAAGGATCTTGACGAGACCGAGCACCTGGGCGGACGCATTGGCATGGTCAACGTCCTGACGCCGGCATATCCTGCCACCGACTCGCCCGCCGACCAGCACGCCGCCGACCTGTACAACGCCTTCTACACCGACTTTATCATGGACGGCGCCTTCCTGGGTCACTACTCCGCGCGCACCCTCTCACTCATCAACGAGATTCTGCGTGCCAACAACGCCACACTTACGGTTGAGGACAGCGACATGGAGGAGCTCGCCAAGGCGGCGCCCCGCAACGATATGTTCGGCCTCAACTACTATCAGTCGGCGTTTATCGCCGCCTACGATGGCGAGTCAACCAACAGCTTTAACGGCACCGGAGACAAGGGCACCTCGTGCTTTAAGTTTAAGGGCGTCGGGCAGCAGGTCGATATGCCGGGTATCCCCACCACCGACTGGGATTGGCTCATCTACCCGCAAGGCCTCTACGACACGCTCAAGCACATCAGCGCCACCTATCCCAACCTCCCCGTCATCTATATCACCGAAAACGGCCTGGGCCACAAGGACCCCGAGCCCGACGCAAACGGCATCGTCGCCGATCCCGAGCGCATCGACTTTGTCGACCAGCACATGGAGAAGGTGCTCCAGGCGCGCGCCGAGGGCGTCGACGTCCAGGGCTACTTTATCTGGAGCCTGCAGGACCAGTTCTCGTGGGCCAATGGCTATAACAAGCGCTACGGCCTGTTCTACATCGACTTCGACACGCAAAAACGCTACATCAAGCAGTCGGCACTCTGGTACAAGGAGCTCGCCGACACTATGGCGGACGCGCAGTAGCGCATCGCCTCGCTTTCCCCCGAGAAGGGAGCGGCCCTATGCGATACAAACCCAGCCGCTCCCCTCTCTCCCCCTGGGACCGACCCCGCCTGCACCCGGGCTTTTAGCAAGCGGGAGACCATATAGGTTTTCAACGTCCATGCCATTAAGATTTCATGCAAAGAGGAGCGTGAACTATGGAATCGATCGTTAAGTTCTTGGAGAAAGGTCAGCCGTACTTCGACAAGGTCTCTAAGAACATCTACCTTCAGGCCATTAAAGACGGCTTTTTGGCAGCAATGCCCATCATCCTGTCTTCTTCTGTCTTCCTGCTTATTTCGACCCTGCCGGGCGTTGTCGCCACGGTCGGCGGCTTTACGCTGCCCGACTGGTGGAACGTCGACGTCGTGAACTTCTGCAACAAGGTTTACAACTTCACGATGGGCGTCGTGGGCATCATGGTCGCCGGCACCACCGCAAGCGCGCTGACCGGCTCCAAGAACCGCCGCATGCCTGCCGGCAAGGCCATCAACGCCACGAGCACCATGGTCGCCGCCATGTGCGCTATGCTCATCTTGGCCGTTACCCAGACGAGTGCCAAGATCGACGGCGCCGATGTCTCGGTGTTCTTTACCGACAACATGGGCACCAAGGGCCTGCTGAGCTCCTTTGTCGCCGCATTTGCCACGGTCAACATCTATGCCTTCTGCATTAAGCGAGACATCACCATCAAGCTGCCCAAAGAAGTCCCCGGCGCCATCGCCCAGAACTTCCGCGACATCTTCGCCTTCAGCTTCTCCATCCTGTTTGTCGCCGTCATCGACGTTATCTGCCGCACCTGCTTGGCCGTCCCGTTTGCCAACGTCATCTCCACGCTGGTGAGCCCGCTGTTCGCCGCTGCCGATTCCTACGCCGGCCTCGCCCTCATCTGGTTCATGATCCCGCTGTTCTGGTTCATGGGCATCCACGGCCCCTCGGTCGTTAAGCCTGCCCTCAACGCCGCGCTGTTTGGCAACATCACCACCAACCTCGCCACGCTGCAGGCCGGCGGTCACCCCGCCCTCGCCCTGACCGAAAACTTCGGTAACTACATCGGCGAACTCGGCGGCACCGGCGCCACGTTCATTGTCCCGATCATCTTCCTGCTCTTTATGCGCTCCAAGCAGCTCAAGGCCGTCGGCAAAGCCTCTGTCGTGCCCGTGATGTTCGCCGTCAACGAGCCGCTGCTGTTCGCCGCGCCCATCATCCTCAACCCGTACTTCCTGATCCCGTTCCTGTTTGCCCCCGTGGCCAACGTCCTCATTGGTAAGTTCTTCATCGACTTTTTGGGCATGAACGGCTTTATCTATGCCATGCCGTGGGCACTCCCCGGACCGATCGGCACCTTCATCGACACCAACTTCCAGCCGATCTCTCTGGTCCTGGTTGTCGTCCTGCTGGTCGTTGACTTCTTGATCTACTACCCGTTCTGCAAGGCCTACGACAACGTCCTGTGCAAGCAGGAGGCCGAGACCCTGGCCGAAGAAGAGGCCGAGGAGACCAAGGCCGTCAAGACCGCTGCCGCCCCCGCCGTTGAGGCTCCTGTTGTCGAGACCGCTTCTGCCACTGAGGCCTCCGCAGCTCCGTCCGCCCTTAAGGGCAAGGATCTGAGGGTTCTGGTTCTGTGCGCTGGCGCCGGCACCTCTGCACTGCTCGCCAACGCGCTTAAGGAAGGCGCCGACGAGCTGGGCATCGACATTACCGCCAACGCCGGTGCCTACGGCAGCCACTACGCCATCATGGACCAGTACAACGTCATCGTCCTGGCTCCGCAGGTTCGCACCTATTACAACGAGATGAAGGCCGACACCGACCGCCTGGGCATCACGCTGCTGTCGCCCAAGGGCAAACAGTACATCGACCTCACTAAGGATCCCAAGGGTGCCGTCGCCTGGATCGAGGAAAACCTCGAGGCATAAGACGCTGACACCACCTGCCGCTTGCAGACAATAAATGGCCCGTGCATCGATGTGTGATGCGCGGGCCATTTTGTTTAGACCGCACCCGTCCTCCTGTTCATCTCAATCTGTAACATCTAGCCGAGTTTTTCGGTCCTAGCTGTTACAGATCGAGATGAACGCACAGGCCAAGCCGAAAATCTCAATCTGTAACATGTAGACCACTTTTGACCGCTTAGACGTTACAGATCGAGACAAACGGAATATACCGGACCGAATTGTCTAAATCTGTAACAACTAGCTGAGATTTTCGGCCCTACCTGTTACAGATTTAGACGAACAGGCCGAGCACGTCTACGCCCGCAGGTCCTTTACGCTGGAACGCTCGACCAGCACACCCGAGACAAGCGTACGGCTTCTGGAGCTCGGGGCTTCTAGGCCCGCAACGACCTCGTTGAGCGCACGAACGCCCAGCTCGCGGTGGCGAAACTTCACCGACGTCAGAATCGAGTTGGGAATCGTCTTGTAGAGCTCATCGTCGAAGCCGATCACGGACACATCGTCGGGCACACTCAGACCCTTGTCACGTAGAGCCATCATCACGCCGTTTGCCATGCAGTCGTTAGCAGCGAGGACCGCCGTGCAATCGGGCTTATCGGCAAGCACAAGGCCCGCGGCATAGCCACTATCCGCATTCCAATCGCCTTGCAGAGGCTCGGGCGGCTCAATGCCACGCGCCTCGAGTGCCGCACGCCAACCTTTCATACGACACTGGCTCGACAGCGCCTCTTTCTTACCAGAGACGAAGTATACGTTCTTGTGCCCACGATTTAAGAAGTACTCGCACGCCATGCGCGCACCGCCCTCTTGATCGTCACTAACGGTAGAGCAGGCAGGATGCTCCATCGGCGTGATAATCACCGTCTTGAGGTCTTTCGGTGCCTCAAAGGTATCAAAATCATCGACCATCTGACGCAGGCTGAAGATCATGCCATCAACAGGCAGCTGCGACATCCTACGCGCCGCATCGGCAAGGGTCATCTTCTCCCCTGCCCGCTTTTTGATCATCGTGAGCGCAAAGCCGCGTTCTTCGGCGGCATCGGCGATACCGTCAATCATGTCCACGGCACCGCCCGACAAGTGAAACAGCACGACGCCGATGCACCCGTAACGGCCTAACTTGAGCGAACGCGCGGCAAAGTTCGCCCGGAACCCGAGCGCTTCCATTGCGGAATGGACCTTATCGCGTGTCGACTCTCGCACGCTACCGGGCTCGTTAATCACACGCGAAACCGTCTTGAGAGAAACACCCGCGGCAATCGCCACATCGTTCATTGAGACATTTTTCTTGTCCATCGTTGCCACTACTTCTCCACTCGGTTCTCTATCGCTTGTTTTTTGCGTTCTAGCATACACCACCTGCCTGACTGATAAATCAACCGTTTACCGGACAATATCGACCGTTCACCCGTAAATCCTTGTTGCTCTTCCAAAAATGTCTTACGTTGTCATTAACGAAATGACAACGTTGTCATTTCGCAATGCCTTCCTTAAACAGGAAAGTTTCCGGGCAGTCCTGACCATCCATCGACGACCAGTTCCATCCACATGCATCGCGCATCAAGTAGCAAAGGAGCTCTATGGACGCCATCGTAAAGATGCTCGAGAAGCATCAACCGTTCTTTGAGAAGATCTCGAGGAACATCTACCTCCAGGCCATCAAGGACGGATTCCTTGGGTGCATGCCCATCGTCCTCACCTCTTCGATCTTTCTGCTCATTGCCACCCTTCCCGGCGTAGTCGGCATCACGCTGCCCCAGCCGCTCATCGACTGGTGCAACAAGCTGTACAACTTCACCATGGGTGTCATGGGCATCATGGTTGCCGGCACCACTGCCAAGAACTTTACGGCTTCCATGAACCGTCGCATGCCCGCCGGCAAAGTGCTCAACGACGGCTCCACCATGGTTGCCGCCCAGTGCAGCATGCTGCTGCTCGCTGTTACGCAGTTCACCACCAAGCTCAACGGCTCCGAGCTTTCGGTCTTCGATTGCACCAGCATGGGTACGCGCGGTCTGTTCTCGGCCTATATCGCCGCGTTCATTACCGTGTGGGTCTATAAGTTCTGCGTCTCTCGCGATCTGACCATTAAGCTGCCCAAGGAGGTCCCGGGCGCCATCGCTCAGAACTTCCGTGACATCATCCCCTTTGGCGGCGCCGTCATCATCTGCGGCATCATCGATGTCGTCGTGCGCAACCTCATGGGCGTTCCGTTCTCCGAGCTGCTCATCAAGCTGCTCTCCCCGCTCTTCACTGCAGCAGAAACCTATCCTGGCCTTATCCTTATCCAGGCAGCCACCGCGTTCTTCTGGTTCATCGGTGTCCACGGCCCCTCGATCGTCCAGCCGGGCATCGACCCCATCCGTCTTGCCAACCAGGCCGAGAACCTGCAGGTTCTGCTGGCAGGCGGCCACCCCGCCCACTCCCTCACCTTTAACATGTCGCTCGTGGGTGAGTTCGGCGGCACCGGCGCCACGTTCATCGTGCCGCTTCTGCTGATTCTCTTTATGAAGTCCAAGCAGCTCAAAGCCGTCGGTAAGGCCTCGATTGTTCCTGTTGCCTTCGCCGTCAACGAGCCGCTGCTCTTTGGCGCGCCGATGATCCTTAACCCCTACATGCTCATCCCCTTTGTTGCCGCCGGCTGCGTCAACGTAAGTGTTGCCAAGTTCTTTATCGACAACGTGGGCATGAACGGCTTCTCCTTTGTGGTGCCTTGGGCTACCCCTGCCCCCATCGGCATTTTCATCACCACGAACTTCCAGCTTATCGCCCTGGTGTTTGTCGCAATCATCATCTTGCTGGACGCCATCATTTACCTGCCGTTCTTGAAGGCATACGATAAGCTGCTCTGCGACCAGGAGGCCGAGCGCGCCGCCGAGCTGGGTCTCGAGTCTGATGGTGCTGCCACCATCGCCGCCAGCACCTCTGCGCCCGCTGTCGAGCAGGCTACCGCTTCCGTCGAGACGACCGCTGCCGCCGCCGACAGCGAGCCTGTCGCCGATCAGCCCGAGCCCGCCTCCGACGCATCCGCTAAGAAGGATGTCGACGGTCTGAAGGTCCTCGTCCTGTGCGCCGGCGCCGGCACCTCAGCCATGCTTGCCAACGCCATCAAGGAAGGTGCTGCGCAGACCGGAGAGAACATCGCTTCCTCCGCAGGCGCCTATGGCCAGCACACTGCCATCATGGATCAGTACGACGTCATCGTGCTCGCCCCGCAGGTTCGTAGCTACTACAACGACATGAAGGCCGACACCGATCGTCTGGGCATTAAGCTGCTCGCTCCCCGCGGTAAGGAATATATCGACCTTACCCGCGACCCCGCTGGCGCCATTAAGTGGCTCCGCGAGAACCTCGACTAGGTTCCTCCCTCTGTTGGTGCCCGGATCCCCAGTTCGGGCACCTCTCCCTATTCGTATCCCACAGAAAGGATGACTCATGACCAACCCCATGCAGTTCCCCGACGGCTTTGTGTTTGGCGGCGCCACCGCCGCTTACCAGGTTGAGGGCGAGACCCGTACGCACGGCAAGGGCAAAGTGCCCTGGGACGATTTCCTGGCTGCCCAGGGTCGCTTCTCCCCCGACCCCGCAAGCGATTTCTACAACAAGTACCCGGTCGATATTGACCTGTGCCAGCGCTTCGGCATCAACGGTATTCGCGTCTCCATCGCTTGGAGCCGTATCTTCCCCAACGGCACTGGCGAGATTAACCCCGAGGGCGTCACCTTCTATCACGAGCTTTTCGCCACCTGCAACAAAGCCGGCGTTATCCCCTATGTCACGCTCGATCACTTTGATACGCCCGAGGCCTTTTACCAGAACGGCGGCGAGGGCTTCCTGACGCGCACGACGATCGACGCCTTTGTCGAGTACGCCAAGTTCTGCTTTGCCGAGTTCACCGAGGTCAAGCACTGGTTTACCTTTAACGAGATTCCCGCGACCGCCGAGGGCAGCTTTATCGTCGGCAACTGGCCGCACGGCGAGAAGTATCGCCTGGACAAGGCCTTCCAGCTCATGCACAACATGATGGTGGCCCACGCCAAGGCTGTCGTCGCCTTCCATGAGGGCGGCTTTGAGGGCGAGATCGGCATTGTCCAGAACCTGGAGCCCAAGTATCCCCTCGACCCCAACAACGCCGCCGACTGCGAGGCAGCTCGCATGGCCGACGTCATCAACAACCGCTGGGTGCTCGACGCCACCTTCCGCGGCCACTATGCAGCCGACACCATGGAGGCTGCGACCAAGCTGGCCCATATCGCCGGCGGCGAGCTCGACGTCCGCGACGAGGACATCACCGCGCTGACCGCCGCGCTCCCCTACAACGATTGCCTGGGCGTCAACACCTACAAGTGCCAGTTCCTGCGTGCCGCCGAGGGCGAAAACGACATCAACCACAATGGCACCGGCGACAAGGGCTCCTCGCGCTGGTTCCTCAAGGGCGTGGGCGAGTCATGCGTGCGCGAAGGCGTACCCACCACCGATTGGGACTGGATCATCTATCCCGAGGGCCTGTACGATCTGCTGCTGCGCATTAAGAACGATTACCCCAACTACAAGAAGATCTACATCACCGAGAACGGCATGGGCTATAAGGACGACTTCGAGGACGGCTTTATCGACGACGCCCCTCGTATCGACTACATGCGCCAGCATCTCGCATGGATCCTCAAGGCAATCGACGGCGGCGTAAACGTCGACGGTTACTTTGTGTGGTCGCTGCAGGACCAGTTCTCCTGGACCAACGGCTACAACAAGCGTTATGGCCTGTTCTACATCGACTTTGAGACCCAGAAGCGCTATCCCAAGGCGAGCGCGTACTGGTACAAGAACGTCACGGAGACCGGCCTGCTTATGGCCTAACTTTTGCCGCATACCCCCTGTCGGCCGCATGCGAATCCCTCCACGGGTTCGCATGCGGCCTTTTTGTTTTGGTTCGGTCCGTGCAGGCCGTTTGTCTCGATCTGTAACATCTAACAGGGATTTTCGGTCTTAAATGTTACAGATCGAGACAAACAGAACGCCCGAGCAGAAATATCTCAATCTGTAACACGTAGCCCACTTTTAACCGTCTAACTGTTACAGATCAAGACAATAAGAT
Source organism: Collinsella aerofaciens (assembly GCA_048184855.1). Classification (GTDB taxonomy): domain Bacteria; phylum Actinomycetota; class Coriobacteriia; order Coriobacteriales; family Coriobacteriaceae; genus Collinsella; species Collinsella aerofaciens_CA. The sequence continues at coordinate 70,022 of DBEYYU010000065.1, forward strand.
AGTCAAATCCGAACTTTCCAAGCAGTTATGAACCATGGTTTCCAGTTTTCGGTATCACGAACATACTTTCGGTATCATTTAATGGTATTATGATATCGAAAGTATGTTCGTGATACCGAAAGGAGCCGCATGCGCCAGTTCGATTACACCACAGTCCCAGCGGAACTCGAAGCAACTCCAATCACCAACCTCCTCCTCTCGATACGCGAGCATAAAGGCCGTCAGCTTGCTCTGAGTCAAGTCAAACCCGAGCTTCTATCGTCCCTAATGGAGGAGGCTAAGATCCAAAGCACCCGATCCTCCAACGGACTTGAAGGAATTGTTACCACCCAAAAAAGACTCAAAGCGATCATGGCGTATTCCGCCAAGCCAAGCTCCCGCGCAGAGGAAGAAATCGCTGGATACCGAGATGTGCTGTCGCTTATTCACGAGCAACACGATTCCATTCCCGTAACGCCATCGGTCATTCTGCAGTTGCATCGTGACCTCATGGCGCACACGGCAATCTCGTATGGAGGCCATTGGAAAGATGGCGATAACGAAATCGTCTCCATTGACGATCAAGGTAATCGATTTGTGCGCTTTAGGCCCCCTTCGGCTCTAGCAACCCCGGGACTTATTAAAGAAGCCTGCCAGTCCCTCAACGATGCTTTATCTCGCCAAGTTTGCGATCCCCTCCTTATATCGCTCCGCTTTATCTTCGATTTTGTTAGCATTCATCCCTTCAACGATGGCAATGGCAGGATGAGCCGGCTCCTTACAACGCTGCTGCTCGAAAAGACTGGATACGATGTTGCGCGTTACATCAGCATCGAACGACTTATTGAAGACAACAAAGCGCTTTACTACAACGCCCTCGCTGCAAGCTCCACTGGATGGAATGAAAATCAAAACACCGAAGTACCCTTTATCCGTTTCATGCTCGGAACAACCCTGGCCGCCTACCGACAGCTCGAGCAGCGTACCTTAATTGAATCAAGCACTCGTCCCATGTCGAAGCAAGCGCGCATCGCCGTTCTATTTCAACAGAGACCCGGCGTCATTAAGAAATCCGACATCCGATCCAACTGCCCCGATATCAGCGAGGTCACCGTTAAACGAACCCTCGGTCAGCTTGTTAGTTGCAGCGCAATCGAAAAAACAGGAGCGGGTCGTTCGACAGGCTACATACTCAAAGACGTCCATGCTCTAGAACTATTCTTGCAATCCACAATACCCGATAGCGAGGCCGCAATAACAAAAGAGGCTCCAAAGGATAAGCTCCTTGAACGTATAAACCACGCCGAGGATGAAAGCAAAGAGGGGCTCTATGAAGACTATGATTCATTCTCAAGGGACATTAAGACGAAATACGGAGTCTAGTCATATCTCAGAATAGCCTCATCCTTGTTGCTCAAAGTTATTTGCGCGTCATTGTAAAGCGGTACCCCCGCGCCGGCAGGGGGGTGTTCCTATAGTTTTGTCAACTGGGAAATGCTCTCCGTGCGACCGAATCGCGGCATGCTGACGCCAAGCCATTAGGCCGGTGGGCTTCAGTCTGCTCGGTGCGTTTCGGCTAGGCTGCGTAAGGCACCCTGT
>DBEYYU010000066.1:0-8900 GCA_048184855.1 Collinsella aerofaciens
CGACCTGGAGGAATACATAGTCCACTGGAACACGAGCCGGAGGCAGGTAAGATTGAAGGGCCTGACCCCGGAGGAGTACCGGAATCAGGCCCTTGCGGCCTAGTCGCTATTTAGGGCGTCCAAGATTTGGGGCGCAGTTCATCGCGGTGGCGGGCTTTTTGCTACCCATGTGCCGTGATTCGAACCCGGCAGAGTGCGGATCACGGCATCATCGCAAAGCCTGTGGGCAAAAAATAGCAAATATGAGTACTGTTACCAATTTAGTAACAGCGATTTCATGCCATCAGAAGACGATTTAGACGCCAGGGGTCCTACGGCGGAAGAATTGCAGGCGTTTATCAGCTATGTACTTGGACATATGTTGCGTAACACTACATATTTTGCAATTAAATAATGTTACAGGACTTGTGACAGTACTCATATTTGACGTTTTTTGCCCATAGCCCTTTATACCTAGGCAAATCGACGGCAAAACGGGCTTCAAAGCGTCCTTCGCAAACAAAAACCGGGGCCCGCATGATGCGGGCCCCGGCTCAATACCGTGACGATATGTCAGTTACGCCCTACACGTAGAACAGGATGTCGTCGTAGGTCGGGACCGGCCAGTAGTCGGCTGCCACGATCTCCTCCATGGCATCCACGGCGGCGCGCAGCGTATCCATAGCGGGAACGACCTCGTGCGCGTACACGTTAGCCTGCTCCTGACCATCGAGGCCCTCGGCCTTCTGATGCACGGCGTCGAGCGCCTTGATGGAGTCGTTGATGGTGGTGATACCGTTGCAGAGCTTGTTGAGCGTGTTCTGCTCGCACTGCATGGCGGCCTCGGCACCGGCGGCACGAATAGTCTCAAGGCCCTTAGCGACCTTGGTGGCATAGGCGGTAATGACCGGGCGATAGGTACGACGCGCCTCGCGAACCATCGTGGTAGCCTCGATGTTCATGAGCTTGTTGTACTTCTCGAGCTTGCAGTCGTAGCGGCACTGAGCCTCGGCCTTGGTCAGGACACCCGTCTCCTCAAAGAGCGCGATGGCCTTATCGGAAACAAACGCGGGCAGGGCATCGGCCGTGGTCTTGTTGTTGGCAAGGCCGCGCTTCTCGGCCTCAACGGGCCACTCGTCGGAGTAACCGTCGCCGGAGAACAGGATGCGCTGGTGATCGGTCAACACCTTCTTGCAGTACTCGAGCGCGGCATCCTGGAACTCATCCTCGGGCGTACCCTCAAGCGCGTCGGCGAAGGACTTGAGCGACTTGGCCACGGCGGCATCGAGCACCAGGTTGGAGTCGGAGACGTTCTGCTCGGAGCCGCAGGCACGGAACTCGAACTTATTGCCAGTAAAGGCAAACGGGGAGGTGCGGTTGCGGTCGGTGTTGTCCTGCATCAGCTTGGGCAGGGTATCGGCGCCCAGGTCGAGCACGCCGCGCGTGGCATGAACGGAAGCCTTGCCATCGATGATCTTCTCGACGACCTCGGTAAGCTGGTCGCCCAGGAAGATGGACATAATCGCCGGAGGAGCCTCGTTGGCGCCCAGACGATGGTCGTTGCCGGCCGAGGCAACGGAGGCACGCAGGAGCTCCTGATAGTTATCGACGGCCTCGATCACCGCGGTGAGGAAGACGATGAACTGCAGGTTGTCGAGCGGGGTGTCGCCCGGATCGAGCAGATTCTCGGACTCGGTGCCAAGCGACCAGTTGTTGTGCTTGCCCGAACCATTGATGCCCTCAAAGGGCTTCTCGTGCAGCAGGCAGACCAAGTCGTGGCGGGAGGCGATGAGCTTCATCTTCTCCATCATGACCAGATTCTGGTCGATGGCCTCGTTGACCTCGCCATAGACCGGTGCGAGCTCATGCTGGCAGGGAGCGACCTCGTTGTGCTTGGTCTTGGCGGGAATGCCGAGCGCCCACAGCTCATCGTCCAAGTCCTTCATGTAGGCCGAGACGGTGGGGCGGATAGCGCCAAAGTAGTGCTCCTCGAGCTCCTGACCCTTGCATGGAGCAGCACCAAAGAGGGTGCGGCCGGTAATGACCAGGTCCTTGCGCTTGCGGTAGGCGTCCTTCTTGATCAGGAAGTACTCCTGCTCGTCGCCCACGGAAGGAACGACCTTCTTGGGCGTCTTGCCAAACAGCGCCAAAACGCGCTTGGACTCACGCGAGAGCGCAGTCATGGAACGCAGCAGCGGGGTCTTCTTGTCCAGGGCCTCGCCCGTGTAGGAGCAGAAAGCCGTGGGGATGCACAGGACATCGTCCTTGATAAAGGCGGGGCTGGTGGGATCCCAGGCGGTGTAGCCACGGGCCTCGAAGGTGGCACGCAGACCGCCGTTGGGGAAGCTCGAGGCATCGGGCTCGCCCTGGATGAGGTTCTTGCCCGTAAACTTTGTAATGGCGGTGCCGTCGTGGTTGGGCTCCAGGAAGCTGTCGTGCTTCTCGGAAGTAATGCCCGAAAGCGGCTGGAACCAGTGCGCGTAGTGCGTCGCGCCCTTGGAGATGGCCCAGACCTTCATGGCATGGGCAACGGCGTTGGCCACATCCAGGTCGAGCGGCTCACCGCCCTCGAGGGTTGCAGCAAGGCGCTTCCAAATGTCCTTGGGGAGGTAGTCCTTCATGACTTCCTCAGAGAACACCATGGTCCCGAAGCGGTCAGTAAGTTCGGCCATACGGAACTCCCTTCGTATCGGCACCGCGTGAGAAGCGGTGTTGATTACTAACGAACGAGTCATAGCTTAGACTCGCCGTGTTTCCGCGACATTACCGTTATGTTGCTGTCGCGAAACCAATCAATGAGGTTACCCTATCGAGGCGGCGTTGCCACCCTCAACAGCCAATCAACTGCATAAATTGCAGACCTCTCTCCATGGTTTAAGGGTAGTCAATTTGGGATGGAGCTCTATTAACTGGTATTTTGCATCAGATACCAGTCTTTATAGTCCGTGCCTAGATTAGCCGCTCTGTTATAGAGAAAGCCGATAGCAAGGCATCTTTGATTGGTATCCTCAAATAGCGAGTGAAACTCCACCGTGGCACAGTGGTGCTGTAGAATCCTTACAACACATCACACTATTACGTATCTAGAGGAGCACGATATGCGCGTCGACGAGGTTTTTAAGCAGGCAGCATCCCAGGGCACCGCGCCCATTTCGTTTGAGATGTTCCCGCCCAAGGGCGAGCTGACCCTCGACACGGCTCGCGAGGTGGCAGGCAATCTGTGCAAGCTTTCGCCGAGCTTTGTCTCGGTCACCTGCTCGGCCGGCGGCTCGGGCAACGGTGCCGCCACCGCCCCCATCGCGCATATGATTACGAGCGAATTCGACACGCCCTCGGTGGCACACCTTACCTGCGTGGGCCGGTCGCACGCCGATATCGCCGCCAAGATCGACGAGTATCGCACCGCCGGCGTGGAAAACATCCTGGCCCTGCGTGGCGATCTCCCTGCCGGCGCGACCGAGGACGACAAGCCCGCCTCGGACTACGCCTACGCCCGCGACCTCATCCCCGAGCTCGTCGACGCCGGCTTTTGCGTGGGCGCCGCAGCCTACCCCGAGGGCCACATTGCCTGTGAGGATCTCAACCTCTCGGTCGAACACCTCAAGCAAAAACAGGACGCCGGCGCGAGCTTCTTTGTGACGCAGCTCTTCTTTGATAACGAGTGCTTCTACCGTTTTCGCGAGCTTGCCGACAAGGCCGGCATCACCGTGCCCATTACCGCGGGCATCATGCCGTTTATGGGCAAGTCGCAGATCAGCCGCATGGTCTTTATGTGCGGCGCGTCGCTGCCCTCCCCCGTCATCAAGATTCTCGCCAAGTACGAGAATGACCCCGAGAGCCTGCAGGCAGCTGGTGTAGATTATGCAGCCCGCCAGCTTTGCGACCTCAAGGAGCACGGCGCCGACGGCCTGCACCTGTACACTATGAACCGTCCTGCGATCGCCGCGACCATTATGGAGCGCCTGGGGTAATGGAAAAACCGCACATCGATACAACCGCTATCGAAGTGCCGGCCGACCTTGCGTCGCCGGCGCTCTACCGTATCGATGCCGCGCACCATCCCCGTGTCGACCGTGCCGAGATGCTGCGGTATCTGGGTTACGGCGGCCAGCAGATTGAGCCCGAACTGTCACGACGTATTGAGCTTGTGGTCGAGCGCCTTGAGCTTGACATTGAGCCCCGTGGCGTGCGCCGCGTATTTGCCGTCGATGCCACGAGCGTGGACGAGCAGGGCAAGCCTTGCATCCGTCTGGTCGGCACCAATGTTGAGCTGCGCGGTCGCGATATCTATCGACATCTTAAGGACGCCCGTATGGCTGCGCTCATGGCATGCACCCTCGGCATGGATGCTGAGCGCCGTTTGCGCACCACGGGAGCCCAACATCCCCTGGAGGGCGCCGTGCTCGACGCCGCGTGCTCCGCTTACGTGGAAGCCGCCGTTGAGCAAATGGACCAGCAGGTCAAGACGGACGCCGCCGTTCATGGGCTCGCCGGCAACTGGCGCTTTAGTCCCGGCTATGGCGACTGCCCGCTCTCGGCCCAGCGCTCGATCGTCAATGCGCTCAACGCCACGCGGCTCATCGGCCTGACCGTCACGCCCACCAGCCTACTCATGCCCACCAAAAGCGTGACCGCGGTGATCGGTCTGTTTGACGGCGAGGTCCACGACGCCCAGAGCCGCCCCACCTGCAATATCTGCCGCATGCGTGAGCACTGCCGCTTCCGCGCCGCCCACACCACCTGCTATTCCAGCCATTAGGAGCCCCCGATGTTTACTCCGCTTATCACTCATGATTCTGACGGCACTGCATTGGCGGCACCCGTTGATGCCGCACGTCGCAACGGTGCCACGTACAAGACGCGCACGATCGACGATCTGCGCATTAAGGACGATCGCCTGCGTGCGGCCATCGAGGGCACGGGACACCTGCTGTTCGACGGCGGCATGGGCACCATGTTGCAGGCCGCTGGCATGAAGGCGGGCGCCCTGCCCGAGCTGCTCAACTTTGAGGAACCCCAGGTCATTACCGACATTCAGCGTCAGTACGTCGAGGCCGGCTGCGACGTGATCACCGCCAACACCTTTGGCGCCAACGCCCACAAGCTCGACGGTGCCGCCACCGTGGCAGACGTCTTTGCCGCGGCCGTCGCCTGTGCCCGCGAGGCCGGCGCCCGCTACGTCGCCGGTGACATCGGCCCCATCGGCGCGCTGCTTCGCCCCCTGGGTACCCTGAGCTTCGACGAGGCCTACGACCTCTTTGCCGAGGAAGTGCGCGCCGGCGTCGCCGCGGGTGTGGACCTCTTTATTATCGAGACTATGACCGACCTGGCCGAGATCAAGGCGGCGGTCCTCGCCTGCCGCGAGAACTCCGACCTGCCCGTCTTTGCCACCATGACCTTTGAGGAAGACGGTCGCACCTTCCTGGGAACGAGTCCCGAGGTGGCCGCCATCACGCTCGATGCCATCGGCGCCGACGTTTTGGGCATCAACTGCAGCCAAGGACCGGCCGAGCTCCGAGGGCTCGCCGCGCGCATGCTCACCGTAACGGACAAGCCCGTTATGGTGCAGGCCAATGCGGGACTCCCCCACGTGGACGACGACGGTAACACCGTCTTTGACATCCAGGCCCCCGAATACGCCGAGGCCGTCGCCGGCATGATCGCCGACGGCGTGAGCGTCGTGGGCGGTTGCTGCGGCACCACGCCGGCGCACATGGCGGCCTTGCGCACGCTTATCGACAACCACGCGCCCGGCCCGCGCCGCCGCAAGCCCAGCATGTCGGTCACGAGCGCCCAAACGGTCGTGGATCTTCCCTGTGACGGCCACAAGATCGCCGTCATCGGCGAGCGCATCAACCCCACCGGCAAAAAGCGCCTGCAGCAGGCCCTGCGCGACGGCGACCTGGACTACGTCGTGAGCCAGGGTATCAGCCAGCAGGAACAGGGCGCCGACATCCTGGACGTTAACGTGGGCCTGCCCGAGATCGACGAGGTCAAGATCATCCAACAGGCCACCGAGCAGCTCCAGGGCTCCACGCTGCTGCCGCTGCAGATCGACTCCACCGACCCCGCAGCCGTCGAGGCCGCCGTGCGCCGCTACGCCGGCAAGCCCATCATCAACTCGGTCAATGGCAAGCAGCAGATCATGGATGAGATCTTTCCGCTGGTCGCCCACTACGGCACCAACGTTGTCGGCCTTACGCTCGACGAAGGCGGCATCCCCGATACCGCCGAGGCCCGCTTTGCCATCGCCGAGCGCATCGTGGCCGAGGCTGCCCGCTACGGCATCGGACCGGACCGCATCCTCATCGACTGCCTGGTCATGACCGCCTCGACCAATCAACGCCAGGCCGAGCAGATCCTACGCGCCGTGTCCCTGTGCAAGGAGCGTCTGGGCGTCAAATGCGCGCTCGGCGTGTCGAACATCAGCTTTGGCCTGCCTGCCCGCCCGCTGCTGGGTTCGGTCTTTTTGGCCGCCGCTTTTGGCGCGGGCCTGGACGCCCCCATCATGAACCCGGGCTCCAAGCGCTTTATGGATACCGTCTACAGCTATCGCGTCCTGAGCGTTGAGGACGAGGGCTCAACCGGATATATCGAGCGCTACGCCGGCTGGACCGATCCGTATAAGATCGCCGCAAACCCGGCAGCAGCTCAGGCAGTATCGACCGACGCCGCGCCCGCCGCCGGCACCGCCGGCTCCGACGGCAACGACGACCCGATTCGTCGCATGGTCGTCTCGGGCCGCAAAGGCGAGATCGCGGCGGAGACCGAGCGTCTGTTGGCAGACCACGACGCCATGGACCTCATCAACAATCACTTTATCCCCGCCCTCGACGAGGTGGGCGTCCTCTTTGACCAGGGCAAGTTCTTCTTGCCGCAGCTTATGGCCTCGGCCGAGGCCGCGCGCGTGGGCTTTGACACCATCAAGCGGCTGATGCCCGCCGGCGAGATTGCCGACAAGGGCAAAATCTGCGTGGCTACCGTTAAAGGCGACATCCACGACATCGGTAAGAACATCGTCAAGATGCTGCTCGATAACTACGGCTATACCGTCTTTGACCTAGGCCGCGACGTCGACCCGCAAGAGGTGCTCAAGACCGTACAGGAGCGCGACATCAAGCTCGTCGGCCTCTCGGCGCTTATGACCACCACCGTCGTGGCCATGGAAGAGACCATCAAGCTGCTTCATGCCGAGGTGCCGGGCGTCAAGATCATCGTAGGCGGCGCCGTACTCACCCCCGAATATGCTAAGCAGATCGGCGCGGACTACTACGCCAAGGACGCCGCCGAAAGCGCTCGTATCGCCGAAGAGGTCTTTGGGCAGTAACACAACGGAAACAACCGAGCACCAAAACGTGCCGCACGCGCCACTTGGCACGTGCGGCACGTTAGAATAGATAAGACTATGCTCGTTTTGGCAGATAGGAGCGCAAGGATGGCGATCACGCCCGCAGAAATCGCGGAAACCCGCGGCATGGTTGAGGAGCAGAACCTCGACATCAGGACCATCACCATGGGTGTTTCGCTCATGGGTTGCGGCGACGAGAACCTCGACCGCATGTGCACGAAGATCTACGACCACGTGACGCACACGGCTGAGCACCTGGTCGAGACCGCCGAGAACCTCGAGCGCGAGTACGGTATCCCCATCGTCAACAAGCGCGTTTCCGTCACCCCGGTGGCGCAAATCGCCGCATGCTGCAAGGATGAGGACCTCACCCCCATCGCGCACGCCCTCGACCGCGCGGCCGAGACACTCGGCATCGATTACCTGGGCGGCTTCTCCGCACTCGTCCAAAAGGGCATCGGCGACGCCGACCGCCGCGTTATCCAGTCCATCCCCCAGGCGCTCGCTACCACCAGCCGCGTCTGCTCCAGTGTCAACGTCGCCAGCCTGCGTGCCGGCATCAACATGGACGCCGTGCTCATGGCTGCACAGACCATCATCGATGCCGCTAAACTCACGGCCGACCAGGATTCCGTTGGCGCGTCCAAGTTTGTCTGCTTTGCCAATATGGTCGAGGACTCCCCGTTTATGGCGGGCGCCGTCCACGGCGGTGGCGAGGCCGACGCCGTCATCAACGTAGGCGTCTCGGGCCCCGGCGTTATGGCCGCAGCCCTGGAGACGCTGCCCGATTCCGCATCGATGATGGAGGTCGCCGAGAAGATTAAGCAGACCGCCTTTAAGATCACCCGTGCCGGCGAGCTCATGAGCCGTGAGGCAGCCCGCCGTCTGGGTGTCGAGAAAGGCATTGTCGACCTGTCGCTGGCTCCCACACCCGCCATCGGCGACTCCGTCGCGCGCATCCTCGAGATCATCGGCGTGGGCACCTGCGGTGGCCCGGGCACGACCTGCGCGCTCGCCATGCTCAACGATGCCGTCAAGAAGGGCGGCGTCATGGCCAGCTCCAGCGTGGGCGGTCTCTCCGGCGCTTTCATCCCCGTGTCCGAGGACGCCGGCATGATCGCCGCCGTCGAGGCCGGCGCGCTTTCGCTCGAGAAACTCGAGGCCATGACCTGCGTGTGCTCCGTTGGCCTGGACATGATCGCCATCCCCGGCGACACCCCGGTCGAGACCATCGCCGGCATCATCGCCGACGAGATGGCCATCGGCGTCATCAACAACAAGACCACGGCCGTCCGCGTGATTCCCGCTATCGGCAAGGGCGTGGGCGACTGCGTCGAGTATGGCGGCCTGTTCGGCCGTGCGCCCATCATGCCGGTGAACCCCAACGCCGGCACCGTGCTTGCCCACCGCGGTGGACGCTTCCCGGCGCCGTTGAACTCGCTCAAGAACTAGCTGAGGGGACTGGCGAGGAGCCCCGGGGAGGGCAAATATATAAGGTCGCCTGCTCGGACAGTCCTGACTCGCACGGAGAGCACATTAAGTGCTCTCCGGCTCGTGCGGAACTCGCGATCGA
>DBEYYU010000067.1:0-32843 GCA_048184855.1 Collinsella aerofaciens
TCCTCTCAGCATACGTCTAAGCCCCAGGTCGAGGTTGAGGCCTCGGGCGGAGATGACAATAAGAGCGCACGCCGCGGCGCCATCTTTATCGGCTTCGTGCTGGTAGGTTATATCGTCTATCTGGTGGTAACCGGGCAGATGGGGCAGTTCTGGGCCGCTATGTCGAGCGTCCAGGCGTCATGGCTCGTTGTCGCGTGTCTTTGCATGTTCATGTACCTGTTCTTTGGCATTGTGGCCTATGCGATCGCCGTCTGGCTCGATCCCAATTCGCCCGTCGGCATCCGCGACCTGATCTCGGTCGAGGCGAGTGGCATCTTCTTTGGCAACCTGACGCCCATGATGATGGGCTCCACCCCGGCTCAGATCTATCGCCTGACCAAGGCCGGCCAAAACGTGGGCGAGGCCGGCGCCACGCAATTCACGCGTTTTATCGTGTACCAGTTTGGCCTGGTCGCCTGGGGCGCTATCCTGCTGCTCGCCCGTATGCCGTTTTTTGCCGAACGCTACGGCGACATGACGCTGCTGTGCGTCTTTAGCTTTGGTGGACACTGCTGCATCTTGCTTGGCATCTTCGCCGTCGCGCTCATGCCTAAGACCGTCACGCGCGTCGCCCATTGCATCATCAATTGGCTTGAGCGCATTGGTGTCTCGGCCACTAAGATCGAGAGTTGGCGCACGTTTGTCGATGGCGAGATCTACTCCTTCTCCGAGAAGTTCAAGCTTTCGGCCGGACATTTTTCTTCCATGCTGCTCACCGTGTTTATCACCATGCTGCAGCTCGCGTTTTTCTATCTGGTTCCGTATTTCCTGATGCTTGCCTTTGGCCACCACGAGGTCGACTTTTTCTCGGTCATGGCCGCGAGCGCCTTTGTCCAGCTGTTAAGCTCTGCGGTTCCCTTGCCCGGTGGAACTGGTGGCGCTGAGGGCGGCTTTGCATTGTTTTTGGGTCATTTCTTCGGTTCGGCTTCGACCGCCGGCTATCTGCTGTGGCGTCTCATTACGTTTATTGCGCCGACCATTTTGGCTGCGCCCCTGCTGGGACTTAAGAGCGCCCACAACGAGAGCATCCATGCGCGCTGGGATCGCGTGATGCGCAAGCTCGGCCGCACGCCTCAGACGCCCTCTGCGCCCACTAAGCCGCACCCCACGAATGCTGTTACCGTTGATCCCAAGAAGCACGCTCAGAAGGCTTCTGGGACCGCAAAGCCGGCTCATAAGGCCTATGTGCGTCAGACAGGAGACGGTATTCGCGTATCTCCGTCGGCACTCAATAAGAAGGAGCACCCTAAGTCGCAGTAGGGCAGTCGTGCGTTCTTCATGATGCGGGGCATATTTGTGCTGTATGGGGGATAATCCTCTTACGTAGATTATCTCTCATCTGTTGATGAATGCTCGCATATCGAAGGGACACGCCCATGGCAACCAGCAAACCGCGTCTTGATCGTCGCATCGTTCGCAGCCGTAATGCCATCCTTTCGGCTTTCGAGCGCCTGCTCATGGAAAAGCCGCTGGCAGACATTACGGTGAGTGCCATCGCGCGCGAGGCCAATGTCGACCGCAAGACCTTCTACGTTCACTTTGGTACGGTTGACGGCCTGCTTGATGCCATTGCCGTCGATGTGGTGGAGATGATTGTCGACTCGGTCGAGAAAACGCTTGCTTCAATGGACGGCGACACCAATGAGCGCGCTCTTGGCGCGGCGGCGATCTTCTTTAAAACCGTTAACGAGGCACTGTGCAACAACTTGGTGCTCAATCGTCAGCTGATCGAGAACATTCCGCTCGATGATTTTATGGCTCGTCTTTGTGCGCCGCTCGAGCACGAGATTGCCGAGCGCGATCTGCTGCCTCAAGGTCTCAAGGACGAGATGTTCGACTACTATCTGGCGTTTTTGCTGTCGGGTATTATCGGTATCTATCGCACGTGGGCGCTGTCTGACGGCTCGGTTCCTATCGAGCGCGTCTCTGAGGTCGCCAACGATCTGACTCTCAATGGTCTGTCGAGTCTGGAATCTCGCTTGGATTAGGCCTAGTTGGGCTCGTCGGCGTGGAAATCCCTGTTCACGAGGTTCTCCGGCGCCTTGGAGACCTCGCCGGCGTAGGAGCTGTAGCCTGAGGATCCTTAAAAGAAAGTCCAGTTTATTCTTCCCACTCCAAATGGGAATCCTCCGATGCGCCTTCGCACGCTTGCATGACCTCGATACCATGCGAGTGTGCGAACTCGACGAGCTCTGCGTTGCGGGCGTTTATGGTGCCGAAGGCGGCGGGGCACACAATAAGGCGCGCGCAATGGACGAGGAGCTCTTTGGCGCGGGCTATGGTTTTATCCCCGATCGGCTCGAAGGCGCGCTCGGCCACGCATTCCGTCGCCAGGTCGCGCGCAAGCTCGCAGTCGATGTCCCCTTCGTGCAGAACGCCCGCGTAGAACGCCTTGCCCTGCCGGATTAGCTGGCGAAACACAGCTGACCCCGTACCTGCGCCGGCGATGACGAACGTGTGCGCATCGCCGTGTGGGCGCCCAATTTCCACGCTGCCGAAGCGCTCGTTGAAGGTGCCATGTTGAAGGCCGTAGAGCTCGCCAATCGTCTCGCGCGTGAATATGTCCTCGGGTGCGCCGGCGCGGAAGACCCGGCCGTCCTTCACGCAAATCACCTTGTCGGCGCTTTTCTGCGCGAGCTCGAGTTCGTGGATGGACATGATGACAGCAACATTCCGCGATTTCGCAAGGTGGCGAAGTATTCGCAGCAGGTCGATCTGGTAGCGGATATCGAGATACGACGTGGGCTCATCGAGCACGAGCACACGCGGATCCTGCGCGATGGCGCGTGCGAGCATGACGCGCTGGCGTTGCCCGTCGCTTATCTGCATGAAGTCGCGCTCGGCGAGCCCTTCCACATGTGCGGTTTTCATGGCCTTGTCGACCCGATTATGGTCATCGAGCGTGAGTGTGCCCATTCGCCCGGTGTAGGGATGCCTTCCCGCCTCTACGATATCGCGGCAGGTGAGGAGCTCGGTCCGGGGGCGATCTGTCAGCATAACGGCAAGGTTCCTTGCGAACTCCGCCGTCTTCCATCGGGAAATCTCCCGCCCGTCGAGCTCGACCGTGCCGGCAAGCGGTGCCAGATGGCGTGTGATTGTTTTCAAGATGGTCGACTTGCCCGAGCCGTTCGGCCCGATGAGCGCCACGACGTCGCCCGCGCGAACCTCCAGATCGACGCCTTCGACTACGACCTTCTTGTCGTAGCCCGCCGACAGGTCGCTTATGCGGAAAAGCGGCACTCCGTCAGCCTGCGTTTCGACCGGGGTTTCGAGGTTCGACTCCGCTCGAAGGAGGCGTTCCGCGCGCAGTTCCGCACGAGCCGAAAGTGTCTTCTGGCGCTTTCGTGCGAGCTTAGGACTGTCTAAGCATGGAATGTCCCCTCCGAGCGTTTTGGGCCGCGGCACGAATTCCCCCATCTACCTCACCCGCTTCTTCAGCATGAGCGCGATAACCACCGGCGCGCCGAAGATGGCGGTGACGGCGCTGATGGAAAGCTCGACGGGAGAGAACAGCGTGCGCGCGATCAAATCGCAACCCGCGCAGAAGATGGCGCCTCCCAAGAAGCACGCAGGAATCACGCGGATGGGCTTCGACGACTTCAGCGCCGACTTCACGAGATGCGGAACCGCGATGCCTACGAACGACACCGGACCAGCGAACGCGGTCACGCAGGCGGAGAGCATGCTCGCTAGAAGGACGAGCACCACGCGGAAGCGTGCGACGTTCACGCCGACGCTTTTCGCGTAGGCTTCTCCCAGCTGGAAGGCGGAAAGGGGCTTCGATATCGCGAATACGCATGCGCTCACGGTGATCACCACGACCGCGATGACCGCGATGTCGTCCCAGCTCGAACCCGAGAAGCTACCCAAAGACCAGTTGTGCAGGTTCACGATGGACTGGTCGTCGGCGAAGGCGATGAGAAAGTTCGTCGCCGCCGAGCAGATGTATCCCACCATGACGCCCGCCACGATAAGCATGGCCATGGAACTTATGCGCCGTGCGATGAGGAGCACGAAGCCGATGGTGATAAGCGATCCCAGAAACGCTGCGGCCACCATAGCCGGCGAGGACATGGCCTGGTTCGCGCCCAGAAGCACGATCATCGTAAGCGCGACGACGAACTTTGCGCCCGAGGAGACGCCCAAGATGAACGGGTCGGCGATGGGGTTGTTGAAAAACGTCTGCAGCAGGAACCCGGAGAGCGAAAGTGCCCCGCCGAGAAGTATGGCTGAAAGCACGCGCGGCAGGCGAATCTCCCAGATGACCTGGCTTTCCATGGAATTGGCCGCGCCGCCCGAAAGGATGTCGGGGATGTGGTCTGCGGGCACGAGCACGCTCCCGATGCACAGGTTGGCCCCGACGAGCACGATGAGGGCAACAGCGAGCAGCGCCGTCACGACGCGACACCGCGCGGCGCGCCCCGATTCGTCGTATGCCATGGCAAGCCGGCTTCTCATGGCGCTAGCCGAGCTTCCTCAGATAATGGAAGTCACTCGTGTCATCGCCGGTGAACGCCCCGTGCAGCTCGTCGATAATGTCGGCGGTAGAAGTCATCTGCTGGTACATGTCGGCGCTTGTGACCCAGACGTTGCCGTTCTTCACGGCTTTGAACTGCGACAATAGCGCGTTTTTGCTTACGAAGTCGTTTAAGGTGGCAACCGATTCGTCGATGGTGCCGTTGTAGACGATGATGTCGGCATCCTTCGCCGTCGCGTAGAAGCGCTCCATTTCGAGCGTTACTGACGAACCTGACGTCGACGCCGTCTGCGCGTCATCGAGCGCGTAGCTGCCGCCTGCAAGCTCGATCATCTGCGCCACGTAGTCGCCCGCCCGCCGCGTGACGGCGGCCCCGTTTGAGTTAATGTAGAAATACGCCACGGTTTTACCTGACGACGCGAGCCTCGACGTTTGCTCGACGCGGGCCTTCTGCTCGTTGAACAGGTGCGCGGCCTCGTCTTCCTTGTCGAACAGGACGCCGAAAAGCTTAATCCACTCGACGCGCCCGAGTGCTTCGGGCTCGCTCGACGACTGTTCGGTGAGCACGACGAGCCCGAGCTTCTGCAGCTTTTCCTTCACATCGGGCGTGTGGTTGATCATGGTGTTCTCGATGGCGAGCGTGCAGCCCGAGGCCGATATTCGCTCGTAGTCGGGCGCGCTGTACTTGCCGCCGTAGGCGATCGCCCCACTTTCGAGTGCGCTTTTGAAGCCCGCGACCGAGCAATCGTCGGCCTTCGTGCCCGACATGAGGATGTTGTCGTTCGCATCGAGCGCGTCGACCAGGCACATCGTCGCCGACGACACGAGGTACACCTTGTTGGCGGGACGCCTTATGACCGCGATGTCGGAGCTCAACCCATCAGGTACCTTCGCATCTTGCGGTACCACGAGGAAGCGCTCCCCGTTCGAAATGCAGATAAGCCGCAGGCCGCCTTCGTACTCGTCGACAGTGAAGTGCTCGGCGTATTCAAGCTGAAGCGCCCCCGTCGGCTCCCAGCCGCAGCCCAAATCGGCGTTGTGGAAGTCGGCCGCGGCGCTTGAAGCCGTTCCCGCAGGGGAGCCGCCGCTTGCATCGTCGCCCGATTTCTCCTTCATGGTGGATGAGTCGAAGTGGAGCGTGTAGTCGATGGTGTGCGGCGTCGACATGGCGACGGTCTCGGCCGACACGGCGATGTCCTCGTCGAGCGTGACGGGTATCTCGAACGTGGAGTTGCCGCCGTCGTTTACGGGCGCGTAGTCCACGCCGTTGACGGTCATTTTGTCGTAGTTCGAACTCGACCAGGTGATGGTCGCGGTGTAGGTGTCGCCATCCTTCACAATTGTGGTGGGTGAGGCGATGCTTGCGCGCCCTGACCCGCCGGAGAGCGAGACGCTCACAGTGTATTCCTGAGAGCCTGCCGTGCCACCGGTCGCGTTCGGGCTCGCACTGCACCCCGCGAAGGGAAGCGCGAACAGGGCGACGAGAACGCAGGCGATCGCGCGCACCGCGATGCTGCGACGCTTCCTGCTTTCCCCCTTGGGAAGAATCGACCGCATGGCGTTACTTCAGTGCGTCGGCGCGCAGATCGACGCCGGCGGATTCGAACACGAGCGTGCGGTCGTACCACTGCTCTTTTCTAATACTCCACGCGGCGCAGGCGGTGTCCTCGTCGAGCGCTTCAACGGGCACGTCGTAGGTGTACTTGCCTTCCGCGTTTTCCACATAGGGGATGAAGTCGGCCTCGCTCGCGGCGGCAGCCTCGTCGCCCGTGCCCATGAAGAGCTTGCCGTAGCCCGTGCCGGAAAGCGTCATCACGCAGTGCATGGAGCCGTTTTCCACGATGAGCTGGGCGTCCACAATCCTGAACATGTTCGAGCTGGAATCTACGGTGATCGGATAGGTGCCGTCGGCCACCTTGTCGGCGGTGATGGGGGCAGCGCTTGCGCCCTCGGGCGCATCGGCCGCCTGTTCGGTCTTTTCCTGGGAATCGGCATCGCTTGCCTTTGCGCTGTCGATTGAATTTCCGCCGCAGCCGGCGAGCGAGAACGCGAAAAGCGCCGCTGACAGGGCGAAGGCGAGGGTTTTCTTCAACATGGAGGGGGTTCCTTTCAATCGCTTCGACCGCCCGCGCCGTGCGGTGGGCGGGCGGGATGCGAATGCAACGGGCATGCGCCGTCAGTCGGGGAAGGCGCATGCCCGTTGCACGGGGACGCGACCGGCGCCCCCGTGCGCGGCGAGTTTACAGCTTGGCGATGGCGTCGTCCACGTGCGCGACGTAGATGTCGTCGACCGCGACGTTCTGTCCCAGACCCTGGAGCAGGCACGTCACTTCGAAGCCGGCGGCCACGAACTTCGCAGCCCAGCTGTCGGGGTCGGTCTCGTCTGCCATGTCGTTGTTCGCGTGGTCGCCCGCGACCACCATGAACGGCGCGAGCACGGCCTTCTTGTAGCCTGCGGCGCTCGCGGCGGCGATAACATCCTCGCAGGTCGGTTCAGCCTCGACGGTGCCGACGAAGAACTGCGTCAAGCCCTCGTTCTTAAACACTTCCTGCATCTTGGCATAGTCGGCGTTGGAATCGGCTTCGGTGCCGTGGCCCATGAGGCACAGCGCCGTCTTGCCGTCGTCGAAGGACGCCATGTTCTCCTTAATGGCTGCGGCCACCTTCTTGTAGTCGTCGTCGGAGGTGAGCAGCGGGTCGCCGAGCGAGATCTTGTCGAACTTGTCAGCGTACTTGTCGAGCTCGTCTTTCACGTCGGCGTATTCCAGGCCAGCCATGAGATGCGTCGGCTGCACGACGATTTCCTTCACGCCGTCTTCCACGCAGCGGTCGAGCGCCTCGGTCATGTTGTCGATCGTGATGCCGTCGCGCTTCTTCAGCTTGTCGATGATGATCTGCGCGGTGAAGGCGCGGCGGATGTCGTAGTCCTGCCAGTACTTCTCACGGATAGCGTCTTCGATGGCGCCGATGGTGATGTGGCGCGAGTCGTTGTAGCTCGTGCCGAAGCTCGTGACGAGGATGACCGGCTTCACGGCCTTCTCCTTTTCGCTCGATTTCTCGGAACTCGCGGAGGTGTTGGAGCAGCCCGCGAGCGCGACTCCGGCGAGCGCGACGGCTCCGGTTGCCGCGGCGCTCATGAAGCCGCGGCGTGACATCTGTTCGGACATGGTTTTTCCTTTCCTCGGTTTGCCGGTCCCCCGGCGACAGTTGCTTGTCGGCACAAGCGAAAGAAAAGCGCACCCCTCGGGGTTCACAAGGAGCTAACGCCACGGCGATGCCGTGAGGAAAAGGCGAAGCAGTCTGGCTTGGGGCGTGAGGCGGTTCGCCCGCGCGTCCTATACAGTAATGTCCCTTGCCCAGGATTCCCACCTGGTTCCCTCCGCAAGCCAGCGCGGGCTGTGCGGGCGCCGCGCCGGTCATTTCCTTTTATCCGATTGTCATATGCTCGTTGCCGAATCTTTTACTATGATAGTGGGCACTTGTGAACGTGTCAAAGCCAGGGCGGGCGGCATTGCGCCTTCTGCCTGCGTATTTGCGCCGATTGTCGCCGCAGGCGCCGTGTTTTGCCTGCTGCGCGAATGGCGGCGTAAACGGTTGCGATGAGAAACGGGAAGGGAAGGCTCGGATGATTCATATCGTTGGCGCAGGTTCGGGCGCCGCCGACCTTATCACGCTTCGCGGGGCGCGTCTTCTGCGCGCGGCCGACGTGGTCGTTTGGGCGGGGAGCCTTGTGAACCCCGAGCTGCTCGCCGAGTGCAAGGAATCCTGCGTCGTCTACGACAGCGCGCACATGACCTTGGAGGAAGTGCTCGACGTGATGTGCGCGGCGGATGCGCGGGGCGAGGAAGTGGTGCGCCTGCACACGGGCGACCCGTGCCTGTACGGCGCCATCCAGGAGCAGATGGACGCACTCGACGCGCGCGGCGTGGACTACGAGGTGGTGCCCGGCGTGTCGAGCTTTTGCGGTGCCGCGGCGGCGCTTCGCCAGGAATACACGCTGCCGGGAATCAGCCAGTCGGTCGTGATCACGCGGCTTTCCGGGCGCACCCCCATGCCCGCGGGCGAGGGCATGCGCACCATGGCGGAAAGCGGCTCGACTATGGTCATCTTCCTGAGCTCGGGTATGCTCGCCGAGCTTTCCGCCGAGCTTTTGGCTGCGGGCCGCAGCTCCGACGAGCCGGCGGCGCTCGTGTACAAGGCGACCTGGCCTGAGGAGCGCGTGGTGCGATGCACAGTGGGCACGCTCGCCGATGCGGGCGCGCGAGAGGGCATCGACCGCACGGCGCTCGTGGTGGTGGGCCGCGTGCTCGGAGCTCGCGGCGGGTTTTCGCACAACGGCGCGCAAGCAGAGTCGTACGAGCGCAGCAAGCTTTACGACCCTTCGTTTGCCACGGGGTATCGGAAGGCGAGCAGCTAGCGTGGCCTTCGAGCACTACATATATACCGGGACGACCCGCCTGCGCTGCGGCTACACCACGGGGAGCTGCGCCGCGCTCGCAGCGAAGGCGGCCTGCGAGATGCTTTTGTCACGAAAGCCCGTCGGCCGCGTGTCGATCGTCACCCCCGGCGGGCTGCCCGTCGAGGCGAACGTGGTCGACGCATGCATCGGCGAGGGGTGCGCCCAGTGCGCCGTGCGAAAGGACGCAGGCGACGATGCCGATGTGACTGACGGCGTGCTCGTGTACGCGCACGTGGAACATGCGGGGTCGGGCACGGGTGCTGCGGGCAGCAAGGACGTGCCCGCGCGCGAATCGGAAGTTTCCGTCGATGGCGGCGTGGGCGTGGGGCGCGTGACATTGCCCGGGCTCGAGCAGCCGGTGGGGGCGGCCGCCATCAACGCGACGCCGCGCGCGATGATCACTTCGGCGGTGCGCGAGGTGTGCGCCGCGCACGGCTTTTCTGGATATATTGCTGTGACGATTTCGGTACCCGAGGGTGTTGCCCTTGCCAAAAAGACCTTCAACCCGCATCTGGGGATAGAGGGCGGCATCTCCATCCTGGGCACGACGGGCATCGTCGAGCCGCGCAGCCTCGCTGCCTTGCGCGACAGCATCGAGCTCGAGATCCGGCAGCATGCGGCTATGGGGCGGCGCGGAGTCGTGCTCACGCCCGGCAACTACGGCGGGCAGTTCATCTCGGGGCATTTCCACCTAAACGGTGCGCCGGTGGTCTTCATCTCCAACTTTGTGGGCGATGCGATTGACTGCTGCGTTCGCGAGGGATTTACCAATGTCCTTCTTGTGGGACACATCGGCAAGTTGGTGAAGGTCGCGGGCGGCATCATGGACACCCATTCGCGTACCGCCGACTGCCGCGCGGAGATTCTGGCCGCCCACGCGGCCATGGCCGGCGCGGGCGCGAAGACCGTGCGCGAGATCATGTCGTCCGTCACGACCACGGCGGCGCTCGAGGTAATCGAGGCCGCCGGCGTTGGGGACGCTGCGCGCGCCTCGCTCGCTGCGGCAATTGAGGACAGGTTGCGCCGCCGCGCGGCGGGCGCATGCGACATCGCCGCGGTCGTGTTCGACGCCGAGCGCCGCGAGCTTTTCCGCACGTCGGGCGCCGATGCAGTTATCGGGAAATTGGGGGCGACGTATGAGTAAAGGCGTTCTGTACGGGGTGTGCCGTGCAATCGGCTGGCCGGGGACGAAGGTGGTCATGAAGGCGCGCCGCTCGCTTGCGGACACGAAGCGCTTCCTTTGCGAGGAGGGTGCCTTCGACGGTGCCGAGCTTGTAGAGGACTGTGGGCTTCCGGGCGAGCGCGTGTACCGCTCGCTCGACGATGTGCCCGATCGGGGCAGCTACTTCTCGACGATGGTGGTGCGCTAGATGAGGGTTTCCTGCATAGCGTTCACTGAGAGGGGGTATGCGTTGGCGGTGCGCACCGCACACGCGCTTTCCGATTGCGCGCAGACAGGTGAAGACGACCCTGGCTGGGACGTTTCCGTTTCGCGCGGGTTCGGCGAGGGGAAGGCCGACCTGCGCGCATGGACGGCGCTCGCGTGGGAAGCGTCGGACGCGCTTCTGTTCGTGGGCGCGGCGGGCATCGCCGTGCGGGCGATCGCGCCGCATGTCGCCTCGAAGGCAAACGATCCCGCGGTTGTGGCGATCGACGAGGCGGGGCGCTTTGCCGTCCCGCTTTTGTCGGGGCATTTGGGCGGTGCGAACGAGCTTGCGCAAACTGTGGCACGCGCGGCAGGGGCCATCCCCGTCATCACCACGGCGACCGACGTCCGCGGCGTGTGGGCGGTGGATACGTGGGCGCGCTGTGCGGGGCTCGCCGTTTCGAATCCCGAGGCCATCAAGCGAGTGTCGGCGCGGCTGCTTTCGGGCGGGCGCGTGGCGCTCTATTCCGACATGCCGATTTCGGGACAGCCGCCTGAGGGGGTTGACATTGCGTCCGACCGCGCTCGGGCCGATATCGTCGTGTCGCCGTTCGCTGGCGCGAATGCAGGTGCGTCCGTTTGTGCGGCGGAGACAACGGGCGAGGTCGTGCCCGCCGGTGAGACGGGGAAGCCGGCGGGCGTGCGGGCGCAGGCGCCTGCGCCCGAGCCGCTTCGCCTTGTCGTGCCCTGCATCGTTGCGGGCATAGGATGCCGTCGCGGTGCGTGCGCCGAAGCGATCGAGGAGGCGTTTCTTCTCGCGTGCGGGCAGGTGGGTATCTCGCCTTCGGCCGTGCGCGAGGCGGCGACGATCGACGTGAAGGCGCACGAGGAGGGTCTGCTCGCCTTCTGCTGCGCGCGCAATATCCCGCTTGCGACGTATTCCGCAGAGGAGTTGTCGCAGGTCGAAGGCAGCGTTTCGCCATCTGATTTCGTGCGCGCGACGGTGGGGGTCGACAACGTGTGCGAGCGGGCAGCGCTCGCGGAGGGGGGCAAACTTATCTTCCCGAAGCTCGCTCACGGCGGCGTGACCGTCGCGTTTTCCAAGGTAACTATTAAACTTTCGTTTAAGGAGCGGTGATGGGAAAGCTCTTCGTGGTGGGAATCGGCCCGGGCGGCCCCGACGGCATGACGATTGCGGCTCGGCGTGCGCTCGAGGCGTCCGACGTCGTTGTGGGTTACACGAAATACGTGGAGCTCGCGCTCGCCGCCGTGCCCGACGCGGCGCATCTCGCGACGCCGATGATGCACGAGGTCGAACGGTGCCGCCTTGCGCTTTCGCGCGCGCAGAGTGGAGAAGCCGTGGCGCTCGTGTGCAGCGGCGACGCGGGCGTGTACGGCATGGCGAGCCCCGTGCTGGAGCTTGCGGAGGACTACCCCGATGTAGACGTGGAAGTTATCGCCGGGGCCACCGCGGCTCAGAGCGGGTCGGCGGTGCTCGGCGCCCCGCTTGCCCACGACTTCGCGGTCGTGTCGCTCTCCGACCTGCTCACGCCATGGGAGGTCATCGAGCGCAGGCTCGCCGCCGTGGCGAGCGCCGACTTCTGCATCTGCTTGTACAACCCGCGCAGCAGAAAGCGCGCCGACAGGCTCTCACGCGCGGCGAAGATTATGCTCGAATGGAAGGCCCCCGACACGCTCTGCGGCTGGGTACGTAACATCGGGCGCGAGGGGCAGCAGTCGGGCATGTGCAGGCTCTCCGAGCTGGGGGAGATCGACGCCGACATGTTCACCACCGTGTTCGTCGGCAACGCGGACACGAAGCTCGTAGGCGGCCGTATGGTCACGCCGCGCGGGTATCGGGAGATTCCATGCGAAAGGTAACGATCATCGGGGCGGGGCCCGGAAACCCCGACTTGCTCTCGCGCGCGGCGCTCGACGCGATCGACATCGCCGACGTGGTCATCGGCGCTCATCGCGCGCTTGCCGGCATCGACGTGCCGCCCGACGTGGTGAGATGCGAGCTCGTGAAGACGGCGGACATCGTCGCCGCGCTCACCGATGCGGCGTCGTGGCAGCGCGCCGTGGTCGTGATGACGGGCGATGTGGGGCTGTTCAGCGGCGCGCGCCGCCTGGTGGAGGCGCTCTCCGGCGACGCGCAGGTGGACGTGCGCATCATTCCCGGCATAAGCTCAGCGTCGTATCTCGCCGCGCGCCTCGCGCGTCCATGGCAGGATTGGCGCTTCGCGAGCGCTCACGGCGTGGCGTGCGACATCGTGGCCGAGGCCGAGCGCTCAGGCGAGCTCTTCCTCGCCACGTCGGGCGGGGACGACCCCTCGCGGCTTTCGGGCGAGCTTGTGCAGGCGGGCTTCGGGGACGCGCGCGTGACGGTGGCCGAGCGCCTGTCGTACCCCAACGAGCGCATCACCTGCGCGACCGCAAGTGAAATCGCAGGTCAGACGTTCGACGACTTGAACGTGATGCTTATCGAGTTCGCAGGCGGCGCCGGGTCGCCTGTGGGCTCTAGCGCAGCCTCCGAGGCGCCGGCCGGCGCGTCCGCGCCCGCGGCGGCTTCTTCCGCGGCGGACTTTGCGGGCGCATCCCGCGCCGCGAGCTCCCGCTGGCCGTACGCTTCCTCGGGCATTCCCGACGAGCTTTTCATCCGCGGCGACGTTCCCATGACCAAGCAGGAGGTGCGCGCCGTCGCGCTCGCGAAGCTGCGCCTTACCGCGACCGACACCGTGTGGGACGTCGGCGCCGGCACGGGGAGCGTGTCGATTGAGGCGGCGCTCGTCGCGCGAACGGGGTCGGTATGGGCGGTCGAGCGCAACGCGGCCGGCGTGCGGCTCATCCGAGAGAACGCGGATGCATTCGGGTGCGGCAACGTGCATGCGATCCCCGGTGTCGCCCCCGAAGCGCTCGCGAAACTGCCCGTCCCCGACGCCGTGTTCGTCGGCGGGAGCGCGGGCGAGCTTCCCTCCATCGTGGAGGCGGCGCTCGAGAAGAACTCGCAGGTTCGCCTGTGCGTGCCATGCGTCACCGTTGAGACGCTCACCGAGGCGTGCGCGCTCCTCTCGGGTTCGCGCTTTAAGGGGTTCGAGGCGTGCCAGGTGTCGGCCGCCCGCGCCGAGGCTGTAGGCTCGCACCATCTTATGAAGGCGCAAAACCCCGTGTTCCTCGTCAGCGCGCGTGGTGCAGGTGGGGAAGGCGGCGCCCGGTGAGCACGACCATCCCTCGCTTCATGGTCGCTGCGCCCTCGAGCGGGAGCGGCAAGACGGTCGTTACGTGCGCGCTCCTGCGCGCGCTTGCGCGCCGCGGCCTCGCATGCGCGGCCTTCAAATGCGGCCCCGACTACATTGACCCGCTCTTTCATCGCCGCGTCGTGGGTGCGCGCTCGGGCAACTTAGACGGCTTCTTCACCGACGCCCCGACGCTGCGCGCCCTGCTCGCACGCGGCGCTGCGGGCGCGGATGTCGCGGTGCTCGAGGGGGCCATGGGCTTCTACGACGGCATGGCGCCCGGCGTGGCCGATGCGAGCAGCTACCAGGTTGCGTGCGACACGGAAACGCCGGTCGTTTTAGTGGTGAACGGGCGCGGGGCGTCTTTATCGCTCGCCGCCGTAATCCGCGGCATCGCCGAGTTCCTGCCTTGTGCGAGCGTGCGCGGCGTCGTGCTGAACAAGACGAGCGCCGCTGCCTGCGCCTACGCGAAGCCTGCGATCGAGAAGCACACGGGTGTCGCGGTTTTGGGGAATATCCCCGCCGACGATGCGTTCTCGCTCGAAAGCCGGCATTTGGGGCTTGTGACCGCCGACGAGGTCGAGCAGCTCTCCGCGCGCATCGACAAGATGGCCGAGCTGGTGGAAAAGAGCGTCGACGTCGACCGCTTGCTCGAAATAGCGGCGACGGCACCCGATATCCGCGAGGAACCTTACCGGTTGGAGCCGATCGCGGGAGCGCGGCCCATCGTCGCCGTCGCACGTGACGAGGCGTTCTCGTTCTACTACGAGGAGAACCTGCGCGCGCTCGAGGACCTGGGTTGCGAGCTGGCCTTTTTCAGCCCCCTGTGTGATAGCGAGTTGCCGCGGGGGGCAAGCGCCCTCTATCTGGGAGGCGGCTACCCGGAGCTCCATGTGCGGCAGCTCTCCGAGAACGCGCCGATGCGCGAGGCGGTGCGGCGTGCGGTGGAATCCGGCATGCCGACGGTTGCCGAATGCGGTGGGTTTCTGTACCTGCAGCGCGAAATCTCCGATAGCGAGGGGCGGCGCTGGCCTGTTGTGGGCGCCCTTGAGGGCGCAAGCGAGAACGGGGGAAGGCTGTCCCATTTCGGGTACGTGGAGCTCACTTCCCAACGCGACGGGCTCTACGGGCCGCGCGGCACACGCATCCGCGCGCACGAGTTCCACTACTGGCAGTCCACCTGCCCGGGCGGCGACTTTTGGGCGCAAAAGCCCCGGCGCGACAAAGGCTGGCCGTGCATGACGACTACCCCGTCCCTGGTTGCGGGCTTCCCGCATGTGTACTATCCTGCGAACCCCGACGTTGCGCGCGCGTTCGCGTCTGCCGCAGCGTCGTTCGCAGAGAGGAGACGGCATGGCTGAAGCAACCGAAACCGCGCTTGCCTGCATCCGCGAGGAAGTCGAGCGCGCGTTCTCGTCGGCGCCGGGCGCCGTGCTCGAAGCCGCGCTCTCCCGGATCGCGCCCGCAGACGAGTGCGCCCGCGCCGCCGCGTACGCCGCGTGGGACTCCATCGCGCACCCCTTGGGGGGATTGGGCGACTTTGAAGATGCCGTCGCGCGTATCGCCGCAGCTCAGGGGAGCGCCGAGGTGGCCGAGTTTCCCCGTGCGCTCGCAGTATTCTTCTCCGACAACGGGGTCGTTGCCGAAGGCGTGTCGCAAAGCGGACAAGACGTGACGCGAGCCGTCGCGCGCAACATGTGCGAGGGAGCCACGAGCGCCTGCCGCATGGCGGCGTTCGCGGGTGCCGAGGTCGTGCCCGTCGACGTGGGTATGGCCCGGGGCATAGAAGACGCGCGCATGGTACGCGCGAACGTGCGGCGGGGGAGCGGCAACATCGCGCACGGCCCCGCTATGTCTCGCGATGGGGCTGTGCGCGCGATCGAGGTCGGAATCGCCGTCGCGTGCGGGCTTGCTCGCGCCGGCGTGCGCCTTCTCGCCGCGGGCGAGATGGGCATCGGCAACACGACCACCTCGGCGGCGGTGGCCGCAGTGCTCATCCGAGCGGACGCGCGGAGCCTCGTCGGCCGCGGCGCGGGGCTCTCGGACGCCTCGCTCGCGCGCAAGCGCGACGTGGTCGAGCGCGCTATCGACGCGAACTCGCCCGATCCCGCCGACCCGATCGACGTGCTCTCGAAGGTGGGCGGATTCGACATCGCGGCGATGTGCGGCTTCTACCTGGGAGCCGCGGCCTCGAAGGCGCCGGCGCTCCTCGACGGGGTCATATCCTGCACGGCGGCCCTGTGCGCGGCGCGCCTGTGTCCCAACGCCTTGGGCTACCTCGTGGGCACCCACGCATCAAGCGAACCCGCAAGCCAGGAGCTCCTTCGCGAGCTCGGCATAAAGGCACCCATCGTCGCAGGCATGCACTTGGGCGAGGGCGCGGGCGCCATGGCGTATCTGCCCCTTCTGGATTCGGCGCTGCGCGTGTACCGGGATGGGAAGACGTTCACGGCGACTGGCATGGCTGCTTACGAGCATTTCGAGGCCGGGAAATGACGGTAACGCTCGTCATCGGCGCCGCCGCGAGCGGCAAGAGCGCCTACGCCGAGTCCCTGTGCCTCGGGCACGACGGACCCCGCGTGTACCTGGCAACGATGGAGCCCTTCGGGGAAGAGGGCGCCCGCCGCATCGCGCGCCATCGGGCGCTGCGCGAGGGCAAGGGGTTTTCCACCCTCGAGCGCACGCGTGACGTGGGCGCCGCAGTGTCCGGGCTTCCGCGCGGCTGCACGCTTCTTTTGGAGGACGTGGGCAACCTGGTTGCGAACGAGCTTTTCGCGGAAGGCGGCTTGTCCCCACGTGACCCCGACGCTGCGGCGCGCGAGGTGCTCGGAGGCATCGAACGGCTCGCTCAGGCCGCTGCGTATACGGTGGTGGTCTCCGTCGACGTGTTCGCCGATGGGATGCGCTACGATGAGGGGACCGAGGCATGGAGGCGCGCGCTTGCGCGCGTGAACGCGGGCGTGGCGGCGCTGGCCGACCGCGCAGTCGAAGTGGTGTGCGGGATTCCCGTGTGGATGAAAGGCGAAGGGCCTACAAGGTGAAGATAGCAGAGGCAATCGGCGCGGCGTTCGGAACGTTCTCGCGTATCCCCGTCCCGAAATCGACCTGGACCGATTTCGGATCAACCCATGCGCTTGCCGCGTTTCCCCTGGTGGGCGTTGCGGAAGGCTTCCTCATGACGGCGTGGGGGTACATGGCGAACCTGTTCGGCGTGCCCGCGACCATCGTCGCGGCTGTGCTCGTGGCGCTGCCTGTGGCGGTGACGGGAGGCATCCACCTAGACGGGCTCTGCGACACCTCCGATGCGCTTGCAAGTTGGGCCCCACGCGAGCGAAAGCTCGAGATCATGCACGACCCGCGGGCGGGCGCCTTCGGGGTCATCGGTGTTGTCGTGTACCTTATTCTGCAGTTTTCCCTGTTCACCGCGCTGCCGCTTACGGCGGGGACGTTCCTTGCGCTTCTGTGCTCGCTCGTGTTCTCCCGCGCGCTTTCGGGGCTCGCCGTTGAATGTTGGCCTGCCGCGCGGGCGGACGGCATGGCCGCGGGACTCTCGCCTTCGAAGAAGCGCGCGGCGATCGTCGTGCCGCTTTGCGCTTTCGCTGCGGCTTCGGCTGCAGGGATGGTCGCGTGCGCTCGGGCCGTCGGCGCCCTTATGGCGGTGGCGGGGCTTTTGACGCTCGCGTGGTATCGCCATGTTGCCCTGTCCCGCTTCGGCGGGGTGACGGGGGATTTGGCCGGATGGTTTCTGCAATGGGCCGAGCTCGCGATGCTTGCCATGCTGGTGGCGGGGGGCATGCTCCTATGATGCTCGTGGTAGGTGGCGCGCATTCGGGGAAGAGGACCTTCGTGCGCGAAAAGCTCGGGTTCGCGGCGGACGATTTCGTCGACGCGGCGCAGCTTGCGGAGGGCGTCGTGCCCGCGGTTTTTGCCGGCCGTGTCGCGTACCGTGCTGAGGAACTCGTACGCACGCTCGACGCTGACCGGGCGCTCGAGCGGCTGATTGGCTTCGACGCAGTGATTCTGACCTTGGTCGGCTCGGGGGTCGTCCCTATGCGTGCGGAAGACGCCCAATGGCGCGAGCGCGCGGGGCGCCTGGGATGCGCGCTCGCTGCGCGCGCCGACGTCGTCGTGCGCATGACGTGCGGGATTCCCCAGGTCATCAAAGGAAACCTTGCCGATGCGCCTCGAGGGACGCTGGGCGCGGGCGCGCCTTTGGAAGTCATCTTCGTGCGCCATGGTGCCACGGCGGGCACGGAAGACCATCGCTACAGCGGGGCGGGCACCGACGAGCCCCTGTCGAGCGCGGGCGAGCGCGCTTTGCGCGACCTCGCGTGCGATCGTGACGTGTTCCGTGTTATCACGAGCGGCATGGCCCGCACCGACCAGACGGCGCGCATCCTCTTCCCGAACGCGGAGCTTATGGCGTGCCCCGGTCTGCGCGAGATGGATTTCGGCGACTTCGAGGGGCGAAGCGCCGCCGAGCTTAAAGAGGATGCGCACTACCGCGCCTGGGTAGACTCCTGGTGCGAGACGTGCTGCCCGCATGGCGAGGGCAAGAGCGATTTCACCCGCCGCGTCGTCGCGGCGTTTCGGGAGGCGTGCGAATCGGAGCGCGCCCAGGGGAGTGGGCGCGCCGTCTTCGTCGTTCACGCGGGTACCGTGAAAGCGCTGCTCTCCGAGCTAGCTGTCCCGAAAATGGGATACTTCGACGTGCATACCGAGCCGGGCGGCGCATGGGCCGCCACCTGGGATGGGCGCTGCCTTCGCGACGTTCGCCCCGCTTCGGGGGGCGATGCCCGATGATGACGATTCTTGCCGTCGCCGCCGGGTTCGCGGCCGACCTTGCCTTCGGCGACCCGCGCTGGCTTCCCCATCCCGTCGTCGCCATGGGGCGCGTGATCACGTGGGCCGAAGGCCGCCTGCGGGGCGCATTCCCGCAAACGTCCGCGGGCACGCGCGCCGCAGGGCTTGTGCTCGCCGTGGCGCTTCCGCTTGCGTGTGGGCTTTTGACCTGGGGAATCCTGCATCTTTGCGGCATGGTTCACTCCGGCTTGCGCTTCGTGGCCGAGGCATGGGCGAGCTATCAGATTCTCGCGGCATGCGAGCTGCGCCGCCAGAGCCTGGCCGTGGCCCGTGCGTTCTCGAAGGGCGGCCTTGTCGCGGCGCGCGAAGCCGTCGGGCTCATCGTGGGACGCGACACGTCTGTTCTCGACGAGCAGGGCGTCGCGCGCGCCGCCGTGGAAACGGTGGCGGAGAACGCGAGCGACGGCGTCATCGCGCCGCTTTTTTACCTTATGATCGGGGGTGCGCCCTTGGGCATGGCGTACAAGGCGGTGAACACGCTCGACAGCATGGTGGGCTACAAAAACGAGCGCTACATCGACTTCGGCTGCGCCTCGGCGCGCCTCGACGATGCGGTGAACTGGATTCCCTCGCGCTTATCGGCCCTGCTCATGATCGCCGTGTGCCCGATCGTCGGGCTCGATGCTCGCGGGGCGGCGCGCATCTGGCGCCGCGACAGGCGTCGCCATGCGAGCCCCAACTCGGCGCAGACCGAGTCAGCGTGTGCGGGCGCGCTCGGGCTGCGCCTGGCAGGACCCGCGGTGTATTTCGGCAAGCTCGCAGAGAAACCGACGATAGGCGACGCGTCCCGCGAAATCGAGTGGGGCGACATCGCCCGGGCGACTAGGCTCATGCTCGCCGCGTCCGTATGCGCGCTCGTCGTCTTCGGTGCCGCACGCGCGGCGGTCGTGCTCGCCGTGGGGGCGATGGTATGAGGGAAGACCACGCCGCGTCCCGGGCTTCCGGGGGAATCCTGCGCGCCCGTGCGCATGGGGGTAGCACGCAATCGCTCGGCATCGCTTGCGAAGGGGGCGCCTCCGACCTCATTGACTTCTCGGTGAACGTGAATCCGGCAGGCCCCTCGCCGCGCGCCGTTGCCGCAGCTTGCAAGGCGCTTTCTCGAATCGACGCCTACCCCGATAGGGAAAGCCTCGCCCTCGTTCGCGCCCTAGCGCGTGCCCAGGGCATTCCCGAAGATACTATCGTCTGCGGCGCGGGCGCGTCCGACATCATTTGGCGGCTCGCCGCGGCGGTGCGCCCGAAACGCATCGTCGTGTGCGCACCGACGTTCTCTGAATATGCGGAGGCGGCATCGTACTACGGCGCATGCGTGCAGGAGTTCCCGCTCTCAGAAGCGGACGACTTCGACGTGCCCGCCTCCTTCGCCCGCGCGATCGAGGGGCCGGGAGACGTGGCGTACATCTGCAATCCGAACAACCCGACGGGGCGCCTCGTCGACCCCCGCGTGATCGATGCCGCGGCTTGCCGCTGCGAGCAGGTGGGCGCGCTGCTCGTCGTGGACGAGTGCTTCCTCGGATTTGCGCCCGACGCCCGCGAAAGGAGCGTGGCCGCACGCGCCGCGTGTTCGCGCCATGTGGCCGTGCTCTCCGCATTCACCAAGCTCTACGGAATGGCGGGGTTGCGGTTAGGATATCTGATCAGCGGAAACGCCCAACTCCTCGAGGGGATTCGCCGGGCGGGGCAGGCGTGGCCCGTCTCCTCGGTCGCCGAGGCCGCGGGCATCGCCGCCCTGGAAGACGTCGAATACGTCTCACGCACGCGCGATGTATTGGCGGGCGAGCGAGCGTGGCTTTCCCACGAGCTCTCCTCGCTCGGGCTTTCCGTCGTGCCGTCGGATGCGAACTTCCTTTTAGTCCGCACGCCGGCGAAAGACTTCCCCGAGCGCCTGTATAATCAGGGCGTTTTGGTCCGCACGTGCGACTCGTTTTCGGTACTGTCCCGTTTCTGGTGCCGCGTCGCGGTGCGCACGCGCAAGGAGAACGCCCGGCTTGCGATGGCATTCAGCCGCGCGCTTCGGGCGGAAGGCGCATCGGGCGAAGGCGAACCCGACGAACGGGGCGGCGCTTCTTGCAGTGACGCTATGGCGGGCGCGGATAGCCGAGGCTCGGCGAAGGAGGTCGATACCCGTGGGTAGGGCGAAGCCCATCATGATCCAGGGCACCATGTCGAACGCGGGGAAGAGCCTGCTTGCGGCGGGGCTGTGCCGCGTGCTTTCGCAGGACGGCCTGCGCGTGGCTCCCTTCAAGAGCCAGAACATGGCGCTCAACAGCGGTGTCACGGCCGACGGGCTCGAGATGGGGCGCGCCCAGATCATGCAGGCCGAGGCGTGCGGCATCGCGCCCGACGTGCGCATGAACCCCATCCTTCTCAAGCCCGAAAGCGACCATCGAAGCCAGCTCATCGTGGCCGGCAAGGCGCGGGGAGCCTTCGCTGCGAGGGACTACTTCGCGCGAAAGAAGGCGCTCATGCCGCAGATTTTGGAGGCGTTCGATTCGCTCACGGAGGAAAACGACGTCATCGTCATCGAGGGCGCCGGCAGCCCCGTCGAAATCAACCTTGCCGAAAACGACATCGTCAACATGGGGCTCGCGCGCGCCGTGTCCTCCCCCGTGCTGCTCGCGGGCGACATCGACCCAGGCGGGGTGTTTGCCCAGCTCTACGGCACGGTTGCGCTCTTTGCGCCCGAGGATCGCGCGCTTTTGCGGGGGCTTGTGGTGAACAAGTTCCGCGGCGATGTGGAAATCCTGCGCCCGGGTTTGGCCCCGCTCGAGAAGATGTGCGGGGTTCCCGTCGTGGGGGTCGTGCCGTATCTTACGCTCGACCTGGACGACGAGGACTCGCTCGCGCCGCGCCTATCTGCCCGCGAGGCGCGCGGCGTCATCGACGTCGCCGTCGTGCGCCTTCCGCATCTGTCGAACTTCACCGACTTCGACCCGCTTTCGCGCGTGCCCGGCGTGGGTGTGCGCTACGTTTCCTCTACGACCGATCTGGGCCGACCCGACCTGGTGGTGCTCCCCGGCTCGAAGACCACGCTCGACGACGCGCGCTGGCTTGCGGCTAGCGGCATCGGAGCCTGTGTACGCGCGCTTTCGGGCGCGGGCACGCCGGTGCTCGGCATATGCGGAGGCTACCAGCTTTTGGGAGACGAGCTTTCCGACCCGCACGGCAGGGAAGGCGCTGGCACCGCGCGCGGGCTCGGGCTCATCCCTGCAAGTACGGTGTTCAAGGAGGAAAAGCGCCTCGCCCAGTCGGAGCTGCGCATCACGGGCGCCCAAGGCGCGTTCTCGGTGTGGAACGGCATGACGGCGTGCGGGTACGAGATTCACGACGGCGAAACGACCGTCTCCTGCGCCCCTGCGGGCACGATTGGCGGCAAACCAGAAGGCGCGGCCTGCGGAAACGTGTTCGGAACCTATCTCCACGGCCTGTTCGACGAACCGGGGGTGGCGCTCGCCCTCGCGCGCTCACTCGCGCGCTTGCGCGGCCTGCCCGAGAGCGTCGTGGGTGCTGCGGGCGCGGCGTCCGCGGCCGATCACCGTGCGCGCGAGTTCGACCGCCTGACCGACGTGGTGCGCGGGGCACTCGACATGGAGTATATCTACCGCATTATCGAGGAGGGCGTATGATCCACGTGTATCATGGCGACGGAAAAGGCAAGACCACGGCGGCGATGGGCCTCGCCCTTCGCATGCTCGCCGCAGGCCGCCGCGTCGTCGTCGTGCAGTTCCTGAAAGACGGCGAAAGCGGGGAGGCGCGACTGCTCGCCGAGCATTTCGGCGTGCCCGTGTTCGCGGGGAAGGTGTCGGAAAAGTTTACCTGGTCCATGACGTCGGAAGAACTTGCCGCGACGTGCGAGCTGCACGATGGGAACCTCGCTTCCGCGCTCGACGAGTTCGAGGGCGCGCAGGAGGGGCTGCTCGTGCTCGACGAGGCGCTCGACGCGCTTTCGAAGGGGCTTGTCGACGAGGCACTCGTGGACCGCGCGCTCGATATGTCCGCGCGCGGCGTCGAAGTAGCGCTCACCGGGCGCGCGCCTTCCCGCAAGATCGTGGAGAAGGCCGACTACATAACCGAGATGCGGTGCGAGAAACACCCCTACGCTCAGGGGATAGGTGCAAGGGAAGGAGTGGAGTACTAGATGGATTCCAAGGAGATGGCGCCCGGCGACATCGAGCGGCGCAGCTTCGAGATCATCACCGAAGAGCTCGGCGGCCGCACGTTCCCGCCGCTTGAAGAGCCCGTCGTGAAGCGCGTCATCCACACCACTGCCGACTTCTCGTACGCCGATTCCCTCGTATTCACCCATGACGCCGCGCACTGTGCTCTCGACGCACTGCGCGCAGGGGCCACGGTGCTCACCGACACGAACATGGCGCTCGCAGGCATAAGCAAGTCCGCGCTCGCGAAGCTTGGCTGCAAGGCCGTGTGCTACATGGCCGACCCTGATGTCGCCGCGGCCGCGCGCGCCGCGGGCACGACTCGCGCCGTTGCGAGCATGGACAAAGCTTGCGGCATCGAGGGTCCGCTCATCGTGGCCGTCGGTAACGCTCCCACAGCACTTCTGCGACTCGCCGAGCTAATGGACGCGGGGAAGATCGCGCCCGCGCTCGTCGTTGGGGTGCCGGTCGGGTTTGTGAATGTGGTCGAGGCGAAAGAGGAGCTACTTGCGCGACGCGTGCCGGCCATCGTCGCCAGGGGTCGCAAGGGCGGCTCGACCGTGGCGGCTGCCATTATGAACGCGCTGCTCTACCAGATCACGCGCCTAGGCGGCCCGAAGTGACGGCGCCCGCATCCCCGCCGGCGCTGCGCATCTTCGCCGGCACCACCGAGGGCCGCCTTCTGTGCGAATGGGCGAGCGGGGCGGGCATCCCCGCCCGTGCCTACGCGGCAACCGAGTACGGAGGCGAGCTTTTGGGCGAGCTTCCGGGCATCGAGGTGCATGCGGGCAGGCTCGACGAGGCCGACATGGAGCGCGAGCTTTCCGGCGCGTGCATCGTCGTCGATGCCACGCACCCCTTCGCTACGCTCGCAAGCGGCAACATCCGGACCGCTTCGCTCGCCGTGGGTGCACGATGCCTGCGCCTTGCGCGCCCGTCCGAGGCGCTGCCCAAAGGCGTCGTGCCGGTCGCGTCGATCGCCTGCGCGGCGCGCTTTCTCTCCGAGAACCCGGGTCGCGCGCTTCTCACGACGGGGAGCAAGGAGCTTGCTCCCTACACGCGTGTCGCCGATTTCGCGGAGCGCTTCTTCGTGCGTGTGCTCTCGCTGCCCAGTGCTATAACGAAGTGCATCGACGCGGGGTTTTCGCCGTCGCACGTCATCGGCATGCAGGGGCCCTTCACCCGCGAGCTCAACGAGGCGATGCTTCGGCAGGTGGGCGCCCAGTGGCTTGTGACCAAGGACTCGGGAACCGTAGGCGGCACGGCCGAGAAGCTCGCCGCCGCGCGCGACGTGGGAGCGCGCTGCATCGTGGTCGCCCGTCCCGCCGAGGGAGGCGGCGCCCTTTCGCTTCGGGAAGTGGAAGACGCGCTCTTACGGGAGCTCGCGCGCTAGGCGCTCTAATTCACCGCAACTTGTTGGTGGTGACTTACTGGTAGCGTAGGCATTCCACCGGGTCGAGCTTTGCGGCGCGTCGAGCGGGGTAGAAGCCAAAGATTACGCCGATGCCGACCGATACGGCAAACGCGATCAACACGGTCGTAATGGAGAAGCTTGGCGTGATCGTCCCGGTGGCTCCAAACTCGCTCATGATGCCCGAGCTTGCGGCAAAGAACGTGAGCCCCCAGGCCAGCAGATAGCCAATCACGACGCCCAGAATGCCGCCAGTGACGCACAGCGCCGAGGACTCGGCCAAAAACTGAGCGGTGATATCGCGACGACTGGCGCCCAGGGCACGGCGGATACCGATCTCGCGGATGCGCTCCGTTACGTTGGTGAGCATCATGTTCATAATGCCGATGCCGCCGACAAGCAGCGAGATGCTGGCGACAGCACCCATGATGAGCGAGAACGCGCCCATAAAGGAGTTGAGCGCATCGATGGCGCTTTTCATGGATGTCGCCGATACACTGTCGTTCTCATCATCCTCCGCGATGCCCTTCATCGTGCGCACCTTGGACTCGATGGTCTTGCAGAGCTCATCCATGTCCGTGCCCTCGGCGGCAAGTGCCGTCACGCTGGGGAATGAAGGATTTTCGTCGCCAAATAGCCCGGAGATGGTTTCGCGTGGCATATACAGCGTGAGCGAGCCCATGGAGTCGCTGCCGCCATCAATCACGCCTACAATCTGCACCTCGCCGTTGGACACCTTGATGGTTTTCCCCAGCGCATCCTGTTCGTTGCCGTAAAGCTGATCGGCTCCGCCGCGACTGATGAGCGCCACGCGCGAGCCTGATTGAGACTCGGCCTGGGAATAGGTACGCCCCGCAACGAGCTTGCTGGCCCCCACGGCGTCGAGCATGTCGCTATCGACACCCTGTGCCATGACGGTATAGCTTTTATCGCCGGTTTTGTACTCGGTATAAGCGCTGTCGACAATGCCGATCTGCTCTATCTGCGGCACCAGTTTTTGAAGTTTCTGAACGTCAGAATCGGTGAGTTCTTGCGACGAATAGATCTGAACCATACGAGCCGCATTGAGGCCTAGGCTGTTGACCAGGCTGTTTTGGATGCCGCCGATGAGCGAGGTCATGGCGATGACCGAGGCTATGCCAATGACGATGCCCAGGATGGTGAGCAGGCTGCGCCCCTTGTTGGCCTCGAGCGAGTGAAGGGCTTCCTGGATGAGATCGCGGGCGCTCATGCCATCTCTCCTTTCGGCGGGTTGACGGAGGCGGAAATCGTGGGCAGGCTATCTACGGCGCTGCGCAGGGTCTTCGGTGCATGTGGAATATACGCGCCGTAGTGGATGCGGCCGTCGCGGATGGTCACGGCGTGGTCGGCCTCGGCGGCGATGCCGGGGTCATGTGTGATAAGCACGATGGTTTTGCCGCGCTCCTGGAGCTTATGGAAGGTCTCCATTACAAGCGCTCCAGTGGCGGAGTCCAGGTTTCCCGTCGGCTCATCGGCCAGGATGATGGGCGGGTCATTGACGAGGGCGCGTGCGATGGCGACACGCTGCATCTGGCCGCCCGAGAGCTCGGATATGCGGTGGTCCCAGTGGTCGACCGGTAGTGTGACGGCCTGCAGCGCGTGCACGGCGCGCATCTCGCGCTGGCTACGGGGCACATTGGTGTAAGCCAGCGGCAGCATGACGTTTTCGATAACCGACAGGCGCGGCAGCAGGTTGAAGCTCTGAAAGACAAAGCCAATGCTCAGGGCGCGGACTTCGGTGAGCTCGTCATCATCGAGCTCGGCCACGTTGAGCCCTTGCAGGTAATAGTCGCCCGCCGTCGGTTTGTCCAGGCAGCCCAGGATGTTCATGAGCGTTGACTTGCCCGAGCCCGAGGGGCCAGTGATAGCGACGAACTCGCCGGGATCTACCGCCAGGCTCACGTTATGCAGGATGTGGGCGCAACCTGCCTCGCTCTCAAAGATGCGGTGCACGTTGCGGATGTCGATAACGGGACGCATTACATGCCCTCGTCGGCAGACATGCTGCCCGAATCCGCGCCGTAGCCGCCGTCAGCCGTTGCGTCCGCTCCGGTGTCCATGACGAGGGTGTCGCCATCGCGCAGCTTGGTAACCGGCACGTTGGGGTTGATCTCGTTGCCCTGGTCGTCGCGCTTGACCTGTGTCTTACCGACTACGGCTTCGTTGTCGTTTTGCGTCACGACGGTCACCTTCACGCGACGGGTTTGCTTGCCCTCGTTATCAGTCGCCACGTTGACATAATAATGTTCGCCGTCTTCGGTCATGAGCGCCATCGTCGGCACCATCACCACGTCGTCGAGCTGCTCGGTCACCACCGTGACCTCGGCCGTCATGCCCGGCTTCAGGCGCGCGTCGGGCGCCTCAATGAGAATATCGACGTTAAAGGTTACGCTGCCGCCGCCACTGTTGGCGGCGTCGGAGTTTGCCACCGACGCGATAGCCGTGACGGTGCCCTGGCTCACGATATCGGGAAACGCGGGATACGTGACGTTGGCGCTCTGCCCAACGGCGATCTTGGCGATGTCCTTTTCGCCCACCTGCACGGTCACCTTCATCTTGGACAGGTCGGCGATCTGCATGCACTGCTTGCCGCCGCTCGTATCGCTTTCGCCCATTATCATGCCGCCTGTAACCGTGGCGCCCACTTTGGCATTGAGCTCCACGATGCTACCCGAGCTCGGGGCCGTGACCGTGCGACTGGAGGCCTTGGCGTTCGTCTGGTCGAGGTTTGCCTGGGCTGATGCGAGGCTGCGCTGCGCGGCCGATACGGGGTTCGTGTCCGCTGATGCGGCGGAGACGCCAGCCCCTGCGGAAGCTCCCTCGACGTCCGTCGTTGGGGTGGCCTGCGCGGCAGCTGCGGCTTTCTGTGCGTTGGTGAGGTCTTCCTGAGCGGCAGCAACTGCACGCTGCGCCTCGGCAACATTGCGATCGAGCTCGTCGTTTTTAATGGTCATAAGCACGTCGCCCTCGTTAACGGATTGGCCTGCCTGCACGTTGATCGAATCGACCGTGCCGTCGACAGAAGGGGAGACCACTGAGGACGAAATGGGTTTGAGCTGGCCTTTCGCCTCGACTGTTGTGGTAAACGTGCCCTCGGTCACCATGTCGGTCACAGGCCCGCTAGCGCTCTGAGGCTGCGCATTGATAACCAGGGTTGCGACAATGGCAATGAGCGCGATGGCACCTACGACACCGACGGCAATACCGCGTCGAATCAGCTTTTTGCGTCGACGTTCGGCACGTTTTGCCTTGAGCTTGGCATATGCCTCTTCATCGGAAATCTCGGTCGCATCGTTCGCGCGTCCGTTCTGCTTATCGGCATGTACGTCTGTAATCAGAGGAATCGTTTCGGTGACATCTTCGGGCGTGTGCTCGGTATCATCCGGGCCCGGGGTGATCGTGGGGACATTCGGCATAGCGTCTCCTTTATAGAAAGTACCTCGATAAGTATATGCGCCCACCGGTTGGGGCGGGCGCATAGGACGGTTTCTTTCGGAACTGTTAGATTGGTCGCAGCGGTTCCACGTTGTAGGAATGCGCGCGTTGCACTACGAGTGGACAACCACGCACAGGCCGACTTTGATGCAGTCGTGAAGTGCCTTGGCGTCGGCCAGGCGCAGGTTGATGCAGCCGTGGCTGCCGCACCACTTGTACGACTCGGCGTTATCGAAGCTCTTGTCGTTTTGCCAGGTGGCATCGTGGAAGCCGATCTTGTTGCCCTCAAACGGCATCCAGTAGCTCACCGGGCTCTCATATTTGGGCTTACCGGTCTCGGGGTCCTTGGCTCCGATCAGGGTGCTGCCGCCGTCGTTGCTGTTGATCTGCCACACGCCCTCGGGGGTGGCGTCTTCGCCTGGTTTGCCGGAAATAAAGTTGGCCTCCCACACGATATTGCCGCTCTCGTCGTAGTAGCGCGCGTGCTGCTCGGACAGATCGACGTCGATGTATGCCTTCCAGTCAGGCTCTCCCTTTGCGGTAAAGGTGTCGGCCTTCTGGGAGTACTTGATCTCGATTTCGCCGGTCTGCTTGTTGTTAATGGCGTCCTCGACCTGCTTGGCGAGCGAGCTGCTGTCGATGGACCAACCAAAGTCGCCGCCTTCGACGGCGCACTGCTTGCCATCGGCGCGCGTCCACCAACGAGTGGAGCCCACGGTATTAAAGCCGTTGGCGAGCTCGGCTGCCCAGCTACTGATCTGCGACGTATCGAGCGTGGGGTTGGCCGGATCGGCAAAGCTGATCCACTGCAACACGGAGCTGCCATCAACCTTGCCGGCATCCTCGCCGTTGAGCTTGAGGGTCACGTTGACGCCCAGGAAGTTGTTGGCGGCATCGCATGCGGCCTGAATCTGATCATCGGTCAGCGTTCCATTGAGTGGCTCATAGGCATCGTTGCCGAGCTTGGAAAGATCTACGGTCTCGGTCAGCGAGGCAAGCTCGAGCTCGGCGTACTTAATGACATGCTCGCGGTTGAGCTTTTCGTTGGAGCGCGCCTTCTCGACGGTAAACTTGCCGGCCTGCTCGTCATAGGAGCTATTGGCCTCGAACGTGCCCGAACGGCCCTCGTTAAACTCGTCGATGGCGGCGCCCAGATCCTCCTCAAACTGCTTTTGGTCAAAGGTGTCGGAGAGCATGGACAGGTCGACGTCTTGATCAAGATCGACTTCGTTGGAGGTAGCGGTTGTTTTGGTCTTGCCGCTTAAGGATTCCACAAGACGGACCGGCCATATAAAGGCTTCGTTGTGGCTGATGATTTCTTTTGCGGCAGCTTCGCCGTCGACGATGGGCTCATCGGACTCGGGCTGATAGGTCCAGCTAAAGTCATCGCCTGTCACGGCGAGCTTATAGTGCTTCCATGCCGAATTGACCTTGGTGGCGGCAGACGAAACGTTGGAGAACGAGACGTCGACGCCGGCGATGGTGGTGTTGGGGTAGGCTACCTGCGAAAACGCTACGACGCCTACGATATAGACAATGACGATTAGGCCCAGGACGACAAAGAACGTCGTCTTTTTGCCCGACTTATTGTTCTCGGCGGGTTTGCGCGCGGGGCCGCGATCGCCTCGAGCGTGCGTGGGGGGCTGCTTGGGCGCATTGCCGTTTGCCCGGCGCTGCTGACGTTGTTGACGCTGCTGTCGCTGTTGGTTCGGGTGTTGGGAAGCGTTTGCTGCACTACGCTGCTGACCGTGGCTCGGCGCGATAGGACGCGGCGATTGAACGCCGCCGGTGTGCCTGCTCGGCTGCTGCGGATCGGGAATCAGTTGAGTTCGATCGTTTTGCGACATCGTATGCATATCCTTCGATTTTCGCCTTGCGGTTCATCGTGTTTTTACTGGGCTTGCATTATAGCGATTGCCCTGCTGTTTGTGGTACGGAAACGGTGGCATTCAAAAGAGGTGGGACATTTGTCCCACCTTTGAGTCGTTCTTTGCCGTTATCCGCACACACCGCATTTTGCACAGGCCGAAAGTGCGGCCGGAGCCTGCGCGATGCCGCCCTTTGCCGTCTCGCGCAGCGTGGCCGGCAACGCGTGACCCACCGAGAGCATGACATGTGCCATCTGGTCAAACGGCACTAAACTCTTAATGCCTGCGAGGGCGAGTTGTGCCGAGCTAAAGGCCGCTGCCACGCCGATGGCGTTGCGGTTTTGGCAGGGCACCTCCACGAGGCCACCGACGGGGTCGCAAACGAGGCCCAGCAGGTTACTCAGCGCGATGGAACTGGCGTCGAGCGCCTGCTCGGGCGTGCCGCCGAGCATCTGCACCAGAGCGGCGGCTGCCATGGCGGCGGCGCTTCCCACCTCGGCCTGGCAGCCGCCCTCGGCGCCGGCAACGCAGGCGCTTGTGGTGAGGTTGAGGCCGATGGCGGCTGCGCAGTAGAGCGCGTCCATGACCTGCTCGTCGTCGAGCTGCAGACGATCGGCGAGCGCCAGCACGCAGCCGGGCACAACACCCGCGGAGCCTGCCGTCGGAGCTGCGACGATCACACCCATCGTGGCGGAGCGCTCGAGCACGGCCATGGCGCGGGCCACGGCGTCGGTCTGAACGGGGCCCATCAGGCTTGCACTCAAATCGTTGCGGCTGGTGGCTTCGACGAGCTTGGCCTCGCCGCCGATAAGCCCGCCGAGCGATCGCTGCGGATTGGCGATGGGAGCCGTGGTCTCCTCGCGCATGACGTCGAGCACGCGGCGCATGGCGGCGACGGCGTGGGCCTCGCCGGTCAGACGCGCCTCGCGCACGGCCATGACAGCGCCGATGCTGAGCCCCAGTTCCTCGCACGCATCGAGCAGCTGCTCGCCGTCGTCGAAGATTTCCTTGGCCGAGACGCCGGGGGAGAGCGACGAGGCAGAACCGGGGAGCTCGATAAACGTTGCGTAATCGACATTGTCGAGCTTGCGCAGCATGGGGACGACGGTGTCGTCGGGCGTGCCGTCGGTCTCAAATACGGAGTAGGCCTGGCCGCCCACTTCGGTGCGGTAGGTGCGGCAGAAGGCGATGTTCACGTGGGCGTAGGCGAGCAGGTTGGTGAGCGCGGCGAGTACACCGGGGACATCCTTGTGCGCAACGAAGAGCGTGGAATACATGCCCGAGATGTCGACGCCGACGCCGTTAATGCGGCTGATGCGCATCTTGCCACCGCCCAGGCTCTCGCCGCGAACCTGTGCCGTGGCGCCCGTGTCGTCGACCATTTCGATGTCGACGGTGTTGGGGTGGATGGAGGCGTCGTCGCCTTTGATGTCAAAGTGATATTCGAGGCCCTGCTCGCGAGCGAGGTCGAAGGCCTGCTTGATATTCTCGTCATCGGTGTCGAGGCCCAGGATGCCCGCGACGAGCGCACGGTCGGTGCCGTGGCCGCGGTAGGTGTGGGCGAAGGAGTTCCACAGGCCAAAGGTGACCTTGGTGATGCGACCTTCCAGCAGGCTGGCGGCAACCTGTGCGCAGCGCAGGGCGCCGGCGGTGTGCGACGAGCTGGGGCCGACCATGACGGGGCCCAAGATCTCGAATGCCGAGGTCGTAGCTAGTGTTTGCGGCTTGCCTGCCATGGATGCTCCTTATCTATCCCGTCGTCCCGAGGGGCGGGGCATACTTGTCCCGTCGTTCCGAGGGCTTTGGTATTTGGTCGCCTGCTCTACAGTCCTGGCTCGCACGGAGGCCACATTAAGTGGCCTCCGTCTCGTGCGGAACTCGCGATCGACCAAATACCAAAGCCCTCGGAACTTAGGATACATGGTTGGAGTCGCTCTGCTGCAAAATTTATCGGCCTGTGATTTATTCCATGTCCCAGGTAGGCTCATCTTCACCACCTTTAAATAAAAAAGAAGTACCGGTTGGGTCCGGTACTTCTTTTGGTGCGTTGTTATTTGGCTGTAGCTTTTCTCGCAAGCTTACAGGCCGCAGGCTGCCTTGAGTTCTTCGACTCGGTCGGTTTTTTCCCAGGTGAAGTCGGCGTCTTCTCGGCCGAAGTGACCGTAGGCTGCCGTCTTTTCGTAGATGGGGCGGCGCAGGTCTAGGTCGCGGATGATTGCGCCCGGGCGCAGGTCGAAGGTCTTCTCTACGGCTTCAACGATCTTGGCCTCGGCAACATGCGCGGTACCGAAGGTGTCGACCATGATTGAAAGAGGCTTGGAAACGCCGATGGCGTAGGCAAGCTCGACCTCGCAGCGGTCGGCCAGACCGGCGGCGACCACGTTCTTGGCGACCCAGCGCGCGGCATACGCGGCGGAGCGGTCGACCTTGGTGCAGTCCTTGCCGCTAAAGGCGCCACCGCCGTGACGACCGTAGCCGCCGTAGGTGTCGACGATGATCTTGCGGCCGGTGAGTCCCGTGTCGCCCATGGGGCCGCCCACGACAAAGCGACCGGTGGGGTTCACGTAGATATCGGCATTATCCCACGGCATGTTCTCGGCGGCCATGACCGGGGTGATGACGTGCTCGATGAGGTCGGTCTTGATCTTGCCCATGTCCTCGATCTCGGCGGCGTGCTGCGTGGAGATAACGATGGTCGTGACCTCGACGGGCTTGCCTTCCTCGTAGCGCACGGTGACCTGGGTTTTGCCGTCGGGACGCAGATAGGCGAGGGTGCCGTCGTGGCGCACGGCAGCCAGGCGCTCGGCCAGGCGGCTTGCCAGGTAGTGCGGCATGGGCATGAGGGTCTTGGTCTCGTTGGAGGCATAACCAAACATCATGCCCTGGTCGCCGGCACCGATCAGGTCGATCGGGTCGGTGGTAGCGCCGGTCTGGGTCTCGAAGGACTCGTCGACGCCCTGGGCGATATCGGGCGACTGCTCGTGGATGAGGCTCATAACGCCGCAGGTATCGCAGTCAAAACCGAATTTGGCGCGGTTGTAGCCAATGCGGCGGATAACGCCGCGGGCGATTTCCTGCACGTCGACGTAGGCCTGGGTGCGGATCTCGCCGGCAACGATGACGGTGCCGGTGGTCACGAGGGTCTCGCAGGCGCAGCGGACGTTCTCCACGTTGGCGGGCACGCCGTTGGGGGCGATGTAGCCCTGCTCCTGGAGCTCTATTTCTTTGGCGAGGATTGCGTCGAGGACGGCGTCGCTGATCTGGTCAGCGATCTTATCGGGATGACCTTCGGTCACCGACTCCGACGTAAAAACAAAGGACCCGTGTTGGGGCGGGATGGAACGAAGTTCTTCTGACATGATTGTCCTTTCAAAAACGTGTCCCGGCGACCGTTACCATTCCGCCGGGCTCTCTATGCAAGGGCACATCATAGCGCGTAAATCAAACATTCACACCCTTTCCGCACCTACTCATTGGGTACAGACTTAAATGACCAGCCTTAAACGAAGAA
>DBEYYU010000068.1:0-8398 GCA_048184855.1 Collinsella aerofaciens
GACGGTGACGGCGCTGCCGCCGACCAGGGCCATGATCGGCGCGGTGCCGGCCTCGCCCTGGGCGATGGCGTCGTCGTCGGCGACGATGAGCCAGTATCC
Source organism: Collinsella aerofaciens (assembly GCA_048184855.1). Lineage (GTDB taxonomy): Bacteria > Actinomycetota > Coriobacteriia > Coriobacteriales > Coriobacteriaceae > Collinsella > Collinsella aerofaciens_CA. The sequence goes on from DBEYYU010000068.1 coordinate 100, forward strand.
GCTGGGCAGCTCGGCCACCGTGCCCGCGTTAAGGGCCACGGAAGGGACGCCGGATCTGCAAATTGCTCTGGCGAGTTTTGTCGCCAGCGCGGTCGTCATGTGTCCGTCGCCATTCATCCATTCGGCAGCCTCTTGCGCCGTCGATGCCGAGCTATCAAGCCCCACGTCATGAAGCACCGGGAGAACGGCCTGGCAAACGGCATCATTCGCCCACGTTACGTCAGTTGCAATTTTTTGGTCAGCATCGGCGTCGTCGACAACGGTCGCCGAAAAGAGCCGGTACGCGTCATACCGCGTCGCAACCGTACCGTCCACCGTAATGGCTCCAGTGCCTGCCGCGCGGGCCATCCCGGGCAACATCGCAAAAGAGAGCATTGCGACCGTAACTATTGTCGCGATAGCCAACAAGCGGCGGCAAAGCCTACTCACGGCTACCACCTCGACCTTGATCGCGATGGCGACGAGTATGCATCCATGTCGCAGCAAAACACAGCATCGAAGCACCAGCTAAATACGTCATAGTCAAACCAGCCCCGCCCGCCTCAGGTAGCGTGGTCGAATACTTGTTGATAAAAGTCGGCGGCACCTGGGAGTCATCGTCATACTTGACGACGGTGTCGAGCTACTCATTTTTATTGTCGATAGTCACGTTAACCGTGACATTGTGCCCGACTGTGTCGTAAGTGATGTGGTCCTTGACGTTGTTCTCGGCGCCCTCGGGGACGACCTCAGAGATGGTGTAAGTGTAGGTATCGGCCTTGTTGTAGTCGACGTTGAAGGAGACATTGCCCTCGGCGTCATTAGTCACCGTCTGGAGCACCTTGCCCTCGGCATCCTTGAGCTCGAACGAGAACTGTCCCGCCTTGAAGGTGCCACCTTCAAGCACTTTCTTTGCTTTAATAACCGCAGAGCCCGTTAGGCGATTGTCGTAGATCCAGATCTCGTCCTTTTTGTCATCGCCGATGATTTCGGAGTCTTTGACGATGCTCTTCGCTTTATTGAGCTCAGTTTGATACTCCTCATCGTCAGCATTGCCCTTAAGCATGATCCACGTGGGCGCCGCCGCGGCATAGCCGTCAGGCGCTTTCGTCTCCACGAGCTGGTAGAGCACGCAATTTACCATCGCCTTGCCTTCTGCGCCAAACGAGATTTTGCCGTTGGCGTCGGTGGGGACGGCTTCAAACTTAGTCCTTGCATTCTCGATACCCACCGTTGCAACCTGGTCCATATTCACGCTGTAGAGCGTAAACTCCGCACGCTCGAGCGTCGCACCGACCTGCTGGGCGTCGTACTTGGTCATCGTGATGCCGTAGCCGTTGCCACCTGCGCTGGCAGAAGCTTTTTTAATTTCCCATGTTTGATCATCAGTCGCAGAACCGTCCTTCACACCCGTAAGCATGGCGGTATTGGAAAGAGGAACCTTGTTGCCAGGATTTCCGCTCGGGATGACCTCGTACTCGACCTTGAGGTATTTCTCATCGGGCACGTTAAGTGTCAATCTCGTACATGAGCCAGATTCGTTGTTGACCTGCTCCATCTTTGACGAATAATCCTTATCGGCCAGCTCAGACCAATCGTTGTTCACGCGCTCATAGACCTTAAGCGTCGACGGCACCAACGTGCACTTGGCATCCATGGTATCGACCAGCTCGAGAACACCAGCGCCACTCTTAAGATCGACAGCTGACTCGTTAACGAAAATGGTGTACTTGATGCGATTGCTATTGTCGACCTGTTCGCCGGTCTTCTCGATAACGTTGTTCTTAATGGTGACAGCACCACTGCCAGAGTCGAATTTCTTGCTTCCCGACTCGGCGCGCGCAGAATTGGTGAACTTCACCTCGTTCGTGGAGGTATCGAGCTCACCGCGCTTGACCGCTGTCTGATACGTAAGCTTGACATAACCGGCATAGCTTTCAAGCTTAGTCGTAGGAATAGAAAAGGTGACAGTGTTGCCATCACTCTTGACACTATCGGTGACAAGCGGTTGGCTATCAACGACCGTCTCGGCCTCGCTTCCGCGATGGAGCCCCGTATGTTTATCATAGGGATTCTGCACGAGCGTATACTTTGCGGAATTCGCAACATAGCTCATACCATCCGGAAGGCTATCAACGATATTCAGCGGTTTCCCGCCCAGCTTTCCAGCTCCAAAGTATTCGAACTCGCCATTTGCGCCCTTATTACCCTTTTGGCGGTTTGCATACACCGTCCAGTCGACGATCCAGGCGCCCTTCTCATCCGAGCCGTCAACGGTATGCCAATCGAAGTTCTCAACCCAAGACACCTTCGACTCCGCTTCCGGCTTCTCGACCGCGGGCTTCGTTTCTTGGTTGACAACGTACTTGACGGGTTCGGTGAACGACCACTTTAATTTCAGGCCCGGCGCGCTGACCGACGCAAAGTTTGAGTACCAGCCCGACAGCTCTTCTGATGTGGTGTCGTAGGTGATAACGGCGTAGTCCTCTTTCTCGAGGGCGTCTTTCACTTTGTTGGTAACGATGATTTTGAGGTCGTAGTTTTCCTTTGTTTCATTACCCGGAAAGCTAGCCGTTGGATTCCAGTCGGCGCCCCGTTCCAGCACGGTATCGCCGATTTTAATGGTAATGGAGCTTTCGTCGACACCAAGTTTCTGCGACCATGCCGACTGAAACGTGTCCCTCACCGTCACCTCGTCTGGATGGACCGCATTGACGATCGCCTTCAGCGCGACCTTCGTCTCCCATGTCGCCCTGCCCGTCGTCGCCGCCTCATTGGATCTCACGAGCCTCTTGGTGATCGGCACAACACCCGTCAGCTGCGGCGTGAAACTGCCTTCATCGGTACCGGAAACGGAGCCTTCACGCTCGATGGTCGCGTTGTTGCGCACGGTGTCGTACGAGCTCGTATCGTTCATCTTGGTGTGATAAACGATGCAGTAGGTGGCGTACTTATCCTCAAGGTTGTTCGGGAACGTATAGGAAAAGAAATTATCCTTAGGTTCAAGTTTTCTTTCACAAATCTTGACTCCGCTCGCCTCCGAGTCGCCTTTGTAAACCGTAAAGTTGCCCGTATACGTCTGTTTTCCGTCCAGATTATCGGTGAACATGTATCCGCTCATGTCGGCCTTGAGCTTGCCTTGGTTGAGCTTGACCGTCCACTTGATGTCCGACGGTGTGCCCGATCCGTTGGACTTGTCAATCATGTCGTAGCCGAATGTAACAGGCTCAGCCGTAGCTGTTTTGTTGTCGCCGTCGGTTGAACCAGCCCAATTCCACATTGCCGTATTGTCAGCTTTGATCAAATCGCCGCTGTTTGCCGAAACGCCGCTCTTCAGCTCCGTTTCGTACGTGATCGTGTGGTCGCCTTGGGAAAGATTGCCCAGGCTGTCGAGGGTCGCGACCTGGCTGTCGATCTTCGGCTGGGGTTCGAGCTTCGTGCCGTCGAGTGCGAAGCTGCCTATCACAAAGTTGAAGTTGTCGCCCAGCGCGTCGGTTAACTTGACATTCGTGGCATACGACTCGACGGTGAGTTTAACGGTCCAGGTAACCTTGGCCACGCCATCTACTCCCTGGAAGAAGGTCCCCGACTTCGTCCCTGTGACTTTGCCGTCTTTGGTAGGGATATTGATCGTTCCCGCACCAGGAAACACGACAGATGCGTTGCTACCAGAACCGACATTCTTGTTTTTAAGCTGGAACGAGAAGTTTGCCGCGACATGAATGTTCGCAGGATTCCGTTCAAGCCAGCCCTTGTCAAACGTAAAGACAACCTTATTACCTTCGATCTTCCACGTGCCAGCTTGGGCGGCAGAAGATTCCGGACCCTCCATGAGGTTGCCACCTGCGTCATCGACGACGATGGTGCCTGGCAGCTCATAGACAGCGATGTTGTTCCCAGACGAAGGCGCCTTACCGCTTTTAAATTGTGCCGAAAAAGCTCCGTAGAGCTTCGAAGTAGACGTTACGGCAGTATCACCCAAAGGCTTATTATGGTTCTCATCGGTATACAGCTTGACCTCAACCGTTGCCGTATCGCCGTTGATCTCAATCGGCGTCGGCGTCGTCACATCCTCGGCGCGCACGGGGGCTGCGCCGTGAAATACTGCGGCGGTGAGGCTAATCAAAATGAAAATCAGAGCCGCCATACCCAGCGACCGTGAGCGGTGTACGTCCATAGTTGTCCCCTAATTCCTACAACACAGTGTGGAATACGGCGAATCGTCGGATCGAGCACAAGCCCCAACATCAACGAGAACCTACCTAGCGCATTGCAAGAACCCATTGGGGAGCACCTTCTAAGACGGTTCGTCTATGCCACAATGCATAAAATAATATATAGATACCAATCATGTAAACCGCAGGTCAATAGGTCTTTTAATTTAATACCAGTTGATATTTATCTGTTAACAGTTTTGCATCATACCGGCTATATTCAGTGGAATTATGTATATGTTTAAACAACTTTACTTTGACTGGGAAGCCAATCGGAGGGATAGTCGCCCCAGCTGTGGTGCAAACTAACCCGTCCCCCTTGCACCAAAAAGGGCGCCGACCATCGCGGTCGACGCCCTTTCTTGTTAGACGCTATAAAGCCCAGCGCTTATTTGTTGACCTGACCGGCGCGGACGGCGGCCTTCTTGCGGTCGGTGGCGTTGAGCAGACGCTTGCGCAGACGAATGTTCTTGGGAGTAATCTCCACCAGCTCGTCGTCGGCGATGTACTCCAGCGCCTCCTCCAGCGAGAAGGTGCGAGGCGGCACCAGCTGGACGGAGATATCGGAGGTCGAGGAACGCTGGTTGCCCAGGTTCTTGGTACGCGCGATGTTGACGACCATGTCGCCGGCCTTGCTGCGCTCGCCCACGATCATGCCCTCGTAGCACTCGGTGCCCGGCTCAACAAACAGCTGGCCGCGCTCCTGCAGCGTGCCAAGAGCGTAGGCAACGGCTTTCTCGGTGGTCATGGAAATCATGGCGCCGTTCTGGCGGTTGCCGATCTCGCCGGCGTAAGGACCATACTCCAGGAAGGTGTGGTAGAACACGCCCTCGCCGTGGGTAACGTTCATGATGCGGTTCTTAAGACCCATGATGCCGCGGGTCGGGATCTTAAACTCGAGGTGCGTCACGATGCCCGAGGTATCCATGCTCGTCATGATGCCGCCGGAGGTACCGAAGACCTCAACGACCTTGCCCGAGTACTCGTCCGGGCACTCGACGACGGCCTGCTCGACGGGCTCCATCTTGTTGCCGTTCTCGTCCTTCTTAAACAGAACGCGGGGACGGCCGACCTGGAACTCAAAGCCCTCGCGGCGCATGGACTCCATCAGAACGGACAGGTGCAGAATGCCGCGGCCCGAGACCTCGACGCCGCTCTTGTCCTCGAGTTCCTCGATCTTCATGGTCACGTTGTTCTCGGCCTCGTTGAACAGGCGCTCCTTGAGCTGACGGGCGCCCACGATGTCGCCGTCGCGGCCGACAAGCGGGGAGGTCGAAGCCTCAAAGACGATGGACAGGGTCGGCGGGTCGATCTCGATGGGCTCGAGCTCGACAGGGTTCTCGGGATCGGTGTAGACATCGCCGATATCGGTGCGGTCGATACCCACGACAGCGGCGATGTCGCCGGCGCCGACTTCCTGGCACTCGGTACGGCCCAGGTAGTCGAAGGTAAAGAGCTGCTTGACGGTGGCGGTAGCGCTGGAGCCGTCGTTCTTGACAACCAGGATCTGGTCGCCCTGGTGGATGGCGCCAGAGTACACGCGGCCGATACCGATGCGGCCGACGAAGTTGGAGTGGTCGATGGTCACGCACTGCATGGCCAGCGGGGCGTTCTCGTCAACCTCGGGCGCGGGCATGTCGTCGATAATCATATCGAGCAGCGGGTACATGTCCATGTTGCCGTCGTTAGGGTCAAGACGGGCAAAGCCGTTCATGGCGCTGGCGTAGACCACGTGCTCCATGGCGAACTCAAGCTGGTCGTCGGTGGCGCCCAGGTCGGCCATGAGGTCCAGGCAGTCGTTGTAGGCCTTCTCGGGGTTGGCGCCCGGACGGTCGATCTTGTTGATGACGATCATGATCTTAAGGCCGGTGTCGATAGCGTGACGCAGCACGAAGCGGGTCTGGGGCATGGGGCCCTCAAAGGCGTCGACCAGCAGCAGGGCGCCGTCGGCCATACGCAGCACGCGCTCGACCTCGCCGCCAAAGTCGGCGTGGCCCGGGGTGTCGATGACGTTGATCTTGACGTCCTTGTACTCGATAGAGATGTTCTTGGCGAGAATCGTAATGCCGCGCTCGCGCTCCTGGTCGTTGGAATCCAGGACGCGGTCCTCGACCTGCTGGTTGGCACGGAAGGCGTCCGTGGCACGCAGGAGCTTGTCGACCATCGTCGTCTTGCCGTGGTCGACGTGAGCGATGATGGCGATGTTCCTCAGATTGTCTACGCGCATGTAGTTCCCCTATCTTCTATCTATATACAACCGGCACGCGTATGCGACCCACCCAGCAATGCAACGCTCGGCGGGAATATTGAGCCTTTTACCGAAAACTCGTTTATTTTAGCGATTTTAGATGAGAGAGGTTTCCTCACCTGCAGGTTCAGGGTCGCTCCACATAAAACCATCGGCGGCGCCCATGCCCTCATACAGCACATATGCCGAAAAACCGCTCTCGAGCGTGGTTTCGAAGAAGCTCACGAGCAGAGCATCGTGATAGCCGCCGTCAATCTCGACGCAGCCGGTGTAGCCGATGGCATAGCGAGCGATACGGCCCAGGCCCTCGTCCTTAAGACCCATCTTGTGCTCGGAGATAAAGTTGGTGGCCGCCTCGAGGCACGCCTCTTCGCCGTCCTCGTCGAGCGCCGCCAGATAACGGTTGGAAGCGGCGTCCTCAATTGCCACGACCACGCCAGGGTTTTCACCGGCGGCAAGGTCGTCCAAGAACGCGCCGATCAGATCGCACACCATGGCGTCGAGCTCGGCGGAGACGTTACCGGCGTCCTGCATATCCTGTGCCATCTTTAGACCTTCCCATCGAGTCTGGCGTCGTTACAGTTCTTGTGCCTCAGCAGCGATCTTAGCGGCAGCGTCGCGGGCGCGCATCATATCCATCGCGCGCTTGTCGAGCACCTTGATCTGACTGGTCAGCATGACCGCATCGACCACGCCCCAGATCATAAGGCCCGTAGAGATCGAAAACCCAAGCGCACCAACTGTACCACGAAGGCGCGAACAGATTGCCGCGACAAGGGCGGAGACGACAACCATCTTGATAAACGAGCCGCGGCGTTCGCGAAGCGTGCGGGCCTGCGTCACATAGGCAATGCGAGCCGCCTCAGAAGCCTCCGAGCGCATCTGGGCCTCGCGCGCAATGGTCGCCGCCTCAGCCGACATACCGCCGGCCATCAGCGAACGCTCCGCAGCCTGGACGCCCCGCATTTAGAAGTCATCGGGGGAGAGCGTATGGACGAACTCGTCGAACTTCTCGAACTCCCGCTCGTCGTCGACTTCCTCGGCATGGGCAGAAACGGTGCCCAGGCGATTCATGATGTCGTCTTCAACGAACATGGGGGCATTACTGCGTACGGCGAGGGCGATGGCGTCGCTCGGACGCGCATCGATCTTATGCTCGTTGCCATCGGCCAACACGACAACCGTCGCGTAAAACACGGGCGGCTCGGCGCGAACGATTTCGATGCGTTCGAGCTTGGCACCCAGGGCACCAACAGTATCGAGCAACAGGTCATGGGTAATCGGGCGCTCGGCGCGACCGCTATCGATGCCGCGGCTGATGGCAGCAGCTTCAAACGAACCAGTCTGAATGGAAAGGGAACGCAGTGGCGCGGGCGAGTCCGATTTGCTGCAGCGCTCGCGAAGCACGATAAGCGATGGCACGGGACCGGCGGCCATGACGATGGTCTCTATGTCGACACGAACCATGGAACACCTCCGGTACGTAGCGGTTAACACGCGGCAGTCCGCCGCATTGAATAGCTATACTACCCAAACTTTCGCACAGCACACAAAACCAAAATGAGATTTATCGCAGACAAGAAAAAAGCCCCGAGGCAATGCCCCAGGGCTCTTCACAGTTTTGATGGTGGACCTGACAAGATTCGAACTTGTGACCTCCCGGTTATCAGCCGGACGCTCTAACCAACTGAGCTACAGGTCCATCATGGTGGAGGTTAGGGGGATCGAACCCCTGACCTCAGGCTTGCAAAGCCCGCGCTCTCCCAGCTGAGCTAAACCCCCACGGCAATCCCAATCTACCTTTTGAACGAACCCTGAAAACGATACAGAGTGAACAGGAAGAACGCTGTCAACCTTG
>DBEYYU010000069.1:0-104192 GCA_048184855.1 Collinsella aerofaciens
AGGCGACGATCGCCAAGTACATCAGGGAGCAGGAGTCCCACGACATCGCGCTGGACAAGCTGAGCGTGAAGGAGTACGAGGACCCCTTCAAGAGGGGGTGATCCCGCCGGTTCGACCGGCGCGCCACGGGTCAAGATGCACTAGGCCTGGACGAAGTCCGGGCCCGCGCCTTTAGACGCGAGCCCGGGGCCCGTGGGTTATACCCTAAGAGCAAACCACCCTTTTTAAGGGTGGTTCTGATTTATCTGACGGTTTAAAACGGTCTCACGTGTTACAGATTAAGACGTTATATCTGGACAGCCACGCCATCCCAATTACATTCCCGTTAGCAGCACGATGTCGAGAATCGTCACGATGGCACCGATCCCTACGAGCAGCGCGTTGAGCGGGCGCGAGTTGACGTATTTGCCCATGACACGGCGTGAGCTGGTGAGCCGTATGAGCACAAAGACCGTAATCGGCAACTGAAGCGACAGCAGCGCCTGACTCCAGATGAGACCCTCAAAAGGATTTGGGACGACCAAGCACGCCGCCACTGCGCCGACGAAACAAGCCGCCACCCCGATCGAGGAATGTCGGTCGTGGATGTCGTATTCCTCGTCGAACATGCCCGCGGTGATGGTGCCCGCCGCCATGCCCGCCGTCACACTACTCGATATGCCCGCAAACAGCAGTGCCACCGCAAAGATGGTCGAGCTTGCCGGGCCCAGAATGGGGGAGAGCGTGTCCGCTGCGACGGCGAGGTCGTCTACGACAATGCCGTGCGCAAAGAAGGTCGTTGCGGCCAGGATGACCATGGCCGAGTTGATCGCCCAGCCCACGCCCATCGAAAAGAGCGTGTCGAAGAGCTCGTAGCGCAGACGTTCCTCGATAACCTGCTCGCCTTGGCCTTCGAAGTGCATGGATTGGATGACCTCGGAGTGCAGGAAGAGGTTGTGAGGCATAACAACCGCGCCTAGGACACTTACGATAATCGCGGCCGAGTCGGTGGGCATACTGGGTGTGATCCAGCTTGCGGCGGCCTGCGGCCAGTCGACCTTGACCAGCGTAAGCTCAGCCAAAAACGAGAGTCCTACCACGCCTACGAAGGCGATGATCCATCGCTCGGCGCGCTTGTAGGAGCTCGTCATGAGCATCGCCATCGATACTGCCGCCACGATGACGCAGCCCGCGCGCACGGGCAGCCCAAAGAGCATTTGAAGGGCAATCGCGCCACCCAGGACTTCGGCCATGGCGGTGGCGATGGTCGCGAGATAGGCGCTGGCGAGCACCATGTGTCCCACGATGCGGGGGAGGTAGTGTGTCGTGGCCTCGGCAAGACAGGTGCCCGTGGCGATGCCCAGGTGCGCCGCGTTGTGCTGCAGCACAATGAGCATAATTGTGGACAGCGTGACGATCCACAGCAGCGCGTAGCCAAACTGCGAGCCCGCGGCCATATTGGAGGCCCAGTTGCCCGGGTCGATAAAGCCGACGGTCACGAGCAGCCCGGGGCCGATATGCCGCGCAATGTCTAGGCCTCCGTGACCGCCGGTGCGTCGGGAGCCAAAATGTTGTTTGAGATGGTTGAGCATGGTGCGCTCCTGTGTGCCGTTTGTTTGACGCCGCAAAGGATACCCGTTTTAGGCTCAAAAGTTAACTATGACTAACAAAATAGTTGTATTTGAATGGGGTGGGGAAAGGGGGTTGCCGAAATGTCTCGATTTGTAACAACTAGGAATGGAAATTGGGCCTAGGTGTTACAGATCAAGGCAGGAAGAAATGGTCCTATGGAAAATCTCGATCTGTAACAGTTAGCTGCAAAAACCGGCCCTTCGTGTTACAGATTGAGACAAACCAAAACTGTCCTGCAGAAAATCTCAACCTGTAACATCTAAGCGCCAAAATCGGCTCCTCCTGTTACAGATTGAGATGTTTGAAGCGGTGAGCTTACGGGCCGAACTTGGGGCCCTTGTTGTCGTCCTTGAGGTCGGCGGTGTCCACTCGTAGGGCGTGCGTTACGCGATTGTTTCGAAACGGGCGGGAAACACAACGGGTCGGCGATGCTCCTAGTATGCCTATTCAACTGACTGTCTAAATATCTAGGGGAGGATCGCGATGCAGGCAGATTCCGCTCAGCAGCAGGGCCTTTATCGCCCCGAATTCGATCACGATGCGTGTGGCATCGGCGCGCTTGCCGATATCAACGGTGAGCGCCATCACCAGATTCTGGACGACGCGCTGTCCATTCTGGTCAACTTGGAGCACCGCGGCGGTACGGGACTCGAGAAGAACACCGGCGACGGCGCCGGCATCCTGTTCCAGGTTCCGCATCACTTTTTCCGCAAAGAGGCTCAAAAGTGCGGCCAGATTCTGCCGGCAGAGGGCGACTATGGCGTGGCCATGCTGTTCTTCCCGCAGGACGGCAAGGGCGTAGAGGATGCCCGTCGCGTGTTTGAGGAGGGCTGCGCCGAAGCCGGCGTTCCGCTGCTCTTTTGGCGTGAGGTGCCGGTCGACCCGCACGACCTGGGCGAGACGGCCCGCGCCTGCATGCCTACCATCCTGCAGGCCTTCCTGGGCCGTCCGGACGACACACCCGCCGGTGATGCCTTTGAGCGCCGCCTATACGTGTGCCGCCGCACCATCGAGAAAAAGGCCGACGCCGAGTTTGCCCTGCGCGACAAGATCTTCTACGTGTGCTCCATGAGCTCGCGCACCATCGTGTACAAGGGCATGCTGGTCGCCACGCAGATGCGCCGCTTCTTCATCGATCTCAACGACGCCGCCGTCAAGACGGCCGTGGCGCTCGTCCACTCGCGCTACTCCACCAACACCACGCCCAGCTGGGAACGCGCGCACCCCAACCGTTTTATCATCCATAACGGCGAGATCAACACCCTCAAGGGCAACGTCAACTGGATCCGCGCCCGCGAGCCCAACCTGTACAGCCCCGTGCTGCAGCATGATCTTGAGCGCGTGATGCCCATCATCAACCGCGAGGGCTCCGATTCCGCGATTCTGGACAACGTGCTTGAGTTTTTGGTCATGAACGGTCGTCCGCTCACGCGTGCCGCGTCCATGTTGCTGCCCGAGCCGTGGGACCACAACGATAGCCTGAGTGAGGAGCGCCGCGCCTACGACGCCTACCAGTCCATGCTCATGGAGCCGTGGGACGGTCCTGCCGCTATCGCCTTTACCGACGGCCGTACCCTGGGTGCCGCCCTCGACCGTAATGGCCTACGCCCCGCCCGCTACTATGTGACGCGCGACGGCCGCTTTATGCTGGCGAGCGAGGTGGGCACCATCGAGGTGAGCCCCGAGAACATCCTGACGAGCGGCTGCCTGGGACCGGGCCAGATGCTCGAGGTCGATTTTGCCCGCGGCCGCGTCATCTACAACGACGAGCTGCGCGCCCGCTATGCCAAGGAAAAGCCCTACCGTGATTGGATCGCCGAGGAGACGCTGACCGTCGACGCGCTCGATGAGCCCGCCGCGCCCGCGCCCGCCGAGGATGCCGAGGTGCCCGCCGCCGTGTGCATGGCCAAGCTCGGGTATCACTGGGATGATGTTGACGAGGTCGTGCGTCCCATGGCCCAGCAGGGCAAGGCGCCGCTCGCCTCGATGGGTATCGATGCGCCGCTGGCCTGCCTGTCCAAGAAGACGCGTTCGTTCTTTGACTACTTCTATCAGCTGTTCGCTCAGGTCACGAATCCGCCCATCGATGCTCTTCGCGAGCATATGGTCACCTCGACCACGCTCTACCTGGGCAACCACGGCAACCTGCTCGAGGACTCCCGTACGGCCTGTCAGCTGGTGCGCCTGGAGCGTCCGCTGCTGAGCGAGGAGGAGTTCGAGCGTATCTGCGCCATCGACCGCGTGGGCTTTAAGACCCGCCGTTTCCGTGCCGTCTACCGCCGCGATGCCGGCGAGGGTGCGCTGCAGGCTGCGCTCAAGCAGCTTGCAGAGGACGTTGAGGCCGCGGTCCGCGACGGCGTGAACATCGTGGTGTTGAGCGATCGTGCCGCTGCGGGCGAGGTGCCCGTACCGTCACTGCTCGCCGTGGGCTGCGTGCACAACCACCTGATCCGCGCCGGCGTGCGTACCTTTGCCGACATCGTGGTGGAGTGCGGCGACGCTGTATCCCCGCACGACTTTGCGGCACTGGTGGGCTACTCCGCGAGCGGCATCTATCCGTACAACGCACATGCGTGCATCCGCGATCTGGCGGCACGCGGCGACCTGGACGTGACGGCCGAGCAGGGCATCGCCAACTACAACAAGGCTGCGACCGCCGGCATCGTCTCCATCATGTCCAAGATGGGCATCTCCACGGTGCAGAGCTACCATTCGGCGCAGATCTTCGAGGCCGTGGGCTTCACTCCGGAGTTCGTCAACGCGTACTTCGCCGGCACGGTGAGCCGTGTGGGCGGTATGGGTGTCGAGGACGTTGAGCGCGAGCAAAACGAGCGCTACGACGCCGCACTCGCTATCCTTAAGAGCCCGGCTCCCGATCAGCTGCCCACGTTGGGCCTGACCAAGTGGCGCCCGCTCGGCGGCGAGGATCACCTCATCGATCCGCAGACCGTCTACTTGCTGCAGACCGCCTGCCGCGAGGACAGCTACGACACCTTTAAGGAGTACAGCGCTCGCCTGCACCGCACCGGCCGTGCCGTGCGTCTGCGCGACTTGCTGGACTTTGATGCCAGCGGCCGCACTCCGGTGGCACTCGACGAGGTGGAGCCCGCGCTCAACATCGTCCGCCGCTTTAACACCGGCGCCATGTCGTACGGTTCCATCAGCAAAGAAGCACACGAGTGCATGGCCATCGCCATGAACCGCCTGCACGGTCGTTCCAACTCGGGCGAGGGCGGCGAGGATTCGCGTCGCGAGACCCCGCTGGCCAACGGTGACTCCAAGAACTCCGCCATCAAGCAGGTGGCAAGCGCGCGCTTTGGCGTGACGAGCCGCTACCTGTGCAGCGCCTTCGAGATTCAGATCAAGATGGCCCAGGGCGCCAAGCCCGGCGAGGGCGGCCACCTGCCCGGCAAGAAGGTCTACCCCTGGATCGCCGAGGTCCGTCAGTCCACGCCCGGCATCGGCCTGATCTCGCCCCCGCCGCACCACGATATTTACTCTATCGAGGACCTGGCAGAGCTGATCTTTGACCTTAAGAACGCCAACCCCGGCGCACGCGTGTCGGTCAAGCTGGTCAGCGAGGCCGGTGTCGGCACCATCGCCACCGGTGTGGCCAAGGGCGCTGCCGACAAGATCTTGATCAGCGGCCACAACGGCGGCTCCGGTGCCGCGGCGCGCGATTCGATCTGGCACGCCGGTCTGCCGCTGGAGCTTGGCCTTGCCGAGGCCCAGCAGACGCTGCTGCAAAACGGCCTGCGCTCGCGCGTGGTGCTCGAGGCCGACGGCAAGCTCATGGACGGCACCGATGTTGCTGTCGCCTGCCTGTTGGGCGCCGAGGAGTTTGGCTTTGCGACCATGCCGCTCATCTCCATGGGCTGCCTCATGCAGCGCGACTGCCAGCAGGATACCTGCCCGGCCGGCATCGCTACGCAAAACTGCCGCCTGCGTCGCGGCTTCCGCGGCAAGCCCGAGCACGTCGAACACTTTATGCTCTTTGTTGCCGAGCAGCTGCGCGAGGTCATGGCGAGCCTGGGCTTCCGCACCGTCGACGAGATGGTCGGCCATCCCGAGTGCTTGCGCCAGATTGAGGTCCCGGGCAACCGCAAGGCCAACCTGCTCGATCTGTCGCCCGTGCTGGCGAGCGCGACCTGCGAGTTCGGTGCCCACATCCCGGGTGCCGACGGTCGTCACTTCCTGCCGCAGATGGCTGCGGACAGTGAGCTCGACAAGACGCTCGACTCCACGTTGTTTGTGCCCTATACGGCCGATGCCCGTGCGCACCTGCGTCCGATTCGCTTCCGCGCCGATATCGCCAACGTCAACCGTTGCGTGGGCACCATCTTGGGCAACGCGGTGACCAAGGCGCATCCCGAGGGTCTGCCCGCCGGCTCCATCACCATCGATTGCGATGGTTCGGCCGGTCAGAGCTTTGGCGCCTTTCTGCCGCGCGGCATTACGCTCAACGTGTGCGGCGACGCCAACGACTACTTTGGCAAGGGCCTTTCGGGCGGCGAGGTGTCGGTGCGCCCCAACCCGCATGCGACCTACAAGTTCGACGAGAACATCATCGTGGGCAACGTTGCGTTCTTTGGCGCTACGAGTGGCCGCGGCTTCATTAACGGCCTGGCCGGCCAGCGCTTTGGCGTACGCAACTCCGGTGCCACGGTGGTGGTCGAGGGCTGCGGCAACCATGGCTGCGAGTACATGACGGGAGGTCTGGCGCTCATCCTGGGCGAGGTCGGGCAGAACTTCGCCGCCGGCATGACGGGCGGCGTGGCTTACGTCTTTGACCAGTACGGCACGCTCGATGCCCGTGTGAACCACGAGAGCGTTGAGCTTAAAGCCCCGACGGCCGGTGAGCTTGCGCAGATTCGTGCGCTCATCCAGGAGCACGTGGACGCGACGCAGAGCCCGCGCGGTATTAAGCTGCTCTACAGCTTTGAGACGATGAGCAAGCACTTTGTGAAGGTCATTCCAACCGAGTACGAGCGCGTGCTGGCGATTGTCGCCGCCGCCGAGGCCGTGGGCAAGACGCATGCGCAGGCCGAGGAGCTGGCGTTTGACATTGTGACCGGCCGCGCGAGTGCCGCGGATGTCGCTCGCTTTGATGTGGCGGGTGGTGTCGCTGGCGCTGCGCCCGCCACCGCCAGCTCTGTTGCTTCGACCAAGAAGGAGGCGTAAGTGCCATGGGTAAGCCCGGTGCTTTTCTTGATATCGATCGCGTGACCCATGAGCTGCGCCCCGTGGAGGAGCGCAGCCGCGATTTCGATCCGCTGTACGTGGAGCTCGACGACGACGCGCGCCGTGCCCAGGCGAGTCGCTGCATGATGTGCGGTGTGGCGTTTTGTCAGATGGGCGCGAGCTTTGGCAAGGCACGTCCGAGCGGCTGTCCGCTGCACAACCTGATTCCCGAGTGGAACGAGCTGGTGTACCGCGGCCGTTGGGACGAGGCTGCCGAGCGCCTGTCACTCACCTCGCCCATGCCCGAGTTCACGAGTCGCGTGTGCCCGGCGCTGTGCGAGGCCGCATGCAACCTGGGCTCGGTCGATGGCCAGCCCACGACGATCCATGACAACGAGCGCGCGATTAGCGACCATGAGTGGGCAAATGGCGGTCCGCACCGCTTTGAGCCGGCAGGGGAGGGTGCACCCACGGTTGCCGTGGTGGGCTCCGGTCCCGCTGGTCTGGTGGCAGCATGGGAGCTTGCGCGTCGTGGGGCCCGCGTGACTGTGTTTGAGCGCGACGACCGCCCGGGCGGTCTGCTCATGTACGGCATTCCCAACATGAAGCTCGAGAAGTCCGTGGTCGAGCGTCGCGTGGCGCTCATGCGCGAGCTGGGCATTGTGTTCGAGCTGGGTGCTGACGTTACGAACCCTGCGGTGGCGGCCAAGCTCAATGGCTTTGACGCCGTCGTGGTGGCTGCCGGTGCTCGCGCCCCGCGTGGGCTGGCTGCTGAGAATATTGACGCACCCGGCGTGGTGTATGCCGTGGACTACCTGACGGCCTCGACCGTCTCGGTGCTCGATGGCGGCGAGCCTGTCGTCGATGCACACGGCCTGGACGTCGTGGTCATTGGCGGCGGCGATACCGGTAACGACTGCGTGGGCACCGCGGTACGTCAGGGTGCGCGCAGCGTGCGCCAGTTTGAGTTCTTGCCGGCGGCGCCTGATGCGCGCGCGGCGAGCAACCCCTGGCCGCAGTGGCCAAACGTTAAGAAGACCGACTACGGCCAGCAGGAGGCCATCGCTGTCATGGGCGGCGAGATGCGCGCTTGGGGCGTGGATACGCTCGAGGTGCTGCTGGACAAGAAGGGCGCGGCCGCGGGCCTGCGCGTGGTCGATCTGGATTGGTCGGCTGGCAAGCCCGAGCGCATCGCGGGCTCCGAGCACGAGGTGCCGGCCCAGCTGGTGCTCATCGCCTGCGGCTTTACGGGCCCAGAGCACGGTGTGTTCGACGCCGTTGGCGTGCCCGTTGCCACTGCTGGTCGTCCGCTGCCTGTGATGGCCGCCGAGGGCTCGCATCTTGCGGCGCGTGTTGGCGGCGTCGCTGTGGATGCCGCGCCGGTGTATGTTGCCGGTGACGCTCGTAACGGCAGCTCGCTCGTGGTGAACGCTATGGCCGACGCCCTGGCCTGCGCTGCCGAAGTCGCCGACGCGCTGGAGCTGTAAGGCGGCTGTCCACAGCTGAATCGTCAAGGGCTGTCCCCGAATGCCGGCCCAAAAGGAACGTCCCCAAGTGCCGGCAGCTGGGGACGTTCCTTATGTGCCGGCATTCGGGGACACTCCTTGCGAGTTCGCAGGCGACTTTGTCATTTGCCGACGTGCAAGTGTTCATTCGTCGACGTTTGCGACTGTGCTACTCTGCTCTTTCTGTGGTGGTAGCGGGCGTTTGCCTCAAATGAGTGAACTGACTGTCTATATCTACCTGCGGTTTCTTTGCGGTGCGCTCATTCGGTCAAGTGTCCCGTCAAGTGTTTGGTCAGCATCTGGTTTGCAGCCGGAGGCCTATTTTGCCCGCGCTGGTCGTGGCTGCCCACCCTCCTCGTAAGCTCAAATTGAGGTTCATCAGTTTGAGGAGGATGCCGTGACTGACCACGTTTTAGACCGAGCGCAGCTGGCTGAAGCCGTCGGCAACGATATTGCCGACATGGCCCATTTTTGGATGCTGCGGAAGTTCCAGTTTTTGGAGCCGGCACGCGAACAGTTCGAGATCATTGTCGACCCGTGGCTCAGCTATTGCACCGAGCCTTCGCAAAACGAAATCATGGCCTACAACATGGCATTTACCGATTGGCTGCTCTTCGAGCGCCCCTATCGCCATGGCAAGACGCTGCTCGAGCTGTATGTTGACGAACCGCCGGCATCGCTTTCGCCTGCCTCGCTCAAGCGGCTCGAGCAGGTACGCGACACGCAGTATTTCTCGCGCTTTGGCATTTTGGACAAGGATCCTGCGAACGGCATGGTTGCGCTGAAGGATACGCGTGCCGACCGTCGCTTTGATGTCTACGACCCGCATATCGTGCAAAAGGAGCATTGGAGCGACGGCGCGATCGCGGTGCGCCTCGCCTGCATCGACGATGTCTGGCTGACGGCGGGACAGCTCTATCTGTATGACATCGCGCGCCTGAGTGACACGGCGGTCGATGGACCGGGTGCGGTGCATCCCGAGGATCTGCAGGACGGCTTTGACACCTCGTGCGTCAGCTTCTTTTTGCGCCTGGTCCGCGACATCATGGGCGCCCAGGGGCGGTACGTGAAGTCGCTCAACATCTACGAGCAGGAGTGGGAGTAGGGGATGTGACTGGCGTCGCCCTGCTGCCCTGACTTTGTCTCAATCTGTAACGTTTGGCGGCTGTTTGGGCCCGTAACTGTTACAGATTGAGACGGAAGGTTGGCGGCTGCCGAAAGATCTTGTTCTGTAACAACTAGAGGCTCAAAGACTGTCTTCCTGTTACAGATCAAGACATTTGTCAGCGGAGGCAACGGTGACGATGGTCCATTTGTCTGACGTGGTGGTGATGAAAGTGCCTAATACCGTTCTCAAACACAAACATGCGACTCGCAACACGTTGGCGCGGAATAGGATGCTCGCGCGGCTCGCGGAGACGGCCAAGCAAGGTGCGCTGCTCGCAACGCATGACAATACCGAGCTCATGTGGCTGCGACGCCATGTTGGAACCGACGATATCGCGGAGCCCGAGCCGTACCTGTTCTGTTTTCAGCATGATTGGGATGCATTGACGCCGGCGGAGCGAGCGCTGAGGACTATCAAAGGGCTTGCGAAATTTCATCCCGATTGGGCGTTTTGGGGATATGACGCCGCGCTGATATGGGGTCTGGAGGTGCCGAATGATCTGCTCGGGCCGCGTTTCCTTGTTAAGACTTGCTGTTCGGTGACGTTGAGCGGCGGGTGCAGGTTGTTGCGTCCGCAGATTGCGGGCGCGCTCGAGCGCGTCGACGGCGTGCGGGTGACGTCGTTTTGGCGCACGGCGGAGGATTGCTTGCTGCGTGCGCCGTTCTCCTACGGGTTGGCGATTGCCGATTCTGCACTGCGGGTGAAAGACGTATCACGTGGGGATTTGTGCGAGCGCCTCCGCGCCGATTGCGAGGGCAGGCGAGGGTATCGCAGGGCACAGGCGATTGCGTCGTATGCGGACGGGCTGTCCGAAAACGGCGGCGAGTCTCGGTTCCGAGCGTTCTTTATTGCGTACGGCTTTCCGGTTCCGGAGCTGCAGGTGGAGTTTCGCGACCCGCTCGATCCGAGCCAGGTGTTTCGCGTCGACTTTTTTTGGCGGCTCGAGGAGGGAACGTGCGTGATTGGCGAGCTGGACGGTAAGGGGAAGTACACCCTGCAGAGCGGCGAGGCCCGGGAGCCGGTCGACCCATTCGTGGCAGAGCGTCAGCGGGAATCTCATCTGACAATGCTCGGGCACAAGGTGCTTCGGTTTACGTTTGATGAGCTCAAGAATCCGGGGAAGCTGGTTGAGAAGATGAGGCTGGCGGGTATTCCGCGACGGCCCGATTTGGCTGAGGAGTGGAGACGTCGGTGGTATGGGCGCTGAGAGGTTTTGTCTTGATCTGTAACGTTTAGAAGTTGTTTGAGTTCGTAATTGTTACAGATCGAGACAAACCGGTGAAACGTCGACCGAATGTCTCGATCTGTAACATCAAGGGGCCCAACAACCCTGTATCTGTTACAGATCGAGATATTTCCCTGGTGTCGCTGGGGTGGGACTGCAGCATATTCCGTCTCCCACATCCCCTCTTCCCTCCGTTAACCGATGCGTCTGCAGCAATCCAGCGGGACTAGGTGATAATGGACAAATGTTCAAGTTAATCGTGAGGGAGGAGCTCGATATGGCGTCTGCCGATCGTTCCACGTTGTTTATCAATGCGACCATTCTGGATGGCTCGGAGCATATGGAGCCGCAACCCGATATGGCCGTGACTGTTGAGCGCGGCGTCATCACCTGGATGGGGCCGAGTGCTGTGGCGCAGGCGCCCGCGGGTGCCGAGGTTATCGACCTGGGCGGTGCGTATCTCATGCCCGGTCTCATCAATATGCACGTGCACCTGTGCGGCTCGGGCAAGCCTGTCTCGGCCGGCGATGCGGGCGCGCTGATGAAGAAGCTCGATAATCCCGTGGGGCGCGCCATCGTGCGCCATATTCTTAAGGGCAGCGCCCAACAACAACTGGCAAGTGGCGTGACCACGGTGCGCGGCGCGGGCGATCCGCTGTTTGCCGATCTGGCCGTGCGCGATGCTATCGATGCCGGCAAGTATCAAGGTCCTCGCCTGGTGGCGCCGGGAACGGGCGTCACGGTGCCGGGCGGCCATGGTGCGGGCTTGTTCGCCCAGGTGGCCAACAGTCCCGCCGAGGCAGCCGAACAGGTGCGCGACCTGTATGCGCGTGGTGCCGACGTCATTAAGCTGTTCGTGACGGGCGGCGTGTTCGACGCTACCGAGGTGGGCGAGCCGGGCGTGCTGCGCATGCCGGTCGAGGTTGCCGCGGCGGCGTGCAAGGCTGCGCACGAGGTGAGTCTGCCGGTTATGGCCCATGTCGAGAGTACCGAGGGCGTGAAGGCCGCGCTTGAGGCCGGCGTTGACACGATTGAGCACGGCGCTCCGTTGACGCCCGAGATTCTGGAGCTGTACCGTGGCGCCGCGGGCACGCAACTCGAGGGGCGTGCGCCCAGTGTTACCTGCACTATCAGCCCGGCGCTGCCGTTTGTATTGCTCGACCCGAAAAAGACCCATTCGACCGATACGCAAAAGAAGAACGGCGATATCGTGTGCTCGGGCATTATCGAGAGCGCCCGTGCCGCACTGGAAGCTGGCGTTAAGGTGGGCCTGGGTACGGACTCGAGCTGCCCGTTCGTGACGCAGTACGACATGTGGCGTGAGGTGGCCTATTTTGCCAAGTATGTCGGCGTGAGCAACGCCTTCGCACTGCATACGGCTACGCAAGTCAACGCCGAGCTGCTGGGGCTGGACGGCGAGACTGGCACGATCGAGTGCGGCAAGGCCGCCGATATCTTGGTGACGCGCGAGAACCCGCTCGATGACCTGTGCGCTCTGCGTGAGCCGATGCACGTGATGTGTCGCGGCGATCTGGTGTGCAAACTCAAGGTGAAGCGCATCCCCGAGGTGGATGCCGAGCTCGACGCGATTATGGCCATGCCAGCCGAAGCGCTGGCTGAGGAGCTGGCCCGCGACGGCGTAGCATAGGTGTGACAAAGGGACAGCTCCGTTGTCGCATACAAAAAGCCGAGGTCTCAGCGCGAGGCCTCGGCTTTTATTTGTCCTATGGTATGGCGGCTAGGAGCGCGTCTCCATCTTGGCGTGGCACTTGGGGCAGGTGACGCGAATCTTGCCCTTGCCCTTGGGGACGGAGAGCATCTGGCCGCAGTTGGGGCACTTGAGATAGGCCGTGGTCTTGCGGCCCTTCCACATCTTCTTGGCCGTGCGCTTGGCACGCTCAAAGTCTTCCTTACTGGTGCCGGCCGCGCGTGAGGTGCTGGCCGCTGCGGTTCCGCCGCCCAAGCTGGCGACGAATTTGCCCAGGCAGGGGACGTTTGCAGTCGCGGCGACAAAGGCCTCGTTCTCCTTGTGACGTGCGTCGATATTTTTGGACAGGCCGCGCAGCACGCCAATCACGATTACGGCGATGGCAATCCAGCTGAGCCACTGGATGCGGGC
Organism: Collinsella aerofaciens; assembly: GCA_048184855.1. Classification (GTDB taxonomy): domain Bacteria; phylum Actinomycetota; class Coriobacteriia; order Coriobacteriales; family Coriobacteriaceae; genus Collinsella; species Collinsella aerofaciens_CA. The sequence continues at coordinate 12,810 of DBEYYU010000069.1, forward strand.
TATCGATCCGATCATCGCGATGACGATGCCGGCAAAACCCATCACGATGGTGAGTTCATCGGCACCATTGCGACCCTTCATAAAGTCATTCATGCAAATTGCCTTTCGTTCGATATGCTGCACGCCTTTATACCCGATTTAGAGCAAGGGGGACAGGTTAATCTGCACCAATGTGGTGCAAACATACCTGTCCCCGGAATACCAAGACGGTGCAAACGTACCTGTCCCCAATGCCCCAATTACTTGGAGAGTTTGTCGACGACGCGTTCGATTTCGGCGAGTTTGGCGGCTTTGAGGTCTTCGTCGCCCGATTCGATTGCCGAAGTCACGCAGCCCTCGATATGCGCCTTGAGCACGTCGGCGTTAATGCGCGCGAGGAGCGCCTGTGTGGCCATGAGCTGCGTGGAGATATCGACGCAGTAGCGGTCCTCCTCGACCATCCGCAGGATGCCGTCGATCTGACCGCGTGCCGTCTTGAGCATGCGGGTCACCGATTTATGGTCTGCCATCATGTCGGGTCCTCGTTTCTGGTCGATCTTCCGGATGTCCCCGTCAGTTGCGGTGAAATACGGACCGTTTAAAGGCCTAGGGCGGCACAACAGTCCGTATTTCACCGCAACTTCTGAGGATTCAGTAGGCAGCGACTGCTATGCGGCGGTCACAGACAGGGCGTGGAATTTCTCGCCCGCGGCCTCGACAGCGGCGGCGAGTTGCTCGGCGGTTACGGTGTCGGCGCACTCAACCTGGACGGTCTGGGTCTCGTGATCGGCGTCGGCGTCGGTCACGCCGGCAACGTTGAGCAGTGCCGTCTCGACAGTAGCGTCGCAGTGGCCGCACATGAGGCCGGAAGTCTTGATTGTGTATCGCATGGGTATTCCTCCCTGTTGTGTCGGCTTTCCCAGGCACCCGACCTTGACCTTCAAGCCGTCGCTCGCGTACCAAAGTACGCGTCGCTCCTCTTTCAGGTCAATCTCGGGCACCTGGAAAACCCGTTCTAAATGGACTTAATGGTGAGCTTATTTTGCCACTTTTGGCTTAAAGGATTTTAAGCGCAGCGCATTGCTTACGACGCAGACACTCGACAGGCTCATGGCCGCGGCGCCAAACATCGGCGAGAGCTGCCATCCGGTGAGCGGGAAGAACACGCCCGCCGCCAGCGGAATGCCGATGCCGTTGTAGAACAGTGCCCAGAACAGGTCCTGCTTGATGTTGCGGATCGTGGCGCGCGAAAGCTCGATGGCGCGGGCGACGTCCATGAGGTCGCTGCGCATGAGAACCACGTCGGCGCCCTCCTTGGCGATGTCGGCGCCGGTGCCGATAGCAAGGCCCACGTCGGCGCGCGCCAGGGCGGGGGAGTCGTTGATGCCGTCGCCTACCATGGCGACCTTGCCGCCCACATCCTGCAGCTCGCGGACGTGGCGCTCCTTGTCGGCAGGGAGGACGTCGGCGATGACCTGTTCGCTGCTCAGCCCCACGCGGCGGGCGATGGCCTCGGCCGTCACGCGGTTGTCGCCGGTGAGCATGCGCACGTCGACGCCAAGCGAGCGCAGTGCGGCGATGGCCCCGGCGCTCGTCTCCTTGACCTCGTCCGCCACGGCGATGGTACCGACAAGCTCGCTGTTCTTGGCAAAGAACAGCGGCGTCTTGCCCTCGGCCGCGAACTGTTCGGCAAGGCCGGCGGGAACCTTCACGCCCAGCTCGTCCATCAGACGCACGTTGCCGGCGGCGATGACATTCTGCCCCTCGCGTGCCGTAACGCCTCGCCCGGGCACGGCGGTAAAGTCCTCGACCATGCGTGCGACGATTCCGCGCGCCTCGCACTCGGCCATAATCGCCTCGGCCAGCGGGTGCTCGCTTGAGCGCTCCAGCGCAGCGGCCAGCTTGAGCAACGCCTTTTCGCTCATGGCGGGCGAGCCGTCAGCGCGCGTGGCTACCGTGATATCGGTCACAGCCGGCTTGCCGCGGGTGACGGTGCCCGTCTTGTCGAGCACCACGGTGCCCACGCTGCGTAGGTTCTCCAGCGCCTCGGCGCTCTTAAACAGAATGCCCATTTCGGCGCCCTTGCCGGTGCCGACCATAATGGCGACGGGCGTGGCCAGGCCCAGCGCGCACGGGCAGCTGATCACCAGCACGGCGACGGCGGAGGTGAGCGCTTCGTTCACGCTTCCGGTCAGTGCCGTCCACACCACGAAGGTCACGGCCGAGATCATGAACACCACGGGCACGAACACGCCGGCGACCTTGTCGGCCATGCGGGCGATGGGCGCCTCGGTGGCGTTGGCGTCCTCGACGAGCTGGATAATCTTGGCGAGCGACGTGTCGGCGCCCACGCGTGTGGCACGGAAGGTAAACGAGCCGGTGCGGTTGACAGTGGCGGCGTTGACGGTGTCGCCGGCGGTCTTCTCCACGGGGATGGACTCGCCGGTCAGTGCACTTTCGTCCACGGCCGAAGCGCCCTCGAGTACCACGCCGTCGACAGGGATGGACTCGCCGGGGCGCACACGCAGCACCTGGCCGGGCAGAATGGCATCGACGTCGACGGTGGCCTCGGTGCCGTCCTCTGCCACGACGGTCGCGGTCTTGGGCGCTAGGTCGATGAGCGCCTCGATGGCGCCGCCGGTCTTGGACTTGCTGCGCGTCTCGAGGTATTTGCCTACGGTGACGAGCGACAGGATGGTGCCGGCGCTCTCAAAATACAGATTGTCCATGCCCGTCATCATGGCCTCGTGGACCTGACCCGCGGCTAGCTGGTCGGCCATGATAAACATGGCGTAGAGCGACCAGGCGATGGAGGCGGTGGCGCCCACGGCAATAAGGGCGTCCATGGTAGGCGCGCCGTGCGCGAGTGATTTAAACCCGTTGATAAAGTACGCGTCGTTGACGTAGACGATGGGAATGAGCAGGACGAGCTCGGTGAGCGCGAGCGTCATGCTGTGGGTGTGGTCGGTGAAGATGCCGGGCAGCGGCCAGCCGAGCATGTGCCCCATGCCTATGTAGAACAGTGGGATGAGGAATACGATCGAGACGATGAGGCGGGTGCGCATGGCAGAGGCGGCGGCCTCCAACTTTTTGGTCGGCGACTCCATATGGGCGGCGCCGGACCTGGCTTGCGCACTTCCGCTTTGGACAGCGTCGGTGCCCGTGCTGATGGGCGAGGCCGAGTAGCCCGCGCGGTCGACAGCGGTGCAGATGTCGTCGGGGGAGACCTGCGCAGGGTCGTAGTCCACCAGCATAGAGCCGGCGAGCAGATTGACCGCGACGCTTTGGACGCCGTCGAGCTTGCTCACGGCACGGTCCACGTGCGCCTGGCAGGCGGCGCATGTCATGCCGCCCACGTCGAACTTATCTTGAGCCATGGCTTCTCCTTTCTGTAGTTCGGTGTTGGAATTGTTAACCTGCCGATACTATACACCCATACCCCCTGGGGGTGTCCAGTACAGAAAGAAATGTATGACATTTCGTTACAGATGAGGGTGGTTGGTTGGCCGATGGACCGTCCCAACCAATCATCTCAATCTGTAACATCTGAGGACCGTTTTGCCTGCTAGATGTTACAGATTGAGATGTTGTCTCGCGGGGTTGGGGTTTGTCTCGTTCTGTAACATCTAGACCTGTATCTGCCGAGCTGGTGTTACAGATCGAGACATTTGCCGGGAAGGGGTCCCGTCACGGCAAGACGCCCGCCGCCTAGATACAGAACCCGGGGATCACACAGGTTAGCTTGTTTGGCTTTTCCGCAGGCGTTGCGTACGTAAAGACGTCGCCGTCGTGCCCCACGCGGTTCATATAGAGCGTGCCTTCGCTCTCCGATGTGTCGGGGCTCACCGTGCGCTCCCACCAACAGGTGTCCTTGCCCTTCCACTGGCGGACCATCGTCTCGTTCGTGGAATACGGGCTCACCTTGAGCTCGCGGAAGAGCTGATACTCCTTGCCCTCGCCGTTGTAGATGTCTGCCAGGTAGTGATAGTCCTCGGCAAACGAATCGGGCGGTTGCGTACCGCACAGCTCGACCATGGCGGGCAGCCAAAGGGTTGCGGGCAACTCGCTCAGGCACGATGCGCTGTTGGCGGCGCCCACATTGTTCGAGACCTTCTTGACCCCTTTAATGAGTGCGCGCAACTCGTTGGGCAGCAGCTTAAGGCCGTCGCCGTTGAGCCATTCCCGCAGCTCGCAATCTGCCCAGCCGGCGCTCGGCGGTTCAGCCGCAGCGTTGCGCTCGGCAATACCCGCGTCGAACATAAACGTCAGTCCGGCCTTGCCCGTCCCGTCCAGAAGCTCATCGTGGCGAATGCCCACAAGCTGCGCGCCAACCTGCAGCCCGTTGGTGAGCGTGACGCGCTTGGTACACGGATAGGGGATATGCCCATCGGCATCGAGCAGATGATAGCGCCTGGCAATCTCGCGTGCCTCGCTACGGGTCTCGGTGGCCTTAATCTTGAGCGAAATCTCCTGCAGCTGATCCCAAGTGTAGTCGTCAAGTGAGCTGCGGATGCCGTCCAGGTAGTCGGGGATGCCAAAGCCATGGGTTGCCGCCCCGATAACGCCGAGCCCCGCAACGGCTGCGACAACGCCACCGATAATAAAGCGGCGGCGGGTCATGGCATCGTGCCGGGCCTGCTCCAGGATCTCTCGCGCGCGCTCGCCGGCGACGTCGACCTTAAGGTGTGTACCGGAGTCGATGTCGATTGCGGCGTCACTGCCCGCGCCTTCGCGGCCCTCGGATTCGGCATCGGTGAGGTATGCCGAGAGCACCTCGAGCATCTGCTGCTCGGTGGGACGATCGCACTGCTCGACTGAGAGACCCTTCATGATGATTTTGACGAGCGCTTCATCGCCCTCGCAGCGCGGCTCGAGCGGTGCCGGCTTGGTCTTGGTCTTTACGAGATAGAACGAGCCGGTTGCAGCGGCGTCCGTCGACTCAAAGTCAAACGGTTTGCGACCGCTGTAGAGCTGGTACAGAATGCTCGAAAGCGCATAGACGTCGATTGCCGGCGAACGGCGAAGGGCCGCGATGCCTTCGATATCCTGCGTGAGCATCTCGGGCGCGGCGTATGCGGGCGTGGCAAAGCGCCAGATGTCGGCGCGCCGGGTGATCGTGTCGTCGCCGAGAGCCATGGTCGCGGAGCCCATGTCGATGAGGCAGGGGTCAAAGGAGCAATCGGCAATCTGCTGCTCGAGCGTTCGGCTGGTGGTGCGGAACATGATATTGGCAGGCGAAAGGTCGCGATGGATGACCGGATTCACGAGGCCTTGGGTCATCAAGAGCGCACGAAGCACGGCGTTTCCGACGGCGGCGACCATCTGGGTGGTCAGCCCGCCCGAGGCGTCGTGAGGAAGCAGGGGCAGCGCCTGCTTGAGTGAGGTCCCTCGACCCACTCCATGAGGATGAGCGGGTCGTCCTCGCACGATCCGTAGCCATAGACGCGCGGAAATCCGCGCAGGTACGAGACGGTATACAGATGACGGTACTCCTCGAACAGCGCAGCGGTGTTGGCCAGGTGCGCTGCCGATTGCTCGGCGGAGCGGTCGGGGGCTTGGCCAGAGAGAAAGGCGTTGTCCTTGAGTAGCTTGACGGCAAAGACCTCGCCGCTTGTGTTGGTCGCGCGAAGCACGTGCCCGATGATGCCGTTGTTGCGGTGGGCCGTCTGGAGAATAAGCGTCATAAACCGACGCTTGGCGTCGTCCTCGGCACTGGGGTCGACCGCCACGGCGGTGTCGAACGTATCGAGACGGATGAGTTTGTCGCCATAGGCGCTATCGGTAGTATCCATGGCGTTCCTTTGTCTGGCATGGGTTGCCGCGCGTACACGTGAGCAGTGCGGATATCGGTAAAGTACCATGATAGCCGCACTGCTCACGTGTACCGCTGAGTATTGTCGTTTACGACGCAGAAGGTAGAAGACGAAAGACGGACGGCGACCGTCTTCCGATCGCTGTCCGTGCTAGTCCACAATGACAAGGAATGTCGTGTAGAGACCCAGATGGAGCCTGTCGCTGTTGGCGATTTCCACGGGGGGATAGACTTTGCCGGGTTCGCGTTGGTCGCGGGGCGGCTCAATCACAATATCGCCGTCGCCCGCGCCCGATTCGAGCACTGTGCCGTTGGTCGATCCAAGGCCCTGGGCGTACCAGTGCTCACCCTCGAGCCAAATACGAAGATGCTCGCGCGAGGCGTCGGCGCCTACATCGGTGATGCTGGGCGAGGTTTTGGGCAAAGAACCAATCACGGTGCCGCGCGGATCGCGTGTGAGGGGATGGATTTGCATGTCGGCGCAGTTGTCGGCATGGGTTCTGAGCAGACCGAGGTTGGGAGCGACGGTGTGCGGCTGCTCCAGGCTGCTCATAAAGCCACGTCCGACGGTAGTTTCGGTGGTGCCAAAGTGCCCGCCCGTCTTGCTGTCGCAAAAGCGCTCGACGGTGGCCACGCCCTGAACGGGATCGGCGAGCGCCCCCGTTGCCACAAAGAGCATAAGGTAAAGCGTGCTTTTCTCGCGCACGGCATTGCCGTCAAAGTTGTCGATGCGATTGAGGGCATTTGCATATAGGCGGCTGTCCAGCTTGTAGCTGGCGAGAGCCGACATCATTTCGTTGGCGGCCGGACCGCGATAGTGCTCGGCGATTGCCTGATAGGCGGACTCGCCGCCGCCGAGCTTGCTGCAGATTGCCGCGGAAAGGTTGAGCGTGGTGACGGTAAAGTCGCTGTAGATGGCGGGCGCGCACTGGTCAGGCTTGCGATGGACGATGTAACGGGTGAGATACGAGCGGTTGGAAGAGCATTTCTCGAGCAGGGTACTGCCGAGATAGGAGTTTCCATTGATGAGCATTCGGGCGATCTCGAGATGTTTAAGACCGCCGAACGAGCGAATATCGTTATAGAGGACCGAGCAAGGCGTCTCTGCTGCCACGGATACCTCCTTTGATTGCTTCCTAGCCAATATGGCGATAGGAATTAATGGCCCCCGGTGGGCGACGTATTAAATGGTTGCGCAATATATAGCGTAACCAAAGCAACATTATAGGCCACATGTTCGAAATTGCAGGAAGACTGAGAGATTTGGTTTGGACTGGACGGAAATCCCCCTCTGTCTTGATCTATAACAATTAGGGCCGATTTTACTCGTTAACTGTTACAGATTGAGACGTTTGTGAGCCGTGTCGACCGTTTGTCTCGATCTGTAACACGTAGAGGAAGATTCGCCCTGTAGATGTTACAGATTGAGACAATCAGCCGGGCCCACCTCGTCCGCCTCGTCATCTGTGGTTTACGTGGGGGCATGCGAAGCACGGGTATACTAACCGGCGGCGAATCTGCTCCATCGCTTAGAGCTGCTGCGTCTGGACGGCGCGTGATAGGGCTGCCAAAGCGATCGCCAGCGTGCTGAGCAACGTCCTCTCTGTGCGCACCTGTTTTTGTATGTATTAGCGCACTACCAAGCACGCCCGCGCGGCCGCATGCCGTGCCCATTGCGCGTGCAGATAAGGAACAACAACATATGCGTAATTCTGTATCTGACGTCACCGACGCCGAGATTCTGGACGAGACCCGCGAGGCCATGACCCAGGTTGCCTTCGATGCCGCCGATGAGGCCAATGCCGCCCAGGCCGTCGAGTCCGCTACCGAGAGCCTGCCCGCCTTTGACGAGCTGGGCCTCTCCGACGAGATGCTTCGTGCTATCGAGAACCTGGGCTACACGGCGCCCACGCCCGTGCAGGCCGGCTCGATCCCCGTAGTGCTCGAGGGCCGTGACCTGCTTGCCGCCGCTCAGACCGGCACCGGCAAGACGGCTGCCTTTTTGCTGCCGACCATGAACAATCTGGAGCACATCGCTCCTCCCAAACCCGTGCGCGAGCGCGGCGGCCGCAACCGCCGCCGCGGCGCCAAGAAGCCCGAGGGCAACGGCCGTGGCCCTGTGATGCTCGTCATCACCCCCACGCGCGAGCTCGCCCAGCAGATCGACGAGGTCGCCAGCAAGATTGCCGACGTCACCGGCCATGTCGCCGTGACCGTCGTGGGCGGCGTGAGCTACAAGCCGCAGACGGCGGCCCTCAAGTACGGCTGCGACATCCTGGTCGCCACGCCGGGCCGTCTGGTCGATCTGATCGAGCAGGGTGCCTGCCACCTGGACGAGGTTAAGGTCCTGGTGCTCGACGAGGCCGACCGCATGCTCGACATGGGCTTTTTGCCCGCCGTCCGCCGCATTGTGCGCGAGACGCCGACCGAGCGCCAGACGCTGCTGTTCTCGGCCACGCTCGACGAGGAAGCCGTGGGCGAGATCACCGACCTGGTGAGCGACCCGGCCCGCGTGGAGATCGCGCCCGCCACGTCGACCGCCGACACCGTCGACCAGTTTGTGTTCCCGGTGTCCATCGAGGCCAAGAATAACCTGTTGCCCGAGTTCCTCAAGAAGGAGGGCCCGGAGCGCACCATCGTCTTTATGCGCACCAAGCACCGCGCCGACAGTTGCTGCCGTCGTCTGGAGCGTAAGGGCATCAAGGCTGCCGCGATTCACGGCAACCGCAGCCAGGCGCAGCGCGAGCGTGCGCTTTCTGCCTTCCGCGACGGCACCGTCGACGTGCTGGTGGCAACCGATGTTCTCGCCCGCGGCATCGACATTAGCGACGTGCGCTACGTCGTGAACTTTGACGTGCCGGCCGAGCCGACCGACTACATCCACCGCATTGGCCGCACGGGCCGCGCCGGCGAGCTGGGCTGGGCCATTACGTTTGTGACCGAGCAAGACGTCGACGAGTTCTACGAGATCGAGAAGCTCATGGACAAGACCGCCGACATCTACGAGGCCGGCGACCTGCACGTGGGTCCCAACCCGCCCGCGGTTGACCCCGAGCGCGACCCTGCGGCCTTTAAGGTGAAGAAGAAGAAGACCAAGCGCGGCAAGTCCAAGAGCAAGAAGAAGCTTGAGCAGGCGCGTCGCGACGAGCGCCGCGGCGACGGCGAGCGTCCGAGCCGTCCCAAGCGCGGCGGCAAGACCCGCGTGCGCGAGGGCGTTCAGGCTCGCGTGGACGAGGCTGTGGAGAGCGTGGCCCGCGAGGTGGCTGCCGAGGAGCGCGGCGGTGCCGCTGCCGTCGAGCAGGCCCCGCGCGGTAACCGTGCCGAGCGTCGTGCCAAGCAGTTCCAGGGCGAGGCGCATCGCCGCCGTCGCGAGGATGAGGATCGCGGTGGCCGTCGTCGTGTCAAGCGCGAGGACGAGGGCCGCGGTTCGCGCGGTGGCAAGCGCGGTGCGGGCGACCGCCGTCGTTCCGGTCGTGATGACGAGCGCGGTGACCGTGATGAGCGCCGCGGCGGCGAGCGTCGCGAGGGTGCTCGCGGCAATGGCGGCCGCGGCGGCGCTGGTCGTTCTAACGAGTCGCGCGATCGTCGTGACCCGCGTGCCAGCCGCGATCGTCGCGATGACTGGCGCAACTACGACGATACCCGCGAGGAGCGTCGTGGCGGCTATCGTGGCGCTCGTGGTGGCAACCAGGCCGGCTCCCGTGGCGGCCGTGCCGGCGGTCGCGATAACCGTGGCAGCTATGGCAACAGCCGTGGCGGCAAGCGCGGCGGCAGCTCCCGTCGCCCCGGTGACGGCGGCGGCAAGCGCAAGTAACATACACATCGCACGCTAGCGTGAGACAAGCTAAGGGCCCGAGCAAACAACGCTCGGGCCCTTTTGTTTGCCGTGTCCATCGCTAATTCAAACGTGATTATCTCGGGAATGCATCTGGGGGATGCTGAGGACCTATTTTCTGCCATGCAGCAATGGGCCCCATGGGGTGCGCCGTGCATTTTTTGGAGTATTCTGCAGTTCGAGTTGTCTGCATATGATCCGACGTCGCCAACGGTGGCCTTCGGATATCCCTGGCGAGCGTTCTGAGTCAGATTTCGCCGTTTTCCGGAGCAGGGGCGCGTCATTCTCGCCATGTCGGGACTTAGAATGATACGGCGCCCTACAGTTTTGCCCACCCGCGGCGGTGCTGGCGTGGTTACGTTGCAGAATACTCCGTTTTTTGCACGGGCTAGGATGGGGTACCTCAGGAGAACACAGCGGTATCCCGTAAAGATATACAATTTGTACCGTAATTTATACAAAACGAAGAGGCAGACAGCGTAGGGTGGGTGCATTGGGGTGCTTGGTGCATTAAAACGGGGACCCCACGTGCCGTATACTCTGGCTGGATGTGAAAGCGGCTTGACGCGTTGCCAGGCGTAGGGGAGGGTGCCTCGATGAGCGTATTCGAAATTGTGTTTAGTCCGACGGGTGGAACGCAGAAGGTGTCAGGCCTTGTGGCCGGAGCACTGGGCAAGAATACCGTTACCGTCGATCTGACCGATAGCGGGTTGGATTTCAACGCTGTCTCGATGACTGAGGACGACGTGGCCGTAATCTCTGTGCCGGCGTATGCCGGTAGAATCCCGGCTGTGGTGGCTGACCGGTTGGGCATGGTGCGCGGCAACGGGGCTCGGGCTGTTTTGGTTTGTGTATACGGAAACCGCGCGTTTGAGGACACGCTCGTAGAGCTGGAGGACGTTGCGAAGCATGCGGGATTCCGGGTGATCGCGGCAGTTGCAGCCATTGCAGAACATTCCATTGCGCGACAGTTTGCTGCCGGTCGTCCGGATGCGCAGGATGCGGCGCAGCTTGCTGAGTTTGCTCAGCAAATTCAGCAAAAGCTGTTGGCTGAGGATACGTCCGAGCCCTCTATCCCCGGCAATCGTCCTTATAAACAAGCTGGAGGTCACCGCATGGCACCCGAGGCAACAGAGGATTGCGTTTCCTGCGGTGCATGCGCCGCGGCGTGCCCCGTTTGTGCTATCGACAAGGGTGACCCCAAACGAGCAGCTGGCGAGGCGTGCATCTCCTGCATGCGCTGCATTGCCGTATGTCCGCGAGGTGCTCGTAAGGTTGATCCCAACAAGCTATCCGCTGTTTCCCAGATGCTGAGCAAGGTTTGCGTCGTGCGGAAGGAATGCGAGCTCTTTATCTAGCGCATACGAAATTGGTGCAATGGGACCAGGTTAATCTGCACCAACCTGGTGCAAACAAACCTGACCCCATTGCACCAGAGCAAGGAGTGTCCCTGGGTGCCGGCAGAAATGGAGTGTCCCCAAGTGCCGCCTAAATACCGTTCATCGGTCATAATGGTTGCTCCGGCTTTGGACTTGTCTACAATAGCTTCCGTCAAAAGAAATGCGGAAGGTTACCGAGTCCCTCGGACGTGGGCCTAACCAAAGTCTTTGAACGGGTGTGTCTCTATGGATGCATTCGCTTGATTTTGGTTGGGCTATATTTATGAAGGGACATGCCACCATGGGTTTCTTTTCTCGCCTGATGGGCGGTTCGGATGAGCAGAAGACTGCAACTTCCGAGTTCGAAATCCTCGCTCCCGTTTCCGGCGAGCTTGTTCATCTAGAAAATACCAATGACCCCGCTTTTAGCAGCCGTGCCGTGGGCGATGGCGTTGCCGTGGTTCCCCAAGAGGGAACGGTGTGCGCTCCTGTTTCCGGCACCGTCGCGGCGCTGTTTCCGACTGAGCACGCGCTGGGCATCATGTCCGACGACAGTTCTGCTCAGGTGATGCTGCACATCGGAATCGACACTGTTAAACTTGAGGGCAAGGGCTTCCATGCGCTTGTTGCCCAGGGTGATCACGTTGACGCGGGCCAGCCCCTCGTCGAGGTCGATTTCGACGTGGTCCGCGCCGCCGGCTTCGATCCCACGGTCTTCGTTATCGTGTGCGAGCGCTCGGAGAACTCGACTCTTCGTGAGCATGCTTCCGGCCCTGTTGCTGTTAAAGAGCCTGTCGTCTGGCTTTCCGAGTAAATTCTTGTGGTGGGTACCGTGGTTATCAAGCGAGTTTTTAACAACAACGTCGCAATGGTCACTTCGGACGATGGCTCCGAGCTCATCGTCATCGGTCGAGGCCTCTGCTTTGGCCGTCATGCCGGCGATGCCATCGACGAGGCGTCGATCGAAAAGACCTACGCGTTGCAGGAGGGAACTTCTCAGGATTCGCGTACGATTGACCGCTTGGCACATCTTTTGGAGTCCATCCCCACCGTCAACCTCGTGATTGCCGAGGACATTGTTCAGATGCTCCGTCGAAAGCTCAATGTCGACATCAACGATAAGATCCTCATCGCTCTCGCAGACCATATCAGCCTTGCTTTGGAGCGTGAGCGCAAGGGAGTCTCCTGCGAGAATCCGTTGCTGCTCGAGATCCAGCAGTTCTATCGCAAGGAGTATGCACTTGCGGGCCGTGCGCTGCAGATTATCAAGGAGTATATGGGCATTCAGATGAGCGAAGAAGAGCAGGGTTTCATTACGCTGCATATCGTCAACGCCACCATGCCGCAACGCTCCGATCGTTTGATTGTTTCGGTCCAGCTTGTTCGCGACGTGCTCGCGATTGTTTCCAAGCGCTATGCTACGACCCTCGATGACACCTCGCTGCCTTACGAACGTTTCGTTCGTCACCTGCAGTTTTTCGCACAGCGAGCGCTCGATCCTACGGCCGGGCAAATCAATGGTGACGCGCTGTTCCGAATCGATGAAACGGCGTATCCGTGCGCATTCTCGTGCGCGGATGCCATAGCCGCCCACTTGTCGTCTACCTATAACGTTGTCGTTACCGATGCCGAGAAGAGTTATCTCGCATATCACATTGTTAACCTGCTTGGAGAACCTGGTCTCTAGGCATAACGTGCCCACACATCGATTGGTATAAGGCAAGGCTTACGGTCTTGCCCAGGGCACATCTGTCTTAATTTGCGGAAAAGGAAGGGGAGTACCGCTATGACCGCAAAAAAGAAGTTCAATTTCAAAGCGCCGTTGGAGGTGTTCGCGAAGTCGATCGTTCAGCCGATGATGTATCTCTCGGTTGCCGGCATTTTGCTCATCGTGGGCATCATTCTGACCAACAAGACCATCTGCGCTTTGATCCCCGTACTGGGCTCCGGTCCGTTCCAGCTTGTGGGCGCCGTTGTCTATCAGTCGTTGATGTTTATCATCAACAACCTCTCGATTCTGTTCTGCGTGGGCATCGCCGGCGCCATGGCAAAGAAGAACAAGGGTCATGCTTCGCTGATCGCCCTGATGTCGTTCTTCCTGTTCCTGCAGGCTAACAACATCGTGCTCAACGCCACCGGTTCTCTTGCCGATGCGAGCGGCATGCTCGGTCTTACCGGAACCGGCCAGGCCACCGTTATGGGCATCCAGGTACTCGATACCGGCGTGTTTGGCGGCATCATCCTTGGTTGCATCACCGGTGCCGTGTTCAACAAGTACTCGAACAAGCAGTTCCCCATTGCCCTTTCGATGTTCTCGGGCGTTCGCTTCCCGTTCCTGATTATGATCATCATTTCCTGGATCATGGGCGCTGGCTTCTGCATCGTTTGGCCTCCGGTTCAGGGTGCCATCTCCTCCGTTGCCGGTATCATTAAGGAGTCGGGCAACATCGGTCTGTTTATCTACGGCATGCTCAACAAGCTGCTCGTTCCCACCGGCCTGCACCACCTCATCTACACCCCGTTCCAGTTCTCCGATGTGGGCGGCACCCTGACGCTGGGTGATCAGGTTATCGCCGGCGCCTATCCCATCCGTGTTGCCGAGATGGCAATGACGGGCCAGCCCTTCTCCGATAGCACCTACTTCAACAGCTATACCTTCAACAACCTGTGGCCCTACATCGGCATCGGTCTCGCCTTTATCGTCACCGCTTACAAGGGGAACAAGGATAAGACCAAAGCCGTTATCATCCCGCTGATCATCACCGCCGTGCTCTCCTGTGTCACCGAGCCCATGGACTTCCTCTTTGTCTTTGCCGCTCCCGTGCTCTTTGTCGTTCACTCGGTTCTTTCCGGCATCTTCCTGGTCCTGCTCAAGGTCCTCTCCGTGCCCGCTTCGACTGCAGGCGGTATCATCAACATCGTGGTCTCCAACCTGGTTCTTGGTGTCGATAAGACCAACTGGCCGGTTATGCTGGTGCTTGGAGTCGTCAACGCCGTTCTGTACTTCTTCCTCTTCACCTTCCTTATTAAGAAGCTCAACCTCCACACGCCTGGTCGCGAGGAAGAGTCCGAGCTTGCCGAGTCCGTTGCCGAGGGCGAGGCCGCCGCTTCTGTCGCGGTGAAGCAGGGCGCTGTTGCCGCAGCTCCCGCAGAGGGCGTCGATGCAGGTATTGCCGACCTGGTCGCAGGTCTTGGTGGCAAGGACAACATCGAGGAGCTCGAGAACTGCTTTACGCGTCTCCGCGTGAACGTTAAGAACCCCGATCTTATCGATGAGAACCTCATCAACCACGTGCCCAACAGCGGCATCAACCGCAACGGTAACAATATCCAGATCATCTTTGGCATGAAGGTCGCCGAGATGCGCGACAAAGTCGAAAACGCAATTGAGAAGGAGCAGTAAACAATGATCATTACTCTGTGCGGTGGCGGATCCACCTTTACCCCCGGCATCGTCAAGTCCATCGCCCTGCGCAAGGACGAGCTCGACGTTGACGAGATTCGTCTGTACGACATCAACGAGGAGCGCCAGCGCAAGATTGGCGTGCTCGTGGACTGGATTTTGCACGAGGACCTTGGCCTGGACATCAAGCTCACGGTGACCACTGACAAAAAGACGGCTTTCACCGACGCGAGCTTCGTGTTTGCCCAGATGCGCGTGGGCGGCTACGCCATGCGCGAGCAGGACGAGAAGATTCCGCTGCGTCACGGCTGCGTGGGTCAGGAGACTTGCGGTTGCGGCGGCCTTGCCTACGGCATGCGCACTATCTTCCCCATGGTCGAGCTGATCGATGACGTTGAGAAGTACGCCAAGAAGGATTACTGGATTCTCAACTACTCCAATCCTGCCGCAATCGTCTCCGAGGGCTGCCGTGTGCTGCGTCCCAACGCTCGCATCATCAACATCTGCGACATGCCGATCGCGATCATCGACGTGGTTTGCGCCGCGCTCGATATCGACAAGAAGGATGTCGAGTACGATTACTTTGGCCTCAACCACTTTGGTTGGTTCACCTCGATCCGCCACAAGGGCGAGGAGGTGCTCCCGCAGCTGCGCGAGTACATCAAGGAGCATGAGATTCTGCTGCCCGATTCTTACCTCAAGGGCATGGGCTCGCTCATGGCAAAGAAGCCCGAGGAGACCTCCGATGAGCATCCCGAGCAGAACCGCCACACTAAGGGCAGCTGGTACTACGTCTGGAAGGGCGAGTACGAGATCATGGAGTGCTTCCCGGAGTACCTGCCCAACACGTATCTGAACTACTACCTGCAGCAGAAGGAGTTCGTCGAGCATTCCAACCCCGAGCGCACCCGTGCTAACGAGGTTGAGGAGACGCGCGAGAAGAACCTCTTCGACGGCATCGACCACTACGAGAAGACGGGCGAGATCGACGAGAGCACGTTCTATGCGGGCAGCCACGGTGACTGGATTGCCGACCTGGCTATCGCTCTGAAGAACGACACCAAGCAGCGCTTCCTGGTCATTTGCGAGAACAAGGGCGCTATCCCCAACATGCCCTACGACGCTATGGTCGAGCTGCCTGCCTACATTGGCAAGAACGGCCCCGAGGTCATCAGCCGCGACAACATTCCTCTGTTCCAGCAGGGCCTCATGATGCAGCAGCTGAACTCCGAGAAGCTCGTGGTCGAGGCTACGATCGAGGGTTCGTACGAGAAGGCGCTCAAGGCCTTTACGCTGAACAAGACCGTGCCGTCGATGAAGGTCGCCAAGGAGGTTCTCGACGACATGATCGAGGCCAACAAGGGTTACTGGCCCGAGCTTAAGTAAAAGCAACGAGGTCGCTGACCGCATATCTGGAGCAATGCCCCGTCCACGTGATTGCGTGGGTGGGGCATTGTCATTTGGTAACGCGTTTTATCAAATATGGCATTTATCTGCGGTAATGTTCTATTTCACCGCCGAGGGTGACATTTCATACCGCCTGCCGAACTGCGTGGAGGTCTAACAACTTTTTAGGTCAGTGTTGTGCGTGTAGCAACTTCGCCCGGCCTCGCCTCCGGGCTGCCATGTGAGAGGGGATCTTATGGCTCGACTGCACGTAATGGAACGCAGCCACGCTCAGGCCGTCATGGACGACCTGCACGATGCGCTCGGACGCCGTCTGGCGGTGAGTTCGCTCGCCCCGTGCCCCGTCGAGTTTACGGCGGCGCTCGTCAACCTGTGCTCCACCCAGAGCTGCGGCAAGTGCACGCCCTGCCGTGTGGGCCTGAGCGCGCTGAGCGATCTGCTCGCCGATGTGCTCGAGGGCCGCGCCGATGAGTCCACGCTCAACCTGATTGAGCGCACGGCCCGCACCATCTACCTTTCGAGCGACTGCGCCATCGGTTACGAGGCCGGTGCCATGGCGCTTACGGCTATCCGCGGTTTTCGCGACGATTTTGAGCACCACATCCGCGAGCACTCCTGTGGCTTTGACCGCGAGGCCCGCGTCCCGTGCGTCTCGGGTTGCCCGGCGCACGTCGACATCCCCGGGTACATCTCGCTCGTCGAGGCCGGCCGCTATGCCGATGCCGTCAAGGTCATCCGCAAGAACAATCCGCTGCCGCTCGTCTGCGGCCTGGTGTGCGAGCATCCCTGCGAGATGCACTGCCGCCGCGGTATGGTCGACGACCCCATGAATATCCTTGCTCTTAAGCGCTTTGCCGTTGAGCACAGCGACCTCAACGACCACAAGCCGCATGTAGTGGACAACACCGGTAAGCGCGTCGCTGTGATCGGCGGCGGCCCGGCCGGTCTTTCCTGCGCTTACTACCTGGCCGTGATGGGCCACAAGGTGACCATTTTTGAGCAGCGCCACCACCTGGGCGGCATGCTGCGCTATGGCATTCCCAGCTACCGTCTGCCGCGCGAGCGCCTGCAGGCCGAGATCGACTGGATCTTGAGCGTCGGTATCGACGTGGAGCTCGACCACTCCGTGAACGGCGAGGAGCTCGCTCGCCTGCGCGACGAGTTCGATGCCGTCTACCTGGCCATCGGTGCCCACAGCGACAAGAAGCTCGGCCTTCCGGGCGAAGAGGCTCCCGGCGTGGAGTCGGCCGTCAAGATGCTGCGCGCCATCGGTGACGACGCGCTGCCCGACCTGAGCGGCCAGCGCGTGTGCGTTATCGGCGGCGGCAACGTGGCCATGGACGTGGCCCGCTCTGCCGTGCGCTGCGGCGCCGAAAAGGTAAGCATCGTCTACCGCCGCCGCATCTGCGATATGACGGCCCAGGACGCCGAGATCGCCGGTGCCCAGGCCGAGGGCTGCGAGGTGCTGGAGCTGACGGCCCCGCTCGCCATCGAGACGGGCGAGGACGGTCGTGTGAGGGGCCTGCGCGTGCAGCCGCAGATTATCGGCGAGCCCCGCCGTGGGCGCCCGGCCCCGCGTGCCGCCGCCACGCCCGAGCAGGTCATCCCCTGCGAGCGCGTGTTCGTGGCCATTGGTCAGGACATCGACTCCAAGCCGTTTGAGGACATGGGCATCGCCTGCAAGTGGGGTCGCGTCGTCACCGATTCGGACGGCGCCGTGCCCAACTTCGATGGCCTCTTTAGCGGCGGCGACTGCCAGACCGGCCCCGCCACCGTCATCCGTGCTATCAACGCCGGCCGCGTGGCTTCGGCAAATATCGACCACTACCTGGGCTTCGACCACAAGATTAAGCTCGACGTGGAGCTGCCGACCGTGCAATTTAAGGGCAAGCACGAGTGCGGCCGCTGCGAGCTGGGCGAGCGCGAGGCCGGCGAGCGCATTCACGATTGGAATCTGGTCGAACAGGGCCTTACCGAGGAGGAGGCACGCCAAGAGGCGAGTCGCTGCCTGCGTTGCGACCACTTTGGCTTTGGTGCGTTCCGCGGAGGGAGGAACCTGGAATGGTAGAGCTCAACAAAACCACTGTCGGCGACTACAGCGAAAACGGAGCGCACAACATGGTCAGGCTCATTATCGATAACTGCGAAGTCGTGGTGCCCGAGCACACCACGATCCTGGATGCGGCCAAGTCCGTCGGCATTCAGATTCCCACCCTGTGCTACCTGCGCGATCTAAACGAGATTGGCGGCTGCCGCGTGTGCGTGGTCGAGGTTGAGGGCTGCGATCAGCTGGTCGCAGCCTGCAACAACTACGTGCTCGACGGCATGGTGGTCCACACCAACAGCCCCAAGGCCCGCGAGGCCCGTCGCACCAACGTGCAGCTGCTGCTGTCTCAGCACGATTCGCAGTGCACGAGCTGCGTGCGCAGCGGCAACTGCAACCTACAGACCATCGCCAACGACCTGGGCATTTTCTATCTGCCGTATCAAAGGCATTTGGCGGGCGAGGGCTGGGATTTCGATTTTCCCATCATCCGCGAAAACGACAAGTGCATTAAATGCATGCGCTGCATCAAGGTGTGCGAGAGCGTGCAGGGCCTAGGGATTTGGGACCTGACCAACCGCGCCACGCATACCGCTGTGGGTACCCGCGGGCGCGCGCCGATCGGCAAGACCGATTGCGTCGCGTGCGGCCAGTGCGTTACGCATTGTCCGACGGGCGCGCTGCGCGAGCGCGACGATACCGAGACCGTGTTCGACGCGCTCGCTAATCCCGACAAGATCGTGCTGGTGCAGATCGCGCCTGCCGTGCGCAGCGCCTGGGGCGAGGAACTCGGCATTCCGCGCGAGGAGGCCACCGTTGAGCGCCTGGCTTGCGCGCTGCGTCGCGTTGGCTTTGAGTACGTGTTCGACACCGATTTCTCGGCCGATCTCACCATTATGGAGGAGGGCTCCGAGCTGCTCGAGCGCTTGGGCGCCGCCGCCAAGGGCGAGGGTGACAGCCGCGGCTGGCCCATGTTTACGAGCTGCTGCCCGGGTTGGGTGCGCTTTGTGAAGGCGCGCTATCCGGAGTTTGTCGACAGCCTGTCTACGTCCAAGTCGCCGCAGCAGATGTTCGGCGCTATTGCCAAGACCTACTACGCCAAGGTGCTGGGCGTGGAGTCCGAGCGCCTGTTCGTGGTGTCCGTTATGCCGTGCACGGCCAAGAAGGCCGAGTGCGCGCTGCCGAGCATGGTGGGCGAGGGCGGCACGCCCGATGTGGACGTTGCGCTGACGGTGCGCGAGATGGTGTGCATGATCCGCGCGAGCCACGTGAGCGTGGACACGCTGGTCGAGGAGCCGCTCGACACGCCGCTGGGCTTTGGCACGGGCGCGGGTGTGATCTTTGGCGCCACGGGCGGCGTGATGGAAGCCGCTGTGCGCTCGGCCTATTACCTGGTGACGGGCAAGAACCCGGATGCCGATTTCTTTACCGACGTGCGTGGCCTGGATGGCTGGAAGGAAGCCGTCGCCGATATCGATGGCACCAAGGTGCGTGTTGCCGTGGCGCACGGGCTGGGCAACGCCGCCCGCCTGCTCGACGCGATTCGCGACGGCCGTGTGAGCTATGACTTCGTTGAGGTTATGGCATGCCCGGGCGGGTGCGTCGGTGGTGGCGGTCAGCCCATCCACGACGGCTGCGAGCTGGCGGCCGAGCGCGGCCAGGTGCTGTGGGGCCTGGATGCCGCTGCGGACATTCGCTTCTCGCACGAGAATCCCGATGTCCAGGCGTGCTACCGCGAGTTCTTGGGCGAGCCGCTCTCGCCGCTGGCCGAGGAATTGCTGCATACCGACCATCGCGCATGGACGATGCCTAACGAGGGGACGTGCTAGCGATGCGCGCGTTTGATGTTGAGATGTCGCGCCGGGGGTTTGCCTCGGCGCTCGCCGCGGGCGCCCTGTCGCTTGCGCTCGCGGGCTGTGGCGGCGGGGCTGCCGGTGCCGGGTCCGCCGCGGGCTCGGCTGCCGGGTCTGCCGCTGACGGTGCCGCTGCCGAGCCGGTCGAGGTGCACGTCGCCTCGCTCAAGGGGCCGACGTCGATTGGGCTGGTGCGGTTTATGGGCCAGGCGACCGATGGCGAGACGGACAATGAGTTCGACTTTGCGATTAACACTGCCGCTGACGAGATCGTGCCCAAGGTGATTCAGGGCGATATCGACATTGCCCTGGTGCCCGCCAACGTGGCGAGCGTGCTCTACAACAAGACCGAGGATGCGGTGCAGGTCATCGACATCAACACGCTGGGCGTGCTGAGCGTGGTGACGGGCGACGCGAGTGTGGCCTCGTTTGGCGATTTGGCGGGCCATACCGTCTACATGACGGGCAAGGGCACCACGCCAGAGTACGTCATGAACTACCTGCTGGAGCGCGCGGGCCTGACCGGCCAGGTGACGCTCGAGTTTAAGAGCGAGCCCACCGAGGTGCTGTCGGCCCTGCTTGCCGATCCGTCTGCCGTGGGCGTGCTGCCCGAGCCGTTCAAGACCGCTGCCATCGCCAAGAGCGAGGGCAAGCTGTCGGCACCGGTAAATCTGACTGATGTGTGGGATGAGCTGGCGGGTGACACGGGTTCGCGCCTGCTGACGGGCGTGACCGTGGTGCGCCGTGCCTTTGCCGAGGAGCATCCCGAGGCCGTGGCGGAATTCTTGCGCCGCCATGAGGCGAGCGTGAAGGCCGTCAATGCGGCGCCGGCGGGCTGGGCTCAGGCCGTGGTCGATGCGGGCATCGTGGATAACGCCACGATTGCCGAAAAGGCGATTCCCGGGTGCATGCTTGTGTGCCAGACGGGGAAGGATATGAAGGCGGCGCTCGGTGGGTACCTGCAGGTGCTGGCCGATGCGGATGCGAGCGCCGTGGGCGGTAAGCTTCCGGCTGATGATTTTTACTACATGGAGTAGCCCGTGCGTGCGTTTGCTCGACACATGACAGAGCGTATGAAGGCGGTGGCGGCAGCAGGTGCCGTTGCCGCCTTTTGGCTTGCCGTGTGGGTGCTGATGGCGGGTTTCGTGGCGCAGCCGTTGATTTTGCCGGGGCCGGGCGCTGTCGTGGTGGCGTTGCTGCGGCTGGTGTGCGATGTCGGCACGTGGGCGATTCTGGCGGGCTCGGGTGCGCGGATTCTAGGCGGTTTGGCGCTTGCCGCGGTGTGCGGTGGTCTGCTGGCCGGAATTTCGTCGCGCTCGCAGGCGTTTGCACGCTTGGTGGCGCCGGCGCTTTCGTTTGTAAAGGCGACGCCGGTTGCCTGCGTGGTGGTCCTGCTGCTCATTTGGCTGGGGTCGGCGCGCGTGAGCATCGCCGTGGTCTATTTGATGGCGCTGCCGGGCGTGTATTTTTCGCTGGCTGAGGGTTTGGCACAGGTTGATCAGCCGCTGGAGCAGATGTTTCGTCTGCATGGCGTGCGGGGTTGGCGTCTGTTTTGCGCCCATACCTGGTGCGAGATCCTGCCGTTTGTGCTCTCGTGTGCGCGTGCCGTGATCGGCATGAGCTGGAAGGCCGGCGTGGCAGCTGAGCTTATCGGCATGGCGGTGGGCACCGTGGGTGAGCGCATCTATCAGGCGAAGCTTTTGATCGAGACGGCGGACCTGCTGGCGTGGACCGTGCTGGTCGTTGCTGCCTCGTGGGCGTGTGAGCGCGTGCTGGTGTGGCTGCTGCGAGCTTCGGGTTCCGTGGCATGGCGTATTGCCGTGCGGGCGCATGGACGCGGGGGCCGTGGGCGTGCGGGCGGCTCTGCTGGCGGCGGGGTTGCGGCGGAGCTTGCGGTCGCCGTGGCCGACCGGGCGCCCTGGGCGCCGGCGCTCGACGGTTTGGCGCTCAACGTGCCCGCGGGTGGGCGTGTTTGCGTGATGGGCGCTTCGGGCGTGGGCAAGTCGACGTTGCTCGCGCTGGCGGCGGGGGAGTGCGCGTCGTGCTCCATGGTGTTTCAGGATACGCGCCTGGTTGAGGACGCCTCTGCTTTGGATAACGTGCTGGTGTGCGCCGATGCACGCGTGAATGCCTCGAGTGCCGCTGCCTTGTTGCGCCTGCTCGTGCCGGGGGTCGATGTGCATGTTCGTGTGGCCGAGCTCTCGGGCGGGCAGCGCCGTCGCGTCGAGATTGCCCGAGCCCTGCTGTGTCCGGGCGGCGCAGTGATTCTGGACGAGCCCTTTACCGGTCTAGACATCGCTGCGCGCGACGCATGCGCCGAGGTCGTGCTCGACCTGCTCGACGGTCGCATGCTCCTGCTTGCCACGCACGATGCCGCTGACGCTCGGGCCCTCAATATCTCGGACATCATCACGCTCTAAATACTTATTCAGCAACAAAATAATCCGTTTTTCTCCGTCCCCATGGGGTCGGGTATGGTATTCTATCTGCTGGGTAATACTTAGGAATACCAAGTAATACCAACGCCGTAGAACAAACTCCAGATGCGGGCCAATCGGGTTGCCTTCACAGCCCGTCGCCCAGCCGCGCGGCCCGCATCTATCCGCACCACCGTCGTTTCAAAAAGGAAGCGCCATGGCAGAACACATGACCCCGGTTGTCGCGAAGGTCTTGCCCGAGGAAAAGGCGGCCTTCGCGGCGGCAACCCAGCTCGTGGGCACCACGCCGTCCAACGCCATCCGCATGTTCATCGCCGCCTTCAATCGCTGCGGCACCTTTCCGTTCGACATTTCGCCCAACGGGGCCTTTGGTAAAGACTGTCCCCAACAACTAGTCGTTAAAGAACGTCCCCAATGACTAGTCGTCGGGATGGGGCCGGCATGCTCAATGCGCTGGTTTGGGCGCTTGCCTGTTTTGGTGTTATTGCTGCTGATATTGCCCTGAGCATGGTTTTGTTCTCCGCGCTGGACATCGTGTCGGCGCTGACGGGTTTCCCGATCGACAACCTCGATATTCAATGGTTCCAGGCTGCCGCTCAGACGGCGTCGTTTTTGATGGCGCTGCTGTGGTGGCGCTATCTGTGGCCCCGCTCCTTCATGGCGCGCCGTCAAGACGAGCGCCCATTCGGCGGGGGAGCAAATGCTGCATGGAAGCGCATCGCCTGCGTTGTCGTGATCGGCCTATCCATGCAGGTGGTCATTAGCTACCTATGCGACGGCGTGCTGTCGCTGCTGCCCGAGGTCGCGGCAGACTATAGCGAGCTCGTCGAGGAAACTGGCATGGGCGATACCAGCCTTCTTGCCGTCCTGACCACGGTGCTCGGCGCGCCGTTTTGCGAAGAGCTCCTGGTACGCGGCATCATCTTTGAGTTTTCGCTGCGTGCGTTTAATCCACAGTGCCGTTCGCTCTGGAAGCGCCGGCGTCGTGCGCGGGCGCAAGACGCCGCCATGGTGCCCTGGGCGGCGCCGGACAAGCGGGGCGTCGCCGCGGCAATCGTGCTGCAGGCGGCGGTCTTCGGCTTTATGCACATGAACTGGGTGCAGGGCTGCTATGCGGGCGCTGCCGGCCTCATTTTTGGCTGGGTGTTCGTGACCACCGGAAAGCTCCGCTACACGATCCTGCTGCACTTTGCCTTTAATGCCGGGTCGTATCTCATGACGTTGCTCTGGTTTGTGAACACGCCGCTCGACGTGGCAATTACGGTCGCTATCGCCGGTGTCATCCTCGTTGAGGCAATGCGCTCGCTGCACCACGCGTGTGGGATGGACGCAGCGAGCGCACCGCTGCCCTAGTTGCGACGCCCGCCTCCGTTGGCGCCCTGTCGTCCCTGGGCCGCGCGGTTGCGGCCTGCGGTGTTTTGCGCGCGCGACATGCCGCCGTGGCCCTTGCTGCCCTTGGGCCCCTTGCCGGCGGCGCCACCGTGGGCCTTGCCGTCCTTCTTGCCGGTGCCGTGTCCGCCGCCGGCAGACGTCTCGCCCGGGCGCGGCGGCACGGGACGGATCAGGCAATGCTTGGTGTAGCCGATCAGGTCGCGACGGCCAGCCTTTTCCAGCGCCTCGCGTACCAGCTTGTAGTTCTCGGGCTTGCGATACTGGATGAGCGCGCGCTGCATGGCCTTCTCGTGCGGGTCGCGCGCCACATAGATCGGTTTCATGGTGCGCGGGTCCACGCCGGTGTAGTACATGCACGTCGACATGGTGGACGGTGTGGGGTAGAAGTCCTGCACCTGCTCGGGCATGTAGCCCATGTCGCGCACGGCTTCGGCAAGGTCCACGGCTTCCTTCATCGTTGAACCGGGGTGGCTCGAGATAAGGTACGGCACCACGTACTGCTTGAGTCCGTATTCGCGATTCAAGCGTTCAAATTTACGGCAGAATGCGTCGTAGACAGCTCGGCTCGGCTTGCCCATCACGGACAGTACCGCGTCGCTCACGTGCTCGGGCGCTACGCGCAGCTGGCCCGAGACATGGTGTTCCAGCAGCTCGCGTAAAAACTCGTCCGAGGCATCGGCCATGGTGTAGTCAAAACGGATGCCGCTGCGCACGAAGACCTTCTTGACGCCCGGCAGCTGGCGCAGGTCGCGCAACAGCTGTGTGTAGCCGCTCTCGTCGACCACCATGTTCTTGCACACGCTCGGCCACAGGCAGCGCTTGTTCTTGCACACGCCGTGCTTGAGCTGCTTGTCGCAGGCGGGGCGGCTAAAGTTGGCCGTCGGTCCACCCACGTCGTTGATGTAGCCCTTAAACTCGGGATCGCGCGTGAGCAGCTCGGCCTCGCGCATGATCGAATCGTGGCTGCGCATCTGCAGTACGCGGCCCTGATGGAAGGTGAGCGCGCAAAACGAGCACTCGCCAAAACAGCCGCGGTTGGAGCTAATGGAAAACTTGATCTCGGCAAAGGCCGGCACGCCGCCTGCCGCGTCGTAGTCGGGATGCCAATCGCGTGCGTAGGGGAGTTCGGCAACCTCGTCCATCTCGTCGGTGGTGAGTGTTGCCGACGGCGGGTTCTGCACCACGTACACGCTGTTGGGATATGGCTCTACCAAGCGATGGCCGGTGATAGGGTCCATATTTTGCTGCTGCACGTTAAAGCTGCGGGCGTAGTTGAGCTTGTCGGCGGCAAGGTCGTCCCAGCTGGGCAGCAGGTCGTAGTCGTAGACCTCGTCGAGCGAACCCGTGCGGTAAACGGTGCCGTTGATATAGGTGATCTGATCGACGGGCAGCCCCGCGTCGAGCGCGTCGGCGATCTCGACAATCGCGTGCTCGCCCATGCCGTAGATGAGGATGTCGGCGCCCGAGTCGAGCAGCACCGAGCGCTTGAGCTTGTCCTGCCAGTAGTCGTAGTGGGCCAGGCGACGCAGGCTCGCCTCGATGCCGCCGATAATGATGGGGGCGTCCTTGAACGTCTGACGGATGAGATTGCCGTAGACCGTGACGGCACGGTTGGGGCGGTGACCTTCCTCGCCGCCGGGGGTATAGGCGTCGGTGTGGCGGCGGTGCTTGGTCACCGAATAGTGGTTGACCATGGAGTCCATGTTGCCGGCACTGACGAGAAAGCCTAGGCGCGGCTCGCCGAGCACGGTGATGCTGGCGGGGTCGGTCCAGTCGGGTTGGCAGATGATGCCCACTTTGTAGCCGTGCGCGTCGAGGACGCGGCTGATGATGGCCATGCCAAAGCTGGGATGGTCCACGTAGGCGTCGCCGCAGATGTAGACAAAGTCGCACTGGTCCCAGCCGCGTGCATCCATGTCGGCTCGACTGACGGGGAGGAATTTATCGCGGCTCGGACGCCAGGGGCGGACGGGCGTCGCTTGGGAATGCTTGGTGCGGGCGACCGTGGCCTGCGCCTTGCCGCCGCGCTTTTGCTGCTGGCCCTGTTTGCCCTGCTGACTGCGCTGGTTGTTCTGAGCGTGCTGAGGCTTTTTTGCCACGATCCCTCCCGGTGTTTGTATGCTGCACGTAATTGTAACCAGTCTTTTTGGGACGGGGCTAAAAAGACTGGTGGAGTACATGGGCTGGCGGACCGGCGTGTCGATGCGGGTGCTGTACCCGCCGTTTGTTTCCAGACTGTGTATCTGCGCGTTGGAGAACCCGTCTCGCGCGCACGCCATGTTGTCAATGGGTTACAGTATGAACGGCGGCTATGTTTCCGCCAACGCACGAGAGAGTCGTCAACAAGGAGGATGCACGACGATGCAGCGTGCCAAACAGATATCGGAGTCCATCGAACTGGGCATTATCCTGGCGCTCGCCGGTGGCTTTATGGACGTGTATTCGTACATTGGGCGCGACCATGTTTTCGCCAACGCGCAGACAGGCAACATCCTGCTCGTGGGCGTGAGCATCTCGGAGGGCAACTGGGCACTTGCGGAGCGCTACTTCTTCCCTGTGGTGTCGTTTGCCGTGGGTATTATGCTTGCCGATCTGGTACACGAGCGGTTTGGCAGCGTGATCCACTGGCGTCAGGTGACGGTGTTCTTTGAAGCCGTCATCTTACTGGGCGTGAGCTTTATCCCGGGCGGCAATTTCAACCTGCTCGCCAACTGCCTCACCTCGTTTGCCTGCGGCATGCAGGTCGAGAGCTTCCGCAAGATCCACGGTCACGGCATCGCTACGACCATGTGCATCGGCAACTTGCGCAACGCGCTGCAAAACGTGGACGATTACATCATCACCCACAGGCGCGGCTTTTTGGAAAACGGCCTGCTGTACTTTGGCGTGATCTTTACCTTTGTGTTTGGCGCCGTGTTGGGCAACTGGTGTATTGAGCGCATGGGCCTGCACGCCATCGTCGTGGCGAGCTTGCTGCTGTTTGTCGCGTTTGCCATCATGTTCATCGACCGCGAGCGCGACTTGCGCTTACGCTGGAAGGTTGCGGCCGAGGCTTGGAAAGAGGGCTGCCGAAAGTAACCGAATGCGGCAAAGGGGCTGTCCCTTTGCCGCAATGTTTTTCATCATCTGTTGAAACGCTTTAACAATTTTGACGTTCTCACGCGTTTTTCGTTTCAAAAGCGTTAGGATGGGAGTCATAGCGTGGGGCGTAATGGGTGCCCCGCACACGATGGGAGGCTATCAATGGCTAATCGTTTCGTTCTCAATACCATCTCTTATCATGGTTCCGGCGCCATCAAGGAGATCCCCGGCGAGCTCCAGCGTCGCGGCTACAAGAAGATCTTCGTCTGCTCCGACCCCGATCTGGTCAAGTTTGGCGTTACCGCTAAGGTGACCGACGAGCTCGACGCCGCCGGCATCGCTTGGAGCCTCTACTCCGAGATCAAGCCCAACCCCACCATCCAGAACGTCAAGGACGGCGTCGAGGCCTTCAAGGCCGCCGAGGCTGACGCTATCGTGACCATCGGTGGCGGCTCCTCCATGGACACCGCTAAGGCCATCGGCATCATCATCAACAACCCCGAGTTCGCCGATGTCCGCAGCCTCGAGGGCGTTGCTCCCACTAAGAACCACGCCGTGTTCACCATCGCCGTGCCGACGACTGCCGGTACCGCCGCCGAGGTGACCATCAACTACGTCATCACCGACCCCGAGAAGGTCCGCAAGTTCGTGTGCGTCGACACCAACGACGCCCCCGAGGTCGCCGTCGTCGACCCCGACATGATGGCCTCCATGCCTGCCGGCCTGACCGCTTCCACTGGTATGGACGCTCTGACCCACGCCATCGAGGGCTACACCACCAAGGGTGCCTGGGAGCTCTCTGACATGTTCCACTTTGAGGCTATTAAGCTGATCAGCGAGAACCTGCGTGACTCCGTCGCCGAGGCCAAGTCCGGCCAGCCCGGCTCCGGCCGCGAGGGCATGGCCCTTGGCCAGTATGTCGCCGGCATGGGCTTCTCCAACGTTGGCCTGGGCATCGACCACGCCATGGCTCACACCCTGTCCGCTCACTACGACACCCCGCACGGCGTCGCTTGCGCCATGCTGCTACCGATCGCCATGGAGTTCAACAAGCCGGTTTGCGCCGAGCGCTTGGCCAAGGTTGCCGTTGCCATGGGCGTTGACACCACGGGCATGAGCACCGACGAGGCTGCCGATGCTGCTATCGCCGCCGTCAAGCAGCTCTCTGCCGACGTGAATATCCCGCACGTCTGCGAGGCCATGAAGGCTGACGAGATCGAGGTTCTGGCCAAGGACGCCATGGCCGACGCTTGCTTCCCGGGTAACCCGCGCGAGGCGACGCTCGACGACGTCATCGAGCTCTTCAAGAAGATCTGCCCGGCTGCCTAACTTGGTTCGGCGGGCCCCTGCCCGTTATCGTGGCGGGCGCAGTTCTGGGGAGCTCGGTGGGTCGTCTCGCTAGGTAAAAAGATGGTTCGCGGTGGTATTGTTGCTGTGGGTTTAATTCGAGATGAAAGGGTGACTTTGGTGTCCAAGATGGATTCTACGCTCTCCTATATTACTGACCAGTTGAAGGCGCTTACCTCGATTGCTTCGCCTACCGGCTATACCCGTGCGGCGACTGATTATCTAATGGAAACGTTGCGCGATATGGGCTTTGGCCCTGAGCGTTCCAATAAGGGCAACGTGCTGGTCGAGCTTGGCGGCGAGGGCGAGCCGCTCGTGTTGGCGAGCCATGTCGATACTCTGGGCGCCATGGTACGCTCCATTAAGGACAATGGTCGCCTGCGCCCCACGACCCTCGGCGGGCACCAGTGGTCCACGGCCGATGGCGAGAACTGCACCGTTTATACGCGCGATGGCAATGTCTACACGGGCGTGGTCCTCAATACCGAGCCTTCGGCGCACGTGGCCGATGAGCCGGTCAAGACCATCGAGAAGAACATGGAAATCCTGCTCGACGAGAACGTTGACAGCAAGGACGATGTGCTCGAGCTGGGTATTCAAACTGGCGACATCATCGCTATGGATCCGCGCACCACGGTGACGGAGAGCGGCTACATCAAGAGTCGCTTCCTTGACGACAAACTGTCCGCGTCGATTCTGCTGGGTTTGGCCCGCGCCGTCGCCGAAGGCGAGGTGACGCTTTCGCGCAAGGTGTCGCTGCTCTTTACGGTGTACGAGGAGGTCGGCCACGGCGGCGCCTTCGTGCCGGCCGACACGCGCGAGATGATTAGCGTGGACATGGGTTGCGTGGGCGATGATCTGGGCTGCACCGAGCGCATGGTTTCGATTTGCGCCAAGGATTCGGGCGGTCCGTACAACTACGACCTGGTAACCACGCTGTCCAATATCGCGCGCGAGCTGGAGCTCGATTACGCCATCGACGTGTACCCGCATTACGGCTCCGACGTCGAGGCCACGCTCTCGGCCGGCTACGACATTCGTCACGGCCTGATTGGCCCCGGCGTGTACGCGAGCCACAACTACGAGCGCAGCCACATCGACGGTGTGCGCAACACCTTCGAGCTCGTTCGCGCCTACGTACAGCGCTAGGGGAGCAGCTTGCGACTCGGCTGACCATCGCTAAGGCCCGATTGCTCGGGCCTTTTTTCGCTTCAGTCTGTTTAGTATTATGATATATGTAATCTATTAACTAAACGAGTAAATTACTTAACGAGGTGATGCGGCATATGAATACATCTGAGTACTTGTCTATGGGTGATGCGGCCCGCCTGCTGGGCGTTACAAAAGCCCGCATATCGCAACTTGCCGCATCGGGGACGCTTGCGTGCGATATTGTGGGCGGCCGGAAGATGGTCGAGTACAATTCTGCGATCGCCTATCAAAAGGTCCGCAAACGAGGGCGCCGTCCTGCAGCCGATGTGGGACGCAAGTTTACGCTGATGTCGGCCGACCATGAGGTCGCGCATGTCTCATTTGATCCGACGCGCGAGTTTCCCTTCGAAATCGCCGAGGTCCTCGATATGCAACGAATGCCGTTTGGCACGTGCTCGAGCTCTTCTCCAACGGTGAATAAGCGGGAGCTCAACGCGTGGTGGGGGCATCGATCGGTGCCTGACGTCCGCCCCGGGCTCGTCTCGCGCTATCGTGAACTGGGAATTGCCCGTGGCATCGAGGTTCCGGTTCGGTGCCTGGGCCTATCACTTTCGGATTGTTATTGGCTGCGACCGGCAGAATGCGACGGGCTCGAATGGCGAAACCTCAATTACTTTGAGAACGATTTTGAGCGATCGGCGCCCGAAGAGCGTTCGGGTTGGCTGGAAGGCATCGGTCTTAAAAATCCGGATAACACGTCCGAGGGAGAGCTTCCTAAATCGTGGATGATCCGAAACGGCGCTCGTGTTCTGGTCAAGGGATGTGGCGTGGACGATCAGCGTCCCTTTAACGAGGCGGTTGCAACGGCTCTACATCGTCGCTTGCTGTCGGAGGGCGAGTTTGTTCCTTATACGGTTGAGCGGATGTTCAATGGCCCCGTGTGCCTGTGCGAGGATTTTCTTGACGGCCGCGAGGAATACGTTCCGGCTGTTTACGTTAAGGGTGCACTTGGTAGCCAGCGGGGAAACTCGACATACGATCGATACTGTCGCTACCTTGGCAAGCATGGTGCCGATGAGGCCGCTGTGAGAAGGTCTATGTCGCAGATGATCGTTTGCGACGCCCTTTTGGCCAACAGCGATCGCCATTGGCGAAACTTCGGCATCATCCGCAATGTCGATACCTTGGAGATAAGGCATGCACCGCTGTTCGATAGCGGCAACTGTCTGTGGTATAACGTGCCAACTGCTGTGCTCGCAGCTGGGGAGTTTGGGTTTTCCGCTAAGCCGTTTGGGCCCAATCCTTCCGTCCAGCTGGCGCTTGCGGACTCACTCGATTGGTTCGACTCATCGCGACTCGACGGATTTGTTGATGAGGCGATCGAGATTCTTTCGCAGAGCAAATGGGCCACGGCAGAGGGTCGGCTCGAGTCCATTCGCCGCGGCCTGGAGCGTCGCGTTATCGAGGTGAATGCCGCTGCTGAAGTGCTTCGACACGTGCGGCGATAATCTTGCAGCTATTTGATGGCGCCGGTTACGGTGCCGCCGCCGAGGACGATGTCGCCACGGTAGACTACAACGGCCTGGCCGGGGGCGATGGCTCGTTGCGGCTCGTCAAAAGTTAGCAGCATTTGCCCATCTTCGCCACGCGTAAGGGTCGCTGCCTGGTCTTTCTGACGGTAGCGGTACTTGGCACCCACGCGAATGCCGCCGGCATCCAGCTCGGCCTCCATGCGCTCTGCCGGCGCGCTCCAAATCCAGTCGTTGGCCGCGAGCGCTGTGGCAGCCAGGTCCTCGGCTTCGCCCAGATGTACGGTGTTGCTGGCGGCGTCGACGCCCGTTACGTACACGGGATGCGCCATCGCGACGCCCAGGCCCTTGCGCTGGCCGATGGTATAGCGCAGCGTGCCGTTGTGGCGTCCGACCACGCTGCCGTCGCGCCATACGATATCGCCCGGCGTAGTGGGATGTCCGCACCGACGCTCGATATAGCCCGCGTAGTCGCCGTCCGCGATAAAGCAGATATCCTCGCTCTCGGCCTTCTTGGCGTTGATGAAGCCCTGCTCGGCGGCAATGCGGCGCACGTCGCGCTCTTTGTCCAGCCCAGCCAGCGGAAAGATCGTGTGCGCCAGGCGTTCCTGCGTGAGCGAATACAAAAAGTAGCTCTGGTCCTTCTTGGGGTCCTCGCCGCGATGCAGCTGCCAGGTGCCGTCGGACGCCTGGCTCGTTTTGGCGTAGTGACCTGTGGCGATGTAGTCGCAGCCCATATCGAGCGCCGCATCGAGCAGCGCGCCAAACTTAATATGTCGGTTGCAGATGATGCACGGATTGGGCGTCAGTCCCTCCTGGTAGGCGGTCACGAAGCGCTCGATAACATTGCGGTCGAAGGTCTGCTGCAGGTCGAGCACATGGTGGGGTATCCCCAGGCGCTCGGCGACAGCCTTTGCATCGGCGATGTCGCGGTCGACCTTACTCATGCCCGTGACGGGATCGGGCGCGGGGCAGGTGAGGCGCATGGTGGCGCCGACGCATTCGTAGCCCTGGCACTTGAGCAGGTACGCGGTCACACTGGAATCGACGCCGCCACTCATGGCGACGAGCACGCGCTTGTTGTGCATGGGGAGGTTCTCCTTGGTGGCATGTGGCCAAAAAAGAAAAGCGGCGCGGGAGGCTGGTTCCGCGCCGCAGACATTGTAGCAAGTTCGGGCGTCATGTGGGACGCCCTGTTGGGATGAGCCCAGGCTGCCAGAAGAGAGGGAAGGCCGGCGTGCCTTGGACTCGTTCAAAGAACGAGAAGCTCTAGTCCTGGAACAGTGCCGTGGACAGGTAGCGCTCACCGGTGTCGGCGAGCAGCGCCACGATGGTCTTGCCCTCGTTCTCGGGGCGCTTGGCCAGCTGCAGCGCGGCCCACACGGCGGCGCCGGACGAAATGCCCACGAGCACGCCCTCCTTGTGGCCCACGGCGCGGCCGGTCGCAAAGGCGTCGTCGTTCTCGACGGGGATGATCTCGTCATAGACCTGGGTGTCGAGGACGTCGGGCACAAAGCCGGCGCCGATACCCTGGATCTTGTGCGGGCCGGCTTGGCCCTTAGAGAGCACCGGGGAAGTGGCGGGCTCAACGGCGACGACCTGAATCTCGGGGTTCTGCTCCTTGAGGAACTCACCCACGCCGGTCACGGTGCCGCCGGTTCCAACGCCGGCGACGAAGATGTCGACCTCGCCGTCGGTGTCATCCCAGATTTCGGGGCCGGTCGTGGCCTTGTGGATGGCGGGGTTGGCGGGGTTCACAAACTGGCCGGCGATGATGCTGTTGGGCGTCTCCTTCTGCAGCTCCTCGGCCTTGGCGATGGCGCCCTTCATGCCCTTGGAGCCGTCGGTGAGCACGAGCTGTGCGCCGTATGCCTGCATAAGCTTGCGGCGCTCGACGGACATGGTCTCGGGCATGGTGATGATCACCTTGTAGCCGCGAGCCGCCGCCACCGAGGCGATGCCGACGCCGGTGTTGCCGCTCGTGGGCTCGATGATGGTGTAGTCGCCGCCGCGCACGAGCTTGCCGGCCTTCTCGGCCTCGTCGATCATGTTCTTGGCGACGCGGTCTTTGACGGACCCGGCGGGGTTGAAGTATTCCAGCTTGACGAGCACGCGGGCCTTGAGGTCCTCATCGGCCTCAAAGTGAGTGAGCTCCAGGAGCGGGGTGTGGCCGATAAGCTGATCGATGGACGTATAAACATTGCTCATGGTGAACCTCCAAAGTGTTCAAATGACTGGATACCGTGTGGTTTTACGGTGTGTGTAGCAGCGAAACCCATAAACCTTATGGGTTGTTCGTTTTGCTGTTGGCAAGCATAGTAGACAGTAAAGCCTAGTAACGCAATAGGAAATAGAAGATTATTACGAGTCGATTAACCATCTTGACCGGAACGGGTATTTTCAAAACCAATTTTTCGGCTAGAATTTCTACGGACTAAATGACCGAAAGGCAGCACTATACATGTTGGTTTCTACTAAGGGCAGATATGCCCTGCGCGTTATGGTCGACCTGGCCGAGCACCAGGCGGCCGGTCGCATCCCGCTCAAAGAGATCGCGGCGCGACAGGGGATTTCCGAGAAATATCTCGAGAACATCTTGGCTACGCTCGTGCGCGCCAACATGCTCTCGGGCATGCGCGGCAAGGGCGGCGGCTACGTGCTTACGCGCCCGCCCGAGCAGTATACGGTGGGCGAGATCCTGCGCCTGACCGAGGGCAGCTTGGCGCCGGTCGCATGCCTGGACGGCGACTGCAAGGGCTGTTCGCGTTCGGACGAGTGCCCCACGCTCGACGTGTGGAAGAACCTGGACAAGCTCATCAACGACTACCTCGACGGTGTGACGCTTGATCAACTTGTCGCTCCCAACCATGGCTACGACTACGTCATCTAACCCATACCCGCCATTTGGGGACGGAGCGGAAATGGTAGATTCTCTCGCCCTTTGAGACTTGACAAATAAGAAGGCCGCCCATTTTTGCGATGGGCGGCCTTCGTTTTGGGTCGATATGACGGTTCGTATTGAACAGTTCTAGCCCTAGGCGATGCTATCGAGAATGCTGCGCATGATGGATACCAGGATGCTGCCCATAAAGGCCGATCCAAAGCCGGCAATGGAGATACCAGCGCCCAACAGATTGACCGACAGGTAGCTGGCCAGCTCGAGCATAAAGCTGTTGACTACGAGCTGAAAAATACCAAGCGTAATAATAGTGAGCGGCAGTGAGATGACCGTCAGGAACGGCTTGACGAGCGAATCGACGATGTTGAGGAACAGTCCCACAAAGGCGAAACAGACCCAGGCCTCGGCAAAACCGAAGGGTTGGATGCCGGGGACGAGGAACGTGGCGATCGCGATGGCGATCGAAGTAAAGAGCCAGTTAAGCATAAAGCGCATGGTAGGGGGTCCTTTCTTGCGCGGGGAGAGTTAGTGACGCGTGAAGCAGCTTGCCGTGGCGACTTGGACGGCTGCGCGAACGCGGGGCCTTGCCTGGATGCCCATTGTCGCAAATATTCGTGGAGCTTACGTGCGCATTCGATTTCAAAACGGCGTTCGTCCTGAAAAACGCGCCGCTGACAGAGAGTCTTGTCGCTTTAGTTTGGTGGTGTGCTACACTGCTACGGGCAAAAGCCACAGGCGTTGCCCTATTGCATAGAACGGGCGAACGATGCCCGATGTCAGTATCAACTTCGATGCCTTTTGGCGGGTTTGGCGGTGATCGATGAATATCGAGAACATGTTTGACAAGCCTGATGTCAAGCAGCTGGTCCACGCATTTAGCCTTTTGGACGACGAGAAGGATATCCAAGCGTTTTTGACCGATATCTGCACGCCGCGCGAGATTTGCGACCTTTCTCAGCGTTTGCAGGTTGCGCGCTATTTGGACGAGGGCGAGCCTTATGTTGAGGTTCAGGCCCGTACCGGCGCTTCGTCCACCACGGTGAGCCGCGTTTCAAAGGCGCTGAACGGCGAGTACGGTGGCTACCGCAAGATCCTCATTAAGTTGGAGGATGGCGAGTAGGCCAGCGACAACATTGAATTACGAAGAACCGTCCCTCCGGGGGCGGTTTTTATATGCCTGCAATCGGCTGGTGCGTTGGGTTCAGGTTGCTTTGTACCAAAAGATGGAACTGCGGTGGCAATGTGTCCGCTTGGGCGGGTAGGATGGATGCATTGATTATTGCGAACGGTTTGAGCGGAGGACCATGCCTGTTCGAATCTATACCACCAATGCCGGCACGGATTTGAGCGATGCCGAGTCGGCGCTGCTTGCCGACCTTATTGCCCGTCAAGGGCGTGCCGTGTTGCTGGCACCAACGTTTGCCGAGCTCGACCTGTGCCGTCATGATGTGGCGGAAGCCGGGGTTTCACTGGGTATCGACTACAAGACGCCTTCGTCGTGGCTTCGCTCGCTTTGGGAGCTTTTGGGCGACGGGCGCGATTTCGTCGACAACCTGCAGCGCCAGATGCTGTTCTCGGACATGATCGACCGCCGCGACGACGCTGCTTTGCAGCCGCTCTCGCGCAGCCAAGGCACGGTACGCATGCTTTCGCGCATGGCCCGCGATGTGTTGCCTGGCGTGGCGGGGACGGGCGACGAACGCTGCCGCGATGCCGTCGCTCAGCCCGAGCCCAAAAGCGACGCTGAGGCCCGCGTGTTCGAGCTGTTGAGCGCCTATGCGAGCGGTTTGGACCGTCGAGATATGGTCGAGCCCTGCGAGGCAGCCGACATTATGGCCGGTGCCCTGGCCGATAGCCTGCCGGCGTGCGCCCGCGCCGTATGCGTGCGCGGTACCACGTCGTTTACGCACGGTCTACTCGAGCTGCTGTCTGCCGTGGCGAACAATGGGGGAGAGGTCGTCGTGCTGCTTGCCCGCGAGCAGGCGGCGATGCGCGAGGAGCTTGCCACGGCATTTGATGCCCGCGGTGTGCTGTTTGAGATCGCGCCGCTGGGGGAGGACGCCGTCGCGTCTGATGTCGCTTGCGGGGCCGCCGCTCAGCCTGCCTTTATTGAGGTCGCCGGCCCCCATGCCCGTGCTCATGTCTATGCGGACGCCATCGATAAGTTGGTGAAAGCGCACAAGGAGTCCAAGGCCGATAAAGCTACTGCAACGCCCGCCGACCCCGTGCGCGTGCTCGTCGTTTCTGCCCGGGCACCCCAGCTGTTCGGCGAGCTCGCCGCCCGTTTGGCGGCGCGTCACATTGCGGCCGAGACGACTGAGTTCACGGCGTTTTCCCAGTCCATCGCGGGCAGGCAGTTTACGGCGCTCGCCAACCTGATCGAGCGTATGAAAGCCGCCGACGAGGGCACCGCTTCCAAGACTGAGTGGTGGCCCGCGCCGGAGCTTACCGACTGGATCTACAGTCCGCTTTCGGGCGCTGATGCCGTCAATGCCCGTACCTTCGATAAGAATATGCGTCTCTCGCGCAGCAAGACTACCGCGGGCGTCAAGAGCCTGCTGCAGAGCGTTCAGGGCCAGGTGAGGGGCGCGCGCAAGGCGACGAGCGACGATAACTGGTTTAAGAACGTACCGTGTGTGGTCTCGGACGTGTTCCAGGCGCTGTGGCGTGACAAGCCCGTGACGGCGCTTAAGGCCATGCTTGCCGTTGCCGAGGCGTTGCCCGATCGCGCTCTAGGCGGCCTTGACGGCCAGGCCCGTCGCCAGGCAGAGACGGCTTTGCTGCGCCATGCCATCGACATCCTTATGAACGATGCTCGCGCGCTCGACGTGTCGCAGGCCGCGACCGTGCCGGTTCTCGACGGCGTTCGAACCAAGGTGGACAAGCGCAGTACCGCCTACGATTACGAGACCTATGAGGTCGATCGCACACCACGAGCACAAGTGCGCTTCGCGTCGCTTGCCGATGCGTCGGTTCTTCGCCCTGGCAGCTACGATGCCGTGCTGTTTGCCGATGTCGACCTGGACAGCTATCCGCTTTCGCACGAAGAGGGCCCGCTTGCCACGTTGACAGCCGAGCTGCGCCGCGACGGCGTGTCTTTGGAGCCCGCTGCCCTGCTGCGCGTGCGCTTTGGCCGTGCGATGCAGGCGGCGAGCGGTCCGGTCGCGCTCGCCCGTGTGACGCACGATCGCCAGGCACGCGAGTGCTACCCGGCAGCCGTATGGACCGAGCTGTGGGCACATGCCGAGGCCGCTGGCGCTGCCAAGCCCATGCGCGTGGGCGAGGGCGATATCATCGCCGACTTTGATCCCGCGGCAGGTGAAGGCCTCAAGCGCGAGCGCGTGACCTGTGAAGCCCCTCAGCATCTGAGTGCCGAGGCCGTGCCGTATTTGGTCCTGCGCCGTCGCGATGGCGAGGGTGAGGACGCGCCGCTCGTGCCGCGTCTGACGTCCGCCTCGCAGATCGAGGCCTATTCGACCTGCCCGCTATGCTGGTTCGTCTCGTACCGCGTGAAGCCCCAGTCGATCGACGCGGGCTTTGGCAACATGGAAAAGGGCAACTTTGTCCACGACGTGCTGGAGCATCTGCATGCCCGTCTGCCCCAAGAGGGCATGGAGCGCGTGACGCCCGAGAATCTGCCGCGCGCACAGGAGCTGCTGCACGAGGTCTTTGACGAGACGTTGGCCGAGCACGCCGGCAAGCGCGGCACGGAGGGCCCGCTGGTGCCGCTCTCTGCGGTGGAGGAACGCCAGGTGGCCGAGATCTTGCCGCAGCTGGAGGGTGTGCTTGCCTACGAGTCCGAGGCACTTGCCCCCTTTGCCCCGCGCTACCTGGAGTTTGCGTTCAACGAGCTCCAGGTCGAGTATGCCGGTTGGCCGCTCGGCGGGCGCATCGACCGCGTAGATGTGGATGCCGAGAATCGCGCCGTGGTAATCGACTACAAGCATCGTTCGGGTGTCGAGGAGTTTAAGCTTGCCGACCCCACGGTGCGTGACGAGGAGACGGGCGAGGCTCCCATCGACGACCCGCGCTGGCTGCCGCCCCATACCCAAACGCTCATCTACGCGCAGGCCATGCGTCGGGCACTGGGCTTGGATACCCGTGCAGCGCTCTATTTTTCGACCAAGGGCGGCAAGCCCGCGCTGCGCGGTGCGGCGAGCGCCGAGTTGCTCGAGGAAGAGCGCGGTGACGGTCGCATCCCGGGCCTCAAGAAGGGCTTCCCGGGCGAGGGCGGCAGCATGGACTTCGATGCCCTGCTCGATCGCGTGGAGGCCGACATCGCCGAGCGCCTGCGCGAGCTCGAGGCGGGCAACGTTGCCGCCATCGACCCGGCGTCGGCTCAGGCCGCGCATGCGCGCTGCTCGTATAACCACGAAGGAACGTTTGTAAGGAGGGACGTGTAGACCATGGATCTTTCGACTTTGATGCCGCAACAGCTGCAGATTGTCAAAACGCTCGACCGCCCGCTGTTTGTCTCGGCGGGCGCCGGTTCGGGTAAGACCTTTACCCTCACGCGCCGCATCGTCTATGCGCTCTCGCCCGAATCCGGTCCGTTCGTTGAGCATCTGGACCAGGTGCTCGCCATTACCTTTACCAAAGATGCCGCGGCCGAGATTCGCGACCGCGTGCGCCGTGCGCTTATCGACGAGGGCATGGACGAGGAAGCACTGACCGTCGACGACGCGTGGATTTCGACCATTCACGGCATGTGCTCGCGCATCCTGCGCGCACACGCGTTGGAGCTGGGCATCGATCCCGAGTTCACGGTGCTCACCGATACCGACGAGCTTATGGACCAGGCTGTTGAGCATGTGCTGGCCCGCGCGACGGCACCCGATGCCGCCCCCGAGCTCGCCGCCTCGCTCAAGGCCCTTTACGCCTGGTATCCCATGGCGGGCGAGGGCGGGCCGTTTGGTACCGGCACGACCATTAAGGGCCTGGTGCGCGAGCTGCTGGAGCTGTCGAGCCAGTTGCCGGGCGGCATGGACGACGTGCGCGTGGCGCGCGGCCAGGCCGATACCTCGGCACTCGCCGATGCCTATCGTGCGGCGCTGGGCGCAAGCAAGGCCGCGACCGAGAAAGCGCAGGTGGCGCTCGATGCCATCGATGCGTTTGAGGCGAGCGGCAAGACCATGGCCGATGCGGCGCGACTTATGATGTCGTGCACCATGCCGCGCGCGAGCAAGGCGTTTCCTAAGGAGCAGGTGGAGCTACTCAAGGCCGAGGCGGCTGATGCGTTTATCAATATCGTGCTTGCCTGCGGCGGTTCGGCGCTCGATGCGCTGGTGGGGCTCGCCCGTGCCGTAGAGGCGGAGTACCGTGCGCTCAAGGCCGGCCAGTCCGCGCTCGATAACAACGACCTGCTGCGTATGGCTTACGAGGCGTTGCGCGATTACCCTGCCATCCGTGCTGCGTACGAGGGCCGCTTTAAGATGGTCATGATCGATGAGTTTCAGGATACCGACCAGATGCAGGTCGATCTGATCCGTTACCTGACGGGTGCGGGGGAGCGCGCGCTGTGCACTGTGGGCGATGCGCAGCAGTCCATCTATCGCTTCCGTGGCGCCGAGGTCGAGGTGTTCCGTCGTCAGGAGCGCAAGGTGGGCTCGTCTGCCGCGCCCGAGGCGACTGCCGTGGCCGACGCCCCTGCCGGCGAACTCGTCAAACTCGT
The DNA here is from genome assembly GCA_048184855.1 of Collinsella aerofaciens. Classification (GTDB taxonomy): domain Bacteria; phylum Actinomycetota; class Coriobacteriia; order Coriobacteriales; family Coriobacteriaceae; genus Collinsella; species Collinsella aerofaciens_CA. Next base: position 52,031 of record DBEYYU010000069.1, read on the forward strand.
GCGCAACTTCCGCAGCCATGACGAGGTACTGCGTTACGTGGCACGCGTCTTCGACGGCGATGACGGCGGCCTGATGCAGGGCTTTTTGGATCTTGAGGCGAGCGACGGCCGCAAGGACACGCTGGTGGCAGACGCCTCGCGTCGCCAGGCCCTCTTTGTTGCCGGCGGCAGTACGCAGGAACGCACACAGGCCAAGGCCCGTGCGATCGCCGAGCGATTCCGCGCGCTTGCCGATGCCGGCCAGCCCCAGGGCGGCATGGTGCTGCTGCTGGGCCGCATGACCAACGCCGACGTCTACGCCCAGGCCTTCCGCGACCAGGGGCTCGACTGCGTCATCGCGGGTGGTTCGGTCTTTGCCCAGGCAGCCGAGGTGCAGACGGTGCGCGCCCTGGTATGTGCGCTCGCCAATCCGGCCGATACGGCGCGGGGCCTTATGCCGCTGCTCGCCTCGCCGATGTTTGCGCTCGGCGCTCAGGAGTTCCTGGCGCTGGCGACCAAGCTCGATAGCGAGACAGGGGAGACCTCGCGCCGGAATATCGACATGGGCATCATGAGCGATTCCGACGTGCCGGGTTTGCAAGACCTGCCGCTCGTGACGCGTGCCCGCGAGGTGCTGCGCTATGCACTGCGCCGCGTGGGGCGCGATTCGTTCGCCGCCATCGCGCGCGACGTGGTCAATGCCTCCGGCTGGTTCGTGCGCCTGGCGCAGCGCGGCCCCGAAGGCAAGGCCATTGCCGCCAACGTGCTCAAGGCGCTCGACGCCGTGGCCGAGGCAGAGGCCGAGCTCGGCAATTCTCCGCGTTCCATCGCGCTGGCCTTCGACCGCTTCTTGGCGGGCAAGGAGGCCCCGGGTGCCCTCAACGAGGAGGGTGACGGCGCAGTGCGCATCATGACGGTGCATGCGTCCAAGGGTCTGGAGTATCCGGTCGTGGCGGTTGCCGAGTGTTTTGGCGTGCGCAAGCCGTCCGGTGCGGCGCAGATGGGTCGCGTCGAGGGCGGAGCGCAGGTCGTGGCGCTGCCGGCACGCTTCGACGGCGTTAAACTCGCGGACGGTACGTTCGTGAAGGGCGATGACGTCAAAAAGCAGTTTGAACACGCGTTTAAGGGCAAGGGCACGTCGCTGTGGTTGCCGCCAGAGCTTATGGAGGACGTATGCGCGACGGGCTCTCCCGCCGAGGCATTTGCCCGTCTGCGCAACGACGACCTGCAACTTTCGCTCGAAGAGCGGGCTCGTTTGCTCTATGTCGCCATGACGCGTGCGCGCGAGCTGGTGATCTTGGCGATGGATGCCGGCGTGAGCCGTGGCAAGGTGACGGCGCCGACCTTCGACGTCGAGATCGATCTGACCTACGACGTGCTGCGCCGCATCCTGCCGGCCGACAGTCTGGACATGCCGCAGCTCGATAGCGACCGTTTGGTGTTCGACAACTCCAAGCCGGGCGACTACGAGCTTATCTCGCTGGCGGACTTTACGTTTGGCGAGCAGGCGTTTGAGGCCAACGCTTCGCTGGATGTCGAGGGCAGGCTTGTTCGCGGCGATGCCGATGCCGCCGATAATGCTGCGCGCTCAACCGTGCCCGGTCCTGCCGACCCCAAGCCCGATTCGTTTGAGCTTGTGTATCCCCAGGCAGTGGGCGTGCGCATGGGCATCTGTCCGTATCCGATGCGTGATTCGTATAGCTACTCGTCAATCGCCGCGGCGCTCCATGCCGAGACGGAAGATCGTGCCGCCGAGGCACACGTGCCCATGGACGAGGCCGGCGATGATGCGGAGTCGGATGGCTCGGAGATGACGGATGCAGACGTGGCCGCCGTTGAGCCCGCCGGCAACCCCATGGCGCTGGGCTCGGCGTTCCACGCCGCTTGCCAGTGGCTCATCGAGATGGGTGCCGATGCGCTGCCCGCTGCGCGCGCCGATGCGCTGGCGCGCCTGTGGCGCCTGACGCCGGAGCAGCGCGAGCGCTTCGATGTCGCCCTGAATCGCTGGCTCAAGTCGGCTGTTCGTGCTGACCTGCTCGCGTGGCCGTGCGTTCGTGCCGAGGTGCCGTTCTTCTCGCTGGGCTGCGAGGACGAGGACATCGCCCGCTACGGTGCATATGCCGAAGGCGCCATCGACGCTTTGGCGACCGACCCGGCCGATCCGTCACGCGCACTGGTCATCGATTACAAGACGGGTGGCACGCCGGATGAGACGCCGGACCAGCTGCTCGAGAAGCACGCCCTGCAGGCGCGCGTCTACGCCGACGTGTTGCACAAGGCGGGCTTTGAGACGGTGACGGTCAAGCTCGTCCGCGTGGAGCAGCCGGATCCAACCATCTTCGTCGAACCCGCCGAGCCCCAAGTAGTCACCTACAATCTCTAGCCCTCAGGTAACTTGCGGTGGAATAGTTCCTGTATTGCGGCCCAGATGGCCCAAGCGGGAACTATTTCACCGCAACTGCAAGAGGAGCCGTGTGGGTTTGGCTAGGTTCGGGTGCCGTCCGTGCCGTGCGGTAAAATCGTTCAGTCAGAACACGAACCCGCATCGGAGCTCATCACATGGCATTCGTCCATCTGCACAACCACACTGTCTTTTCCATGCTCGACGGCGCAACCCGTATCCAGGATATGGTCAATCGTGCCGTAGAGCTGGGCATGCCCGCCGTCGCCATTACCGACCACGGCTACATGTATGGCGTGCCCGACCTGGCGCTGGCCTGCGACGCCGTCAACCACAACACGCCCGAGTACAAAACCTGGAGCCACGACAAGGCCTTCCTGGAAAAGGACCGCCGCGACGAGCTGGTGGAGCCCGATCCCGAGGAAAACCCGCGCGAGCATGCCCAGTATGTGAAGGACATGGCCATGTGGGACGAGAAGGGCAACATCGACGAGCTCAAGCCGCCCCTGGTCATCAAGCCCATCTTTGGCTGCGAGGTCTACTTTACGCCGGACGAGACGCTCGCCCGCGACCACAAGCCCGAGCTCTACCACATGATCCTTCTGGCCAAGGACCAGGAGGGCTACGTCAACCTGATGCAGACGGTTTCCGAGGCCGCCGTGCAGGGCTTTTACTACAAGCCCCGCGTGACGCTCGACAACCTGCGCCGCCACGCCAAGGGCATGATCTGCACGAGCGCCTGCATCGCGGGCATCATCCCCAAATACATCGACCGCGGTGACATGGAGGGCGCCATCAAGTGGGCCGAGACCTTCCGCGACACCTTCGACCCCGGTGACTTCTACATCGAGATCCAGGAACACGGCATCACCACCGACAACGGCCTGACCGACGAGCAGATGGACCGCACGCTCATCGACATCGCCAAGCAGGTGGGCGTCAAGGTCATCGCCACCAACGACTTCCACTACCTGCGCCGCGAGGACGCGCCCGTGCAGGACGTCATCATGTGCATCGGCATGAACGCCAAGGTCGACGACCCCAACCGCATGCGCATGACCGGCTCGGAGTTTTACATGAAGACCGAGGAGGAGATGCGGGCGATGTTCCCGTATTGCCCCGAGGCCTGCGACAACACGCTCGAGATTGCCGACAAGTGCTACGTTGAGCTGGACTGGGACTCCATCATCCTGCCGCGCTTCCCGTTGCTCGATCCCGGCGAGACGCACGAGAGCCAGTTCCGCCGCGAGTGCGAGAAGGGCCTGCGCCAACACTACGGTGACGACTGGGCCACGCGCGAGATCTGTGGCGTCAACATCAAAGAGCGCTTTGAGTACGAATACAAGGTCATCTGCGACAAGGGCTTTGCCGCCTACTTTTTGATCGTCGCCGAGTACGTGCAATGGGCCAAGGACAACGGCATCGGCGTCGGTCCCGGCCGTGGCTCGGCCGCCGGCGCTATCGTCGCCTACGCCATGAACATCACCGCGTTCGACCCGCTCGAGAACGGCCTGATGTTCGAGAGGTTCCTGTCCCCGCAGCGTACCGAGATGCCCGATATCGATATGGACTTCGACGATGAGCGGCGCCTCGAGGTCGTGGAGCACGTTCGCCAGCTCTACGGTCCCGAGAAGGTCACCCACGTCATCACCTACTCGACCATTAAGGCCAAGCAGGCCATCAACGACGCCGCGCGCGTGCTGGACTACCCGGTCTACATGGGCCAGCGCCTGTCCAAGATGGTCTCGAGCGACCCCAAGGTCAAGCTCAAGCAGGTGCTCGAAAAGCAACCCGGCAAAGAGGATCTGTTTAACCCCGACTTTGCCGAGGCCTATAAAAAGGATGACGACGCCCGCCGTATCATCGACACGGCGCTCTCGATCGAGGGCCTCACCCGTGGCGAGGGCGTGCACGCGTGCGCCGTTCTGATCTGCCGCGACCCCGTCAACGAGCACGTGCCCACCAAGCTCGACACCAAGGGCGGCGTCGAGATTACCCAGTACGAGGGCCATACCGTCGCCGACATGGGCCTGCTCAAGATGGACTTCTTGGGCTTGCGCACGCTGACGGTTATCTCCAAGGCCAAGGCAAACATCAAAAAGAACTTCGGCATCGACATCAAAGAGGAAGAGATTCCCTTTGACGATCCCGAGATCTTTAAGCTCATGGGCTCCGGCCACACCGCCGGCGTCTTCCAGGTCGAGTCCGCCGGCATGACGGCCACGATCAAGAACATGAAGCCCACCGAGTACAAACACGTCGTGGCATTGATCGCCCTGTACCGCCCGGGCCCGCTGGGCGCCGGCATGGTCTCGTCCTACATCAACCGTATGAACGGCAAGGAGCCGGCCGTCTCCTACGACGACCGTCTGGACGACATCCTGGGCGAAACCTACGGCACCATGGTCTACCAGGAGCAGGTTATGCTCATCTCCGTCGAGATGTGCGGCTTCTCCAAGGGCGAATCGGACTCGCGTATCCGTAAGCCCGTGGCTAAGAAAAAGATTAAGCTGCTCACGTCGACGGTGCTCCACTGGGAGGATGGCTCGGACGAGACCACTTACGACCACTGGATGAATGGCGCTATCAAGAACAACTACACGCGCGAGGTCGCCCAGAAGATTTGGGACGATGTCCTTGAGTTCGCGTCCTACGCCTTCAATAAGTCGCACTCCGCCGGTTACGCCATCCTGGTTATGCAGACGGCATGGCTCAAGGCGCACTATCCGCATGAGTACATGGCGGCCGTTCTGACGTCCTATACGGGTAAGACCGACAAGATCGTGCACTACGTCTCGGCGTGCCGTCACGACGGCATCCCCGTGCTGTCGCCAGATGTCAACGAGTCCGGTACCGAGTTCACGGCTACCAAGGAAGGCGTGCGCTTTGGTCTGGCCGGTATCCGCGGCGTGGGCACCGGCGTGGCGCAGGCGATTATCGCCGAGCGCGAGGCGGGCGGTCCGTTTAAGACGCTGCACGACTTTGTCGAGCGCGTGGACTCGAGCCAGGCCAACCGTCGCGTGATCGAATCGCTGATCAAGGCAGGCGCCTTCGACTCCACGGGGTATCCGCGTCGCCAGATGATGCACTTTGTGGACAAGAACAACCCCGAGAACATCATCGATGCCGCGGTAAAGCGCCAGAAGGACCGCGCGAGCGGCCAGACGTCGTTCTTCGATATGTTTGGCGACGTTGAGGGCTCGGGCTTTGAGGTGAGCGTACCCGATCCGGATGGCCAGGAGTGGGACCGCCACCTTAAGCTGAGCCAGGAGAAGGAGGTCCTGGGCATCTATGTCTCGGACCACCCGCTGCGCCCGTTTGAGTATGCACTTAGCAAAGCGCGCGACTTCTCGTTCTCGCAGATCGACACCGGCTATGAGGTGCAAAACCCCACGGGCGGTACCATCAACCAGGAGATTCCCGAGGGCAAGGCGCTGTGGTGGGCCGGCATGGTCTCGAGCGTGTCCAAGCGCGTGACCAAAAACGGCGACCCCATGGGCATCGTGCAGCTCGAGGACATGGAAGGCGAGGCCACGGTCGTGGTGTTCCCCAAGACCTACAAGGAGGCCGAGGGGTATCTGTACGGCGAGGTCGATCCCGAGACCGGCGCGCAGCTGTCCGACGCGTTTGTGCGCATTAAGGGCAAGCTCGAGCGCTCGGACCGCGGCGACCAGATCATCGCGCAGGAGATTGTGCCGCTGGAGCTTAGCGAGGAGAAAAACAAGCCCAAGGTCTTTGAGGTCATGGTGCCCAACAGTCGATTTAGCCAGGGCAATATGGCGCGCCTGGCCACGGTGCTCACCACCAACCCGGGCGGCGACCGCGTGGAGATCTTTATTGAGCAAGTCGACGGGCGCGTGCTGCGTGCCGAGGTGCCGGCCAAGGTCAACGCACGCTCGATTCCGCTGCTGGCAGAGGCAAAGGCGATTGTGGGTAACCAAGGCAGAGTGACGGTAATTTAAGGACGGCGTTGGCGGGGTAGCTAATTTGGGACGGGGCTATTTTAGCTACCCTTTGACTGACGGCGAATGAGTCGGGGTCGGAATGCATCTCAACCGACATATGGGGGTAGCTAAAATAGCCCCGTCCCAAATTAGCTACCCCGGGTGAGATTGGAGGAAGTGATGGCGCAGGGGACGTTTGTGCAGGCGCTCCGGAAAGAGGCGGCGCTGAGCGGCACCTTTATGAAGGGGCGTTCGCTCATGCTCAACGGCGCTGTGCTGTCGATCGAGGACAGCGGCTCGCGCTTCTCCAAAAACGTGACGGTTGAGGGCTCGGTGCGCGGCTCGCGCGGCGACCTGTACAAGACGCACGTGGCGCTTGACATGGACGAGCACGAGGTGATCGACTACGACTGCGATTGCCCCGCTGCCTATCGCTACCCCGGCATGTGCAAGCACGCCATCGCCACGGCGTTGGCGTACCTGGACGCCAGCGGTGCCGAGCCCGTCGAGGGCCTGCGCACGCCGGTCCGCACGTTTACGGCGCAGCCGAAACAGCCCGCGCGCACCGCGCCCAAAGCGCCGGCCGTCAATCCCAACTTTCCCTTTCCGGCGCCCGTCCCCACGAGTCCCAGCCTCATGGCGGCGCTCTCCGATCTTTCGGACGCGCGCATGGATGAGCTGGCGAGCATGCGCCGCAAGCTCGCCGGCAGTGTGGATCCCGATGCCCCCAAGGCGGTGTTGGAGCCCTCGCTGGTGCCGTACTACAATCCACTGTTTGCCGACCGCTTTAGCTGGGCGCTCGAGCTTCGCATTCGCTGCGGTTCGGTGTCCTACGTGGTCAAGGACATCGACGGCATGGCCGATGCCTACGTGCGCGGCGGCACCTTCTCGTACGGCAAGAAGCTCACGTTTGTCCATACGCCCGAAGCCTTCGAAGACGTGTCGACAAAGCTGCTCAACCTTGTCGTGACGACAGTTGCCTATCTCGATGACATCACAAGCTCGCGTTCGGCGTCGTACGACTTTGCCAACAGCGGTTTTGTCGCCGAGCGTCAGTTGCCGCTGTCCGAGCATAGCATCGTATATGTGCTGGACCTGTTGCGCGGCCAGACCATCTCCTTTGAGCCCGCCTGGTCGCGGGGGATGACGACGCATCGCACCTATGACGTGGCGGTTGAGATGCCTCCGGAAGGGGAGGACGAGGCTCTGTCTAAGCGCCCACCGCTCCTTGCCGCCAAAATCGCGCCGGCGGCTGGCGGCAGCTACGATCTACGCCTGCCGGCCGATGCATACTGCTTTGCTTCGGGCGACGTTGCCTATCTGGTCGACACCCGCCGTGCGCGCCGCGCCGATGTAGCGTTTGCCCAGCATGCGGCGCCGTTCCTATCGCGCTTACTGCCCTGTCGCACGCCGATCCATATCGCTGTCGACCAGGTGGGGGAGTTCTGTCGTATGGCGCTGCCCATTTTGCGCGACTACACCGACCTTACCGCGCCCGCCGTGCTCGACACCGTGGCGCCCGAGCCGAGCTTTGCCATGGCAATCGGTGTCGACGACGGGCTCGTGACCTGCAAGATTACGGTTTCCTACGGCGACTGGTCGGCAGATCTCTTTAGCCTGGGTGCTCCGGGAAGCCCCTTTGAAGAACAGCGCCCGGGCGTGCCGCCGCGCGACGAGATAGCAGAGTTTCGCGTTATGGACACGGCGGCCCTGTATTTCGACTTTTACGAGGGCGGCCTGGCGTTTGAGGAGCGCGACGACGAGAGCCTGTTCTGCTTGCTGACCGAGGGCCTGTCTGCCCTGTCCGAGCTGGGCGAGGTCATGCTCAGCGACCACCTACGCCAGATCTCGGTGCGCCCTGCGCCCAAGCTTTCGGTGCGTGCCACCGTCAAGAGCAACCTGCTCGATGTTGAACTGGGCGCGAGCGGTCTTTCGGCGGCAGATCTTGCCATCTACCTCGACTCCTATAAGCGCCATCAAACGTTTGCGCGCCTTACGTCCGGCGACATCATTCGCCTGGACGAGGGCGCTCGAGCCGCGTTTGGCCTCGCCAAGGACCTGGGCGTCGATGCCGTCGACCTGCTCGACGGCGTGTCGCTTCCCGCGTCGAGTACCCTGTTCGTCGACAGCATGCTTGCGCGCACGCCGGCGCTTGAGGCCGATCGCGACGCTGCGTTCCGCCGTACCGTCGAGCGCCTGGACACGCTCGGCAAGATGGACTTTACGGTACCTGCCTCGCTCAAGGCCACGCTGCGTGGCTACCAGGTCGACGGATACCAGTGGCTCGGCTCGCTCGAACACCTGGGCCTTGGTGGCATCTTGGCCGACGACATGGGCCTGGGCAAAACACTCCAGATGATCGCGCATGTCCTGGCGCGCGTGGAGGCGGGGGACATCAAGCCCACGCTCGTGGTATGCCCGGCCTCGCTCGTGTACAACTGGACTGCCGAGCTGGAGCGCTTTGCGCCCTCGCTCGATGTTTGCGCAATCGTGGGCGCCAAGGCGCAGCGCCGCGTGCAGATTGCCGGCGTGGCTGAGCATAACGTGGTCGTGACGTCGTATGACCTTATGCGGCGCGATATCGACGAGTACGTCGAGCAGAACTTTGCCCGTGTGGTGCTCGATGAGGCCCAGTACATTAAAAACCCGCTCACCCAGGTGGCTCGCGCCGCCAAGCGCCTGCCTGCCGGCGTGCGCTTTGCTCTGACGGGCACGCCCATCGAAAACCGCCTATCCGAGCTCTGGAGCATCTTCGACTTTTTGATGCCGGGCCTGCTCGGCACGCGCGAGTCGTTTGCCAAACGCTTCGAAAGCCCGGTCGAGCATGCCGAGGGCGACAGTGCCGCTCGCCTGCAGGCGCTCGTGTCGCCGTTTGTGCTGCGCCGTGTCAAGGAGGACGTGGTGGCCGACCTGCCCGAGAAGATCGAGGATACGGTCATGGCGCAGCTCACCGGCGAGCAGCGCAAGCTCTACCTGGCCAACCAGGACCGCATCGCCCAGCAGGTGCAGCACCGCGAGTCATCCGAGTTTAAGAAAGACAAGCTCAAGGTGCTCGCTGAGCTCACCAAGCTGCGCCAGATCTGCTGCGACCCGCGTCTACACTACGAGGATTACAAGGCGGGGAGCGCCAAACTCGATACGTGCATGGAGCTCGTGCACGGCGCGCTCGACGGCGGGCATCGCATCCTGTTGTTCAGCCAGTTTACGGGTATGCTCGATATCATCGGTAAGCGCTTGGCCAAGGAGGACATCGCCTTCCTTAAGCTCACGGGCGCTTCGTCTAAGGAGAGCCGCGCCAAGATGGTCGCGCAGTTCCAAGCGGGCGAGGTTCCGGTCTTTTTGATTTCGCTCAAGGCGGGTGGCGTGGGCCTTAACCTGACGGCTGCCGACGTGGTCATTCACTACGACCCGTGGTGGAACGTGGCGGCGCAGGACCAAGCGACTGACCGTGCACACCGTATTGGCCAGCAACATGCCGTGACCGTGTACAAGCTCATCGCCAAGGACACGATCGAGGAACGCATTATGCAGATGCAGGAGTCCAAGCGCGACCTGGTCAACAGCGTGCTCGGCGGCGACGGCATCTCGTCGGCACTGTTCACGCGCGAGGATGTTCTGGCGCTGCTCGGCGGCGACGGTCGCTAACCCGCTCGGGTGGGGCCGTCAGGGCGGATGGCACACGCTGTCCCATCGTCCCCGCCCGTTATGTGTTCATTTGCAATGCCGTGGATGGTTTGTCTGCCTTTGGGCATAAGAACCATCAAGAACATTGGCACATCAGCAAAGGAGAACATCATGGCGAAATTCTTTAAGGACCCTGACGGCAAGCTCATCGCTGCCCTTGGCGACGGCGTTGCGACCCCTGCCGGTTGCACGGAACTGACTGCAAACACTGAGGACGCGGCGCACGAGAAGCACGTGCCTGTTGTCGAGACCGAGCGCGACGGTCACGTGATTCGCGCACGCGTTGGCTCGGTCGAGCACCCCAGCCTGCCCGAGCACTACATTGAGTGGATCGCCCTTGAGGCCGAGGGCCGCTTAGAGGTCCATTACCTTGAGCCCGGCATGAAACCCGCGACGTTTTTCGCGGGCGGCTCCAAGACCGGTACCGTCTATGCCTACTGCAACCTGCACGGGCTGTGGTCCGCGACATTCTAGGAGCGCGCCCCCGCTCGGGGTATCATAGCTAGCATATGCACATGCAAGCGCCGGCTGCATTATGCGGCCGGCGCTTTTACTACGATTTCGATGGTTTACGACGGAAAGGGCTGAGCCATGAAGCTCGCGCTTGCACAGATCGATATGCGCCTTGGGGATATTGAGGGCATTTGCGGCCGCATCGAGGACCAGGCTCGTCTGGCCCACGAGCGCGGGGCGCGCGTGCTGTGCGTTCCGGCTCCGCTCTTTATGGGCGCCATGCCCGGTGGCCTGGTGGGCGCTGCCGACTTTGAGCACGACGTGCTTGCCGGTTTGACTGGTGTCGCCGAGCGTATCCAGGAGCTTGACATGATCTGCATCGTGCCCGCGGCGGTTTCGTTTGAGGGCCAGCCGCTGCTCGACTACATGATGCTCAAGGACGGTCATGTGGTGCCGGCGCGTTCGAGCATTGCCCTGCAGCGTGGCGAGAACAACGACACGCGTTGGGCGCCGCCGGTGTTCGACGTGGACGGCGTGCGCATCGCCGTGATTTTTGACTTGGACCGCGAGCTCGAGATGTTGCCGACCGGCGTCGACCTCATTGCCTATTTCCAATTCAACGCGTTTGACATGACCGACCGCGAGACTGCCGCCATTGCCGCCGTTCGCAGCGGCGCCTACCGCAAGATCGCATCCAAGCGCAGCGTGTGGTTTGCCTGCATGGCGCCGGTCGGTGCCTATGACGAGTCGGTGTATACCGGCGGTTCGTTTGTGCTCGACGACTGCGGTCGCGTGGTGGCCCAGGCGCCGTGTTTTGAGGAGAGCCTGCTGGTTCAGGAGATTCAGCGTGGCGTGATGCTCGATGCCCTGGAAGATCACGAACTGCCCGAGTTCCGTTCCGAGGAGTGGCTGTGGCAGGCGCTGGTGCTCGCCGTGCGCGACAACGCCCGAGCCCACGGTGCTTCGCGTGCTGTGGTGGCACTCGAGGGTGACTTGCCGTCGTCTTTGCTGACGGCGCTGGCCGTCGACGCTCTGGGCCCGCGCAATGTGATTGGCCTGGTGCTGGGGCGCAACCGTATCTTTACGCCGGCGCAGGAAGAGGCCGAGGCTGCCCGCTGTGCCGCCGTCCGCGCCATTGCCGAGCGTCTGCACATTCGCACTGTCGAGCGCGATGCACCGGATGCGGCGCGTGTGCTCGATCGCGACGTGTCGGCGGGCGATGCCGAGCGTCTGCGCTCGCGCACGCTGGGCCTCATGCTGGAGGACACGGCGCTCGAGCTGGGTGCGATGGCGCTGAGCCCGCTGTCCAAAACCGAGTATGCGCTGGCGGCGCCGGCGCTTTGCGGCGGCTACCAGGGCGACTTTGCGCCCTTTGGCGATGTGTACCTGTCGACGCTTGAGTTTGTGGCGCGTGTGCGCAACCGCACGTCTGCCGTGGTGCCCCAAGAGCTCGTGACGCTCAACGCGGTGGAAGATTGTATGGAGCGCGTGCTGGCGCAGGCGCTCTCGACGCTCGACGGTCCGGTCGATATGCTCGACCGCGCGGCACAGCTGCTTGGCGGGCTTGAGCCGGGTGAGGTCGATGGCGCGCTCGAGGCGCACGTGGACCGCAATCGATCTTTCGACGACATTCCGATGGCCGCTGGCAAGCCTGAGGCTTGCTCGCTGCTGCTGATGCTCGTTCGACAGGGTGAGGCTGCCCGCCGCATGTTGCCGATGGCGCCGATCGTCTCGGCCCGTTCGTTTGCCGAGCGTGCCTGGCCGTATATGCTCGCGTGGTCCGACCTGGGGCTTAACGGCAAGGAGCGTATGACGGTCGATTCGCTGGCGCGCGCCGAGGTGCGCCGTTTTGCTGACGAGGATACGAGCGAGCGCGTGCGAAACGAGATGATGGGCGTGCTGGGCGAGCTACTGGGTATTTCGCCCGAGCAAATGGAGGAGCTGCGCTCTGAGGACGGTCAGCGTCGTTTGCACGAGGGAATGAAAAAGTTCGAGGGCGAGGTTCAGGACGCCATCGATAAGATGATGGGCGGTCAGGGCGGCTCGCAAGGTAGTCCCCAGGGTGGCCCGATGCCGCATCCGCCGGTTGATCCGAGGCAGTTCCCCTTTTTCTCGCAGAACTAACTATGGGATAGGATTCGCTTCCAGCCCCGACACTTCAACTAAGTATCGTGGCTCCGTTGTGTTATTCTAGAACAGACGTTCGTGAATGATGCGCGGGGCCTTGTCTTGCGCTGTGCTTGTGGCGAGGGGAGGTCGGCTTGGTTATCTTGGGCATTGACCCCGGTTTGGCTCATACGGGTTGGGGGATTATCGAGGAGCGGCGTGGCGAGGTTCGCTGCCGTGCCTACGGCTGCATCGAGACCAGTGCCGGAAGTCCGCTCGCGGTGCGCCTGTCGCATATCGCCCATGACCTTAAGGATGTCGTCGAGCGTTATCGACCCGACACGGCTGCTGTCGAGAGCATTTACTTTGGCGCCAACGTTCGCTCGGCCATCCCCACGGCGCATGCCCGCGGTGCTGCACTCGTAGCGCTTTCGGAATGCGCGCTCGAGATTGGCGAGTACACGCCCATGCAGATCAAACAGGCTGTGGTGGGCACCGGCGCCGCGGACAAGCGGCAGGTCGCCTACATGGTACGCACGCTAACACAGCTCGACCACGACCCGCATCCCGACCATGCCGCCGATGCCCTGGCCTGCGCCATCTGCCACGTAAACCTCAGCCGCACCCGCGCCCTCACCGGTGGCGAGTTCTATCAACAGAGAGGAACCGGATACTGATGATTTCCCAGCTCCACGGAACGCTTGTCGAGTCCACGATGAGCTCTGCTGTCGTCGATGTGTCGGGCGTTGGCTTTGAACTCGGCATCTCGGGCAGCACTGCGGCCACGTTGCCGACGCCCGGCGGCGAGGTCCGTCTCTACACGCGTATGCAGGTGCGCGAGGACGCCATGACACTTTTCGGTTTTTCTTCAAAGGATGAGCGCACGATGTTCGACCGGCTCGTGTCCGTTTCGGGTGTTGGCCCGCGCCTGGCGCTTGCCGTGCTTTCCACCTATACCGTGGGGCAGCTGTATTCGCTGGTGATGGCCGAGGACGACAAGGGCATGGCCAAGGTACCCGGTGTGGGCAAGAAGACAGCTCAGCGCCTGATCCTGGAACTCAAGAGCACCTTTGCCAAGGATAAGGGCTTTGTGCCGGTCGACGTGATTCCCGGACAGGTTGCGATGCCCGTGCCCGCTGCCGCTCCCTCGGCGATCGACGATGCCCGTGCGGCACTCCTTTCCATGGGCTTTAGCCCGCAGGAGACCGATGTTGCCCTGAGCGGGTATGATGGGCAGAATATGCGTGTCGAGGATTTGCTCGGCGCGGCGCTTAAGCGACTTGGAATGGATGCGTGATGTGGGAAGCCGATGACTCTCAGGACCTGTGGGCGACGCCCGGCAACTCGCCGGCGGCATCCATGGCGCACGGCGAGCGCATGGTGGGCTCGGAGCTGACGGCCGAGGACCTCGATGTCGACCGCACTTTGCGCCCCCAGCGCCTGGACGATTACTGTGGCCAGGAGCACATCAAGCAGAGCCTGCGCGTGTTGATCGAAGCGGCGCAGAGCCGTGGCGAGACGCTCGACCACGTGATTTTCTCGGGTCCTCCGGGCCTGGGCAAGACCACGCTGGCCACCGTTATCGCCAACGAGCTGGGCGCTCAGATCAAGACCACGAGTGGCCCTGCCATCGCGCGCACGGGCGACCTGGCGGCCATCCTTACTAACTTGCAGCCGGGTGATGTGCTGTTTATCGACGAGATCCACCGCCTCAACCGTTCGGTCGAGGAGGTCCTGTACCCCGCGATGGAGGACTTTGCCCTCGATATCGTGATTGGCAAGGGTCCGGCGGCGCGCTCGATTCGCCTGGATATTCCCAAATTTACGCTGGTAGCGGCAACGACCCGCTCAGGCATGTTGACAGGCCCGTTGCGCGACCGCTTTGGCATTTCATATCGCCTGGATTACTACACGGTCGAGGAGCTCGCGCAGATTGTGACGCGCTCGGCGACTATCCTGGGCGTGACGATCGATCATCCCAGTGCACTCGAGATCGGCTCGCGTTCGCGCGGTACGCCACGTCTTGCCAACCGCCTGCTCAAGCGCGTGCGCGACTATGCACAGGTGCGCGGCAACGGTCCCATTGAGCTCGATATCTGCCGTCAGGCGCTCGAGTTCTTCGAGATCGACGAGCTCGGTCTGGACTGGATGGATATTCGTATCTTGGAGACGCTTGCCAAGACGTTCTCCGGTCGTGCCGTGGGACTTACGACCCTTGCCAGCGCGGTGGGCGAGGACCCGGGCACGCTCGAGGATGTCTATGAGCCCTATTTGCTGCAGTGCGGGTTGATGATTCGTACGCCGCAGGGCCGTCAGGCAACCCTTCGCACCTTTGAGCACCTGGGGATTGAACCTACCGTTTAGGGCGTTTTGTTTTGGCGGGCTGTTGGACTATCGCTGGGCATCGGGTAAACATATCGCCGTTCATCGGTTATGGGCGTTTTACTATTGCGCGCCCGTGCTATGCTGAATTGGTCTTTTTCTCATTCGGTAACGAAAGGACCGCCCATGCCTACTGACATCGAAATCGCACGTTCTGTCACGCCACTGCCTATTACCGAGGTGGCCAAGAACGCCGGCGTCGACGTTAAGCACCTGATTCCGTACGGCTTCGACAAGGCTAAGGTCGACTATTCACTGCTCAACGAGCCGACTGATCACCAGGCCAAGCTTGTTCTCGTGACCGCCATCAACCCCACGCCTGCGGGCGAGGGCAAGACCACCACGACCATCGGTCTGGCCGATGGCCTGCGTCGTCGCGGCGTCAAGAGTGCCGTGGCCCTGCGCGAGCCTTCGCTCGGCCCCGTCTTTGGCGTCAAGGGCGGTGCTGCCGGCGGCGGCTGGGCTCAGGTCATCCCCATGGAGGATATCAACCTGCACTTTACCGGCGACTTCCACGCTATCGGTGCCGCCAATAACCTGCTGGCCGCCATGCTTGATAACCACATCCAGCAGGGCAATCAGCTCGGTATTGACGTTAAGCGCATCACTTGGAAGCGCGTCGTCGATATGAACGACCGTCAGCTGCGCCACGTCATCGACGGCATTGGCGGTAAGGCCCAGGGCGTGCCGCGCGAGGACGGCTTCGATATCACCGTTGCCTCCGAGGTCATGGCGATCCTGTGCCTGTCCACGAGCATCAGCGATCTTAAGGAGCGCTTGGGCGAGATCGTTGTCGGCTATAGCTATGCCGGCGAGCCCGTCCGCGCCCGCGACCTTAAGGCCCAGGGAGCTATGGCCGCACTGCTCAAGGATGCGCTCAAGCCCAATCTGGTGCAGACGCTCGAGGGCACGCCCGCGTTTGTCCACGGCGGTCCCTTCGCCAATATCGCCCACGGCTGCAACTCCATCATGGCCACGCGTATGGCTATGCGTTTTGGCGATGTCGCCATTACCGAGGCGGGCTTTGGTGCCGACCTGGGTGCCGAGAAATTCCTGGACATCAAGTGCCGCATGACGGGCGTTCGTCCCAACGCCGTCGTGGTCGTCGCCACCGCTCGCGCGTTGAAGTACAACGGTGGCGTCGCCAAGGCCGATCTCAACGAGGAGAACCTCGAGGCACTCAAGGCTGGCATGCCCAACCTGCTGCGTCACGTCGACAACATCCAGAACGTTTATGGTCTGCCCTGCGTGGTCGCCATCAACCGATTCCCGACGGACACCGAGGCCGAGCTTGCGCTCATCGAGTCCGAGTGCCAGAAGCTCGGCGTCAACGTTAAGCTTTCCGAGGTCTGGGCCAAGGGCGGCGAGGGCGCGCTCGACCTGGCCGATGAGGTCATGCGTCTGATTGAGCAGCCGAGCGAGCTCAAGTTTGCCTATGAGGACGGCGCTGATGTCGCTGATGCCCTCGAGGCCGTTGCCACCAAGGTCTACCGCGCCGACGGCGTTGACTTTACGCCGGCCGCCAAGCGCCAGCTCGCCGAGCTGCGCGAGAACGGCTTTGGCAACCTGCCGGTGTGCGTCGCCAAGACGCAGTACAGCTTTAGCGACAACGCCAAGGCCCTGGGCGCTCCCGAGAACTTCCGCATCACCGTGCGTGAGCTCAAGGTTTCCGCCGGTGCCCACTTTGTGGTCGCGCTGACCGGCAGCGTTCTGACCATGCCGGGTCTGCCCAAGGTGCCCGCGGCCGAGAATATCGACGTCGACAACGACGGCAACATCACCGGCCTGTTCTAAGTCTGCTGTCCATAGCTGCTTGTCCGCCCCGCCGTGCCCACAAGGCCCGGCGGGGCTTTTTGATCCTTAGGCCCGCGCATGTCTTGTAGATACCGACGGACTCTGCCCATCATAGGCTTTTGCGCGGGTAGAATGCATGGATAACTTGAGGCTCACGCGCGACGGAAAGGAATCGTTGCATGGATCAGGACAAGACAACCGTGATGGGCGGCTACGGTTCCGCGCAGGCTGGCGATAGCGCCGATGCGACCCGCGTTGTTCCCAACCCCGGTTATGCCGACCCCGCCGCGACGCAGCCTTCTGCCGAGCCCACCCGGGTTATGGGCTATGGCGACACGGCGCAGGATTCTTACGCTGCATCTTCGCAAGGCCCCTATGGCAACGCAGCTCCGGATCCGTTTGATTACACGCCGCAGGATTCTTATGCTGCCTCGACGCCGAATCCCTATGACAACCTGCCGCAGAATCCCATTCCGCAGCCTCAGCAGACGACGTATATGCCTCGCACGGCGCAGCCTCGCTACGAGTCGCGCGAGCCGTATCGCGAGTACCCCAAGTCGATTCCGCAATATAGCGAAGACGAGGAGAAGAGGCCGTCGCGTTCGTCGAGCGTGATCAAGAAGATCCTCATCGTGCTGGCGATTTTCTTTGCGCTGTCGGTTGTGTTTGCCATCGTGTCGGGCATGCTCAACAAGCGGGGGAGCTCAACGGCCGATACCGCTGCCGAGCAAACCGAGTCCGCCTCGTCTAGCACCGTCGATCTGAGCGATATCCCGGGGCAGTATTGGTCCAACGCCAAGAAGCTTCTCAAGTCGCGCGGCGCCGATCTTTCGAATGCCGTGGTCCTGACTGATGATGGCTCAACGCCCGTCGTCGATGCCAACTGGGTCGTTACTTCTGCCTACTATAACGACAGCGGCAACCTCGAAATTCAGCTCACGCACAAGGACGGCTCGTCGGGCAATGCGTCCGGCGACCAGGGCGGCGCGGACAGCTCGAGTTCCAATACGCTGGAGGACTTGAGCAACAAGGCGCAGGAGTTGGGAGACAAGGCGCAAGAGCTGGGCGACACGGCACAAAACCTGGGCGATACCGCGCAGAACTTGGGCGGCTTGGCGACGGATGCCTGGAACGCCCTGCAAAACGGCATCTCGGGCGCGCAGGGAAACTAGCTGTTAAGCAGGCTACAACTGCTCGGCCGGACGCTCGGGCGAGCTAAAGCCCGAATCAAACGTGACGACGCATGAGGCATCGGGTCGGCGCTCGTGCACGATGCGCGTGACGAGCTCCAGCAGCTCCTCGTCGGATATGTCAAAGCCGTCGGGACGCACCAGGTCAAACGAAACGAACCCGTCGTGCTCGTGCAGGTCGTGGATGGAGAGCGCGGGATCGATCTGCATGACGCCGCGCTTGACCCAGCTGCGCAGGTCGTCGCTGGTGGTGGCGATGGGGTCGCAGTGCAGCGTGATATCGATGCCCATTTGGCGCTTGATGTCGTGCTCGATGGTGTCCAAAATCTCGTGGTGCTCAAATGCGTCGCCCTCGCCGGGCATCTCCACGTGGGCGCTGGCAAACTGACGACCGGGGCCGTAGTCGTGCACCATCAGGTCGTGTGTGCCCAAGACCTGCGGATAGGACATGATCTTATCGCGGATTGCCTGGACGAGCTTGGGGTCGGGCGCTTGCCCCAGCAATGGGCTGATGGCGTCGCGCACTAGGCCCATGCCGCTGATGCAGATGAAGATGCCCACACCCAGGCCTGCCCAGCCATCGAGGTCAAAGCCGGTCGTCTGCGAAATAAGCGCCGCCACCAAGACCGAGCCCGAGGTGATGACGTCGTTTTTGGAGTCCTGCGCCGTGGCGATGAGCGTTTCGGAATCGATGCGGTTACCCAGCGTGCGGTTGAACGCGGCCATCCAGAGCTTTACGAGCATGGACGTAGCCAGTGCCGCAAGGGAAATGAACGTGTAAGCGGTGGGGGAAGGCTTGATGATCTTGGTGACCGACTCGAGGATCAGGTTGATGCCGACGGCGCAAACCAGGACGGCGACGAACAGGCCGGCTAGGTACTCATAGCGGCCGTGACCATAGGGGTGGCCTTCGTCTGCCGGGCGGCTGGCAAGGCGGAACCCGAGCAGGCTCACGATGTTGCTCGAGGCATCGGAGAGGTTGTTGAAAGCGTCGGCGATGAGGGAGACGGAGCCGGCGAGCAGGCCCGCGATGCCCTTGGCCAGGCACAGGGTGATGTTGAGTCCAATGCAGATGAGGCTTGCGGTAAAACCCGCGTTGGTGCGGCAAGATGCATCGACCGGCTCGTCCTCGCTGCCGGGAACAAGCGTATGTACCAGCCGATTTACAAATAGCATAGCGGTCGTCCTCACAATCATGTTTAAGGGGATAGTGTAGCTCGCGCGGGGGCGCCGTGCACCGATGCTCAGAAAATGCAGCAATAGTCTGCCGGTGCTAACGAGCGAGCCTTCTCGTCTGCCTGGGTGGTCCATTTTGGGCCACATGGGTATGGGCATGTGCCTGTTTGATCGACATACTTAATGCCGACAGCCCCTGTGCAAAGGAGGACGTTTCCATGGACGAGATGTTTGCCATTAAATGTCAAAACTGCGGCGGCCCTATGTACACACACCAAGCTAAGCGCAGCTTTGAGTGCGCTTATTGCGGTGCGGTCATTCCGTGGCAGGCGGACGCCGGAGAGCCCAAGAGCGCTTTGGGCATTCGCCATACGCCGTTGACGGTGGTGGATGGACTGCTCAAGCTCACGCATGTGTCGCAACTCGAGCGCCCGGAGGACCCGGACTGGTATTTCTTCAATTCGCACTGGCGCAATCAGTCGGTCCTGGAACATCTGCTGTGGGAGGATCGCGGCACGGCGCAAGAGTTCCAAGAGGCTACGCATGTGAGCATTCCTTGCCCCTTCTGCGGAGCGTCCTTTGAGGGCGAGTCAACGCAGCGTGTGTTTGAGTGCCCGTCCTGCGGCAACAAGATCGGCATTGCCGACCTGCTCAAGCCCGGTACCTTCAGCAAGCGTCTGACCATGGGCGTGGGTGCAGAGTATGTGCCGGAGCAGGGCATTCCCTGCGAAATCTCGCCGCAGCAGGCACGTGCCAACGCACTGCAGCTGGTGCGCCAGTATCCGGATGCCTTTGCCGGGCACGACGTGGAAGATGCGATCCAAAACGACATGATGCTCTTCTATTTCCCCATGGCGCTGGCGGACCTGCGCATGATGGCGTCCTTCCCGGTCAAGGGTCTGAGCAAGGAGACCCTGGTGTACTACGAGGTGCTCGACTGGGCGTATCCCAGGGCAAACTACCTGGACGTTCGCCTCCTGGGCATTTTGGAGCCGTGGGACTTTGCCAAGGTCGGTCCGTTCGATCCCGCCATGCAGGAAGGCGACTTTCGCGTCGTCTCCGTCGATGCGTCTACCAAGGACCAGGTGGTCATTGATAAGCTGGCGCTCGACGTTGCGGGCAACGACGCCGAGGCTGTACTGGGGCTCAATAAAAAGAGCATCCGCACCTGGGCGCGCAAGGCCCGCAAGCACAAGGACGGCCTAGTTATGGTGCCGGTGTACTTTGTCGACCGTCCGGCAACGGATAGCCGCGACGGCGAGCAGGTGCGCATCGCCGTAAACGGCCAGACGGGCCGCGCGGCCGCGGTGGTGTTTAGCGACAAGCGCGAGACGCATATTGTGGCGCCGCTCAGCCCGAGTCTGCATCTGTCCGGTGAGAGCACCGTGCACGCCACGCCCGTCGAGGTCAAATACGTTAAATCGCCGTTCCTGTACCAGATCGTGCGCCGTGGAGGCGGCGAGCAACCGCGCCAGGTTGCAGCCGCCGTCGAGGGTTCCTACCGAGAGGAGAAGCCCAAACGTCGCGGCCTGCTGGGTGCGCTATTTGGGAAGTAGG
The DNA here is from genome assembly GCA_048184855.1 of Collinsella aerofaciens. Taxonomy (GTDB): domain Bacteria; phylum Actinomycetota; class Coriobacteriia; order Coriobacteriales; family Coriobacteriaceae; genus Collinsella; species Collinsella aerofaciens_CA. The sequence goes on from DBEYYU010000069.1 coordinate 72,697, forward strand.
GGGGTAGCGCCGGTTGTTGCCGTAACGTGATGGCCGGGGGTGTGGGGCGGCTCTCAGGAGTGCGGGCTGCCGTCTGATTGTTTGAGGGTGCCAGATATAAATAAACGGTGGAACGGCTGCAAAAGAGCCGCCCCACCGGGTAAAATCAGGTTGTGCCGCGGAACCCGCTCCTCAGCTAGTCACACTTCGGAAGCGCGGGCAACGCAGGTATTATCGTCTAAAGGGCCGGCTGCAACCGGCCCTTTTCTGTGGCAGCCAATGGACCCACATCAGACGAAGGTCGCGTCTTTGTCTGTCAGGTCACGCTCGCCAGCCACGGCTAGAATGTCGTTGCCGGCGTCCATGACCGGTATTGTTTTGTAGCGTGCGCCGCAACCGCGAGTGCGCCTGCGACGGCTGCGGTGGTTTCGGTCGCAACGTGCTGCTACCCTTGCACTTCGCCATTGGTCGCTTCGTTGATGGCGCGGTACTCGGCACTCAGCTCGCGCGCCAGCTCTTCCTTGCTTGGAAGATACGGCAGGTATTTGGCGGCAAACACTTGGTCGTTGTCTTCGGGCAGCGTGTACTCGACGATCGAATCGCTTTTGTCCGCGCAGAGCACGATGCCTATGGGCGGATTGTCGCCTTCGTTCATGAGCTCGCGCGTGTAGTAGTTCACATACATTTGCATCTGGCCCAGGTCCTGATGCGTAAGGTCATCGGTCTTAAGGTCGATGAGCACGAAGCAGCGCATCAGATAGTTGTAAAAAACAAGGTCAATATAGAAATGGCGTCCATCAAAGGTGATGCGCTTCTGACGCGCCTCGAAAGCGAAGCCGCGGCCAAGTTCCAGCAGAAACCTCTGAAGATGCGTGATGAGCGCTTGCTCTAGATCGCTCTCGCGAAACGCAGTATCGTCCGAGAAACCTAAAAACTCCAGTACATATGGGTCGCGGATGATATCCTCGGGGCGACGAGCCGGGGCGCTCTTTTGGATTTCCTGGGTGGCGGCCTCCTTGTCCTTGCTGGCAAGTAGGCGCTCGCGGAACATGGTGTTGATCTGGCGTTCGAGCTGACGCGTGCTCCAACGAGAATCGGCGCATTCGTTCATGTACCATGTGCGAGCATCAGGGTCGGAAACGCGCATCAACCTGCGGTAATGAGTCCAGCTCAATTCGCTACGCAGTGCGTCGCGAATTGGAAACGCAAGAAAGAACTGACGCATATTGCGAAGGTTTGCGATGCCAAAGCCTCTTCCGAAATCCGCGGTAAGCCTTCTGGAGAGGCCTGCAATCAATGTCTCTCCATATGCTGCGCGCTCCTCTCCGCCCTGTTCATCAACAATACTCTTGCCGATCTCCCAATATGCCTCAACCATCGCAAAGTTAACGGCGGTATAGGCCTTATCGCGAGCGGCGTTGAGAATCGAGGAGACCTGCTTGTAAAAACCTTCGGGCACGATTGCCGATTCTCCACGGTTTACCAGTTCGCCCATCACTGTCGCCCCACTTTCCTCTTGTGGAATGCATCTTTATCGCATTTAGTTTAAAGCCTCGCGCGGACTCGCATTACTGTGCTGTTTGGCACCTTCGCATGGGGCCTTGCGGCGACTAAAATGTGGCCATAGAGACAGTTTTAGCGAACCCCGCGGGAGTGACGCGTATGGACAACAACACGCTGCTGTTCCAGGACAAGGGTTCGGGTAGGTTTAAAGACGTCAAGATCTACCCTAACCGCATTGAGTTACTCAAGAAAGGCACTTTTGGCGGCAAGCACACCGAGATTGTTTATCTTAAGGATATTACGGGGGTCAGCAGGATCAAGGGCCGCGACGTTTTCCTACGTAACAGGCTGTTGACTGCTTGTGTCTTTAGCCTGAGCAGCCGTGCGAAGGCCCAGGAATTTGTGAACGCGCTGAACATGGTGATGTAGCCGATAGCGGCGTTCGGGCCAAGGTAAAAATCGGGGGCACAGAACGGTGTTCTGCGCCCCCGATTGAGTCGATGTGTCTAAAAGGCCGGCTTGCCTATTCGCTAGCGCCTTCGCTGTCTTCGCGGTCACTGGCAAGCATTGCTGCACCTGCGACCGTTGTCGCCACGGCGGCGGCAGCGAGCCCGGCGGCAACGCCAGAGCCGTCGCCCGTGTCGGCGAGCTTTCCGCCCGAGCCCTTGCCCTTGTTGCCCTTACCATTCTTATCAGCGCTGCCTGCGCTGGAACCCGTGCCGCTGCCGGTGCCGGCGCCGCCTGCACTGTCCGAGGCCGCTACGGTAAAGCTTGCGGCTCCGTCGCTGGCGAGCGTGTAGTTCTGCGCCGCGTCGCCCAAGAGACCGTTCACGCGCACCCAGTACGTTCCTGCAGCAAATGTTTCGCCCTCGGCCATTGCTGTGCCCGGAGCGCCGTTCGCGCCGTGCATAAACTCGAGCTGGGCCGTGCAGGCATCGGTTTCGAGCTTGCCCTCGAGTGATGCCGCAATCTTGGCGCGCACGTCTTCGCCGGCCTTAAGGCCTTCGAGTCCCTCAAAATGGGGCGTCAGCGCGCGTGGATCGATATCGATGGGCACGGAGCCCCGCAGCTCCGTAACGGTCTCGTTGCCCAAGGCGTCGACATCCACATATTCGATGGCAAACGCATGGCCCGAAGCCGCCACGTTGAGTACGTTGCTGCTGTCGACGAGGCGGAAATGACCCTCGCCAACGGTTTTGCCGTCCTGGAGCGAGGCGTCGCTCAGCGAGTCGCCATATGTCATGTGCATGCGGGCTGGGAGGTAGCACGAAGCCGTCTGCTTGTGCTCCGTATCGTAATTGCGCTGATAGATGCTCCGGGCCAGCGCCGCATCAACAAAGTCGGATGCGATGATGCCAATGTGCTTGCGGTAATCTGACTTTGTATCCTCGATGCCGCTGGGATTGATGTACGGGCTCTTATACAGATGCTCGTTGACTACTCGTGCCGAGGTAAAAGGATTGCCTCCGTGCGACAAGCCCGTGCAGCTGGTGTAGTTGATAGACCAGCAACGCTCCAGGACTTTCTCCTTGGCCCCGTTATCGTCCTCGACATCTACCTCGTTGCGCGTGCGCCCGGTCGTTTCCTTCAGCGCATTATCGACCCAGCTGAGCTTGTCGGTTCCCGTGAGTTTGTACTTGTCCTGGGCGTATACCTTGGTGCAATAGGGCTCTTTGTCGCCTGTTTCCCCCCGCGGCTTCAAAGCCCCGCGCGTCTTGGACGAGACACATAGTGGCGCTGTCGGAGTGAGCCTTGATCTTGTCATCCCATTCGGTAAGGTCGAGGCCCCACGTGTGGCCGCTTACGCTGTCGCCGTCGAGCCTAAATCGACGCAGCAGGACGATCTTTCCGCGCACCTCGCCCAGCGTGGGGACGCGGCTCGACGTGTAGAACAGATCGGGGTTATCGGCCATAACCTTGGCGAAAGCCGTCGTAACACTGTCATCGGTAGCCTCGTCGTTGCCGCGCGATGCGAGCATGATAAGCGCTTCTCTCGGGTTTTCGCTCAAAAACGTTTTAAAGTACCCGATGACATCGGAGAGATGCAGATAGTACCCGTCTTTTTTGAATAGGTAGAAATCCCCGTGGCAGATACCGGGGTCGTTGCCCTTTCCGAGTCGGATATCAAAATAGCGGATTCCCTCGAGCAACTGCGTGGGAATGTAATCCTGCTGGCATTTTACTTGCGAGGATTGGGGCTCAGTGTCGTTGTCCACGCTGCAGGTGCCCGAATCGTGCGTACCCGGGATGCTCAGTTCGTCGAGGTACTTGTCGTCGTTGACGTGGCTCATCCAACATGGCCCATCGACGTAGCTGCTATACGTGATCCAGTCGATGCTGCTAACCGTGGCATCGTTCTTTTTCATGTCGTAACCGATAAGTTCGAGCTCCCACGGAATGCTCTCACTCTTATGGCAGATCTTATTGTTGTCCTGGTCTTTGCCGTTCGATTCTATTGCCAGGTACTTAATGTCTTTTTTCTCGGTTTCTTTCTCGACCGTGCGGTCTCGGATGATATAGGTTCCGTTTGATTGACGCTCGAACGCAAAAGCGCGGCTGGGCTTGTTGTCATACTCGCCACTCCATACGTGGATAACCTTTCCATCTTTGTCCGAGTCGCCATCGACCGACCAAATGCTGTAGCCCGTCTTTTTATGCTCTTCGAAATTGAGCAAGGTGCGGATAGCATACCAGTTTGTATCGTCATTCTTGGTCGTTACGTTCTCAAGGATGAGCTTGCTGGACGTGCCGTCATTAAACAGGTGGCAGACGTTGCCGATGACGTTGCCGTCTTCGTTGACGCTCGCGGTGCGAAAATAGCCCGCGGGGCGAAGGCGAATGACGAAATTGTCGAGGCTGACCGACGCTGTGGCAGCGTCGTCTGCAAATGCCGCTCGTGGGCCAATGCCCAATGCCGCGGTTTCGGGCAGGCTTGCAAGTGGCGACAACGCCGCGAGTCCAAGGCCCAACGTAAATGCTCGGCGGCTGATGGCGTGATGTTCGGTCATAACTTCTCCATTCGCAGAGTGCGGTTATGCGATAGTTTTGGTCACTATACTGCTCAGATGTTTAAAGATGCTGGTTTAATTGTCTGCGCGGCACAATAAATCGGCGGGCGGACGTGTTGGGGCGTTTGTCGTTTTCGTACTGTTGCCACATTTGGGGCGGTTCCGACGTCCGGCATCCTCGCGTTCGTCGGCTACAGGCATAAGAAAGGGAGGGTCGGTTTACCGGCCCTCCCTGGGTACGAAGCGCTGGGGTACCGTCGCTTGTTTGCACTGCGACCGTGTTTTCCGTTGCGCTCGCCAGTCGCTTAGCGCTTGATCTCGATATCGTCGAGCTTGACGTCCATGGCCTCGGTCTTGGCCTCGGCGATGTCGTCGGCAAACTCCAGAGACTTCATCATGGTCTCGACGGCGTCCTTGTGTTCCTCGACGTTGTCGATGCGCACGTACACGCTGCCGCCGTCAACGTCGGTGAAGTACTCGGTCGTCACGCCGCCCGAGTGCGTAAAGTAGGCGCTGCGCCAGGTCTTGCCGTTGTACTTAACGGGATCGCTCTCGGTCCATCCGGAGTTGGCCTTCCACTTTGCCTCGTAGTCGAACAGTTCATCGGCGTTCTTGTCAGGATCGAAGACGGGGATGAAGCGGTCGCTGGCATGCTCGCTCTCGGTGAACTTAAACTGGGCCCTGTCGGCGGTATCGCCTGCGACGTCCGTGATTTCGACGCCCTCGGGCACCTCGACTTTAAACCAAATGAAGTCAGTCCTCATATCCACGGCTGGCTTTTCCGCTCCACCGCCACCACTGCTGCCGGTAGCGCCGTCGCTGCCACCGCAACCCACCAAGGCAACTGCGGCAAAGAGACTGATGCAGAGGGTGAGAATCGCAAAGGCCTTCTTTTTCATGGTCGTGTCCTCCTCGATCTGTAACCGCCCATGGATTACCTGCCTTTACTGTACGCGCGAGCGGCTCGCTCGGGTGGGCCATGTGTCCCATTCTGAGGGCTGGAATTGCGCCGACAAGTGGCAATATGCGCGGGTCCAAAAGAGGGGAGAGCCGATGCTGTCGGCCCTCACCGGGGTTGGGCGCCCAGTGTTTTAAAGGGGCGCGTGTACGCGGGCATTGCCCCAATAGGTTCCTTGTTTATAGATATGTCCCAGTTTGTGACGTCCGGAAGTCCCGAAAGTTGAGCCATGTGCCCCATGTTTGCGTTGGCATGGTCTATCGTGTGCCATAGAAATCCGCGATGGCCAGGTGCGCTGACGCTTGAGTACTTATGGGCTAGACTTAGCACCATTATGTGATCGATGCGGTCGGTCGGTGGTTGCCGCCCGACCGATGTATATGACTTGAAGGTGCATGCGTATGAGCCAAGAGATGATGGACAAGACCTGCCGCGGGTTTGCCGAGGCGCTGGCCGCGCGCGAGCCGGTTCCCGGTGGTGGCAGCGCGAGCGCTTTTGTGGGCGCGCTGGGCGCCTCGCTGTGCGGAATGGTTGCCCGCTACGGTGCGACCAATCCCGCGCTTGCTGATCGTGCGGATGACCTGACGCGCGCGTTTACCCAGGCTGATGAGCTGGCCCAGGAGCTTGTCGAGTTGGTTGCCGAGGACGTTCGTGCGTACGGCCAAGTGTCGGCGGCGTACGGTATTCCGCGCGATGATCCGGCTCGACCGGCTGCGATTCAGGATGCACTGCACGTGGCAGCCATGCCGCCGTACCGCATTATGGATGCGTGCGGTCGTGCGCTGGCGCTGCTCGAGGACATGGCCGATAAGGGTTCGCGCCAACTGCTGTCCGATGTGGCGTGCGGCGCCGTATTCTGCCGCGCTGCCATGCAGGGCGCGAGTTTGACGCTCTTTGCGAACACCACGTCTATGAAGGATCGCGTTCGTGCTAAGGAGCTCGAGACCGCGTGTGATGAGTTGCTCGACACATGGTTGCCGCGCGCCGATGCGCTGGCGCGCCGCGCCTCCGACGCTGCAAGGAAGAGAGGATAGCTATGGTTGAACTGCTGAAGGGTGCTCCCGTTGCCCGTGCTTTGACTGAGGAGCTTGCCGCTCGCTGCGCAGCGCTGCGCGAGCGGGGCGTTGTTCCGACGTTGGCTATCGTGCGTGTGGGTGAGCGCGAGGACGACCTATCCTACGAGCGCGGCGCTCTCAAGCGCTGCGAGAAGGTTGGCATTGAGGCGCGCCGCGTTTTGCTTCCTGCCGATGTTTCGCAGGACGAGCTGCTGGCGGCCATCGAGGACATCAATACTGATTCGGCTGTTCATGGCTGTCTGATGTTCCGCCCGCTGCCCGCCGGCCTTGACGAGAACGCCGTCGCCGCAGCGCTCGATCCCGCCAAGGACGTTGACTCCATGACGCCGTCTTCGCTGCTTACCACGCTTTCGGGGCGCGGCGAGGGTTTTGCTCCCTGCACGGCCGAGGCAGTGTTAGCGTTGCTGGACCATTACGGTGTTGAGCTGGATGGAGCTAAGGTTGCTGTGGCCGGGCGTTCGCTGGTGATCGGGCGTCCTGTTGCCGCCATGCTTACGGCGCGCAATGCGACCGTGACGACGTGCCATACGCATACGCGCGACCTTGCTGCCGAGTGCCGTGCTGCCGACATTGTGGTTGCCGCCGTTGGACGCGCGCGTACGATTGGCGTGGATGCCGTTCGCGAGGACCAGACGATCATTGATGTGGGCATTAACTGGGATGAGGACGCTGGCAAGCTGGTCGGGGACGTCGATTTTGATGCTGTGGAGCCGGTTGTTGGTGCCATCACCCCCGTGCCGGGCGGCGTGGGCGCCGTGACAACGGCGATTCTCGCCAAACACGTGATCGAAGCGGCCGAGCGCGCATCGAAATAGGCATTTTTGCACACAGGGGTCCCGAGGGGTCCTGAAGGGTTGCGGTTTCGCCCTTTTTGCGTCGAAGCGATACACTGTTGCCGTTTGATTTCTTCGCTCAAGGAGGATGCGCATGCCGTGCACAACGATTTTGGTTGGTAAGAACGCGAGCTACGACGGGTCGACCCTGGTCGCGCGTAACGAGGACTCGTCCAACGGGGTGTTTGAGCCCAAGCACATGCGCGTAGTGCATCCCGACGAGCAGCCGCGCGTCTACACGAGCGTCCTGAGTCACCTGACCGTTGAACTGCCCGATAATCCCATGCGCTACACGAGCGTCCCCGATGTTATTCCCGGTCACGGCATTTGGGCCGAGGCGGGCTTCAACGAGCTCAATGTTGGCATGTCCGCAACCGAGACGCTCACCACCAACGAGCGCGTTCGCGGCGCCGATCCGCTCGTGGACTACGTGCCCGCCAAGGGCAACGAGGGTGAGGACGGCTATGTGCCGGCGCAGCCTGGTGGCCTGGGCGAGGAGGACATGGTGACCCTGGTCCTGCCGTATGCCAAGTCCGCCCGCGACGGCGTCCGTATCCTGGGCGACCTGCTCGAGCGCTACGGCACCTACGAGAACAACGGCATCGCCTTTAGCGACGTGGACGAGATCTGGTGGCTCGAGACCATCGGCGGCCATCACTGGATCGCCAAGCGCGTGCCCGACGACGCCTATGTGACCATGCCTAACCAGCTGGGTATCGACAGCTTTGACCTGGACGACGCCGAGGGCGACCAGGCCGACCACATGTGCTCCGCCGACCTGCGCGCCTGGATGGCCGAGTGGCATCTGGACTTGACGCTGGGCGTCGAGGGCGACGGCCCGGCGACGGTCTTTAACCCGCGCGAGGCCTTTGGCTCGCACAGCGACAGCGACCACGTCTACAACACGCCGCGCGCCTGGTACATGCAGCGCTGCCTCAACCCCAGCGATGTGTGGGACGGCCCCGACGCCGACTACACGCCCGAGAGCGACGACATCCCCTGGAGCCGTGTGCCCGAGCGCAAGGTGACCATCGAGGACATTAAGTACGTACTCTCGAGCCACTACCAGGGCACGGAGTACGACTGCTACGGCAGTAAGGGCACGCCCGCCACGCGCGGCGCCTATCGCCCCATCGGCATCAACCGCAACAGCCAGCTCGCCGTGTTGCAGCTGCGCCCCTATGCGCAGCCGGCGTATCGCGCCGTGCAGTGGATGGCCTTTGGCTCCAACTCGTTTAACGCGCTGGTCCCGCTGTACGCCAACGTCGAGACCATGCCCGAGTACTATGCCGACACGCAGGCTCGCGTGACGTCCGAAAACTTCTACTGGGCCAACCGCCTGATCGGCGCCCTGGCCGACGTCCGCTTCCATGAGTGCGGCCGCGCGGTCGAGGATTATCAGGAGAAGATCGGTGGCATGGGCCACAAGCAGATCCATGACGTCGACGCTGCCGTAGCCGCTCTGCCCGAGGTCGAGGTGCCTGCCGAGCTTGCACGCGCCAACGAGGCCTTTGCCGAGCGTGTTCGCGTGGAGACCGATGCCCTGCTGGGCAAGGTGCTTTACACCACGAGCTGCGCCATGAAGAACTCTTTCGCGATGAATGACAACGTGAGGTAGGGATTTCCCGTCGATCGAATAGCGCTAAAACGCTTTGTCGCTTTCGCTCAATCTTGGGTACAAGAACGCCAATGCAGTTGTTTGTGATTGGAGATAACCATGGTTATGAAACTCGATCAGCTTGTTAACGGCGCCATTAACGTGGGCTTTGGCGCTGCCGCCGTTGCTGTCGAAGGCGGCAAGAAGGTCCTCGACGACCTTAACACCAAGGGCGAGCAGGTCCGCAAGGACACCGCCACCCCCGATATCGCCCGCAGCGTGTCCGATATGTTCGAGCAGGCCGGTGGCACCATCTCCGATCTGACCGAGCGCTTGGGCATGCAGGGCGAGACCGCGGCCCAGCGTGTACTTGACGAGCTCATCCTTGCCCGTGTCCGCGTTATGACCGCGTCCGAGCGCACGGCCTTCCTGGCCCATGTGCGCGACATCGTCGATTCGGTCGAGGACAATGTGACCTCGGTGCCCGTCGAGTCCGTTGAGCCCGACGATGCGAAGGATACCGAAGAGGCCGAGTAGCAGCGCAGATGGCAGATTCCACCACCGATTACAACAATCTAGATCCCTTGGGTGACGAGGCGGCGGTTGTCGATAAGGTCGATGCCGCCGTCTCGGGCGCTCGCAAGAAGCCGCGCGCTGTCGATATGGTCCCTGAGGAGCCCGAGGCGATGGCGCCGGATGAGGAATACCAGCTCACGCCGGCGGGTCGCCGCGAGCGCATCGGGCAGATTGTTCGCCTGGTCAAAAAGTACCGTGTGTGGGATAACCTCACGCCGGTTCGTTTGCGCCGCCTGCTCGAGGAGCTCGGCCCCATGTTCGTTAAGATGGGGCAGATTCTGGCCAACCGGTCCGAGATTCTGCCGCAACGCTTTTGCGACGAGCTGCGTCGTCTGCGCTCCGACGTGGAGCCGGTGCCGTACGAGGTGGTGCTTCGCTGCCTGGAGGAAGAATACGGCCTGCGCCTGGGGGAGATGTTCGATGCGATCGACCCCAATCCGCTTGGTAGCGCATCGCTCGCGCAGGTGCACCGCGCCCGCCTGGTGACCGGCGAGGACGTGGCCGTTAAGGTGCAGCGCCCCGGTGCGCAGCAGGTTATGGCACAGGACATCGATATCATCCGCTCGGTGGTGCGTATCGTTTCCAAGTTCGTCAACACCGATCAATTCGTTGACCTGCACGGCGTAGTCGAGGAGTTGTGGACCTCGTTTCGCGAGGAGACCAACTTTTTGGCCGAGGCCAAAAACCTCAACGACTTCTACGAGTTCCATAAGAGCGTTCATGGCGTGACGTGCCCTAAATCCTATCTGGACCTGTGCACCGAGCACGTGGTGGTTATGGACTACGTCGACGGCATTTCGATCGCCGATCCTGAACGCTTGGTGGCCGAGGGCTATGACTTGGAAAAGATCGGTGCCGCAATCGTCGAGGACTACTCGACGCAGGTGCTCGATGACGGCTTTTTCCATGCCGACCCGCATGCGGGAAACATCATCCTCAAGGACGGCATCGTTTACTTTATCGACTTGGGCATGGTCGGACGCATGTCGAGCCACGATCGCGGTATCGTAAAGGACATGATTTTCGCCGTGGCCGAGGGCGACGTGCCAAAGCTCAAGGATTCGCTCATGCGCTTTGCCGTGACGCGTGGCGATTCGGCCGAGCTCGATCATTCAGCGTTTTTGTCCGATCTTGACTTTATCGTGGCTGACTTTGCGGGCCTTGACCTGAAGGATTTGGATATCGGCGAGTTTTTGACCTCGCTGTTAAACCTCGCGCGTAAGAATGACGTTGAGCTGCCGAGCGTGGTGACGATGTTCGCGCGCGGCATGGTGACGCTCGAGGGTTTGCTGACCGAGTACATGCCCAACGTCAACATGATCCAGATCATCCAAACCCACATTAAAAACGAGACAAGCACCTATGCGCGCGTGCGCGACATGGGGCGCGATCTTGCCGCGAGCAGCTATCGCGCGGCGAAGGGCTCACTCGAGGCGGCTGAGTACCTGGGGCTGGCTTCGCGCATGCTTACGCGCGGCCAGCTTAAGGTGAACACGCAGATCATGAGCAGCGATAAGGCACTGCGACAGCTGGGCGGAATTATCGACCGCATGTCGATGGCTATCGTTATCGCCGGCCTGTTTATCGGTTCGTCGGTGGTGTACTACGCACGCATCGAGCCGGTTGTGTTTGGTATCCCGGTCATTGGCTTTATGGGCTACGTGAGCGCGCTGGTGCTGGCGCTTATGCTGGGCCGCAATATCTGGCTCAACAGTCACGGCGGCAAACACTAGAGGCTGCGACCGTCACCGCATTTTCCTATCGCAAACAATAGCTTTTACCTTGGGCTTCGCCTGTGTGCGGGGTCCTTTTGCGTGATACCATTTTGACGGTAATAATCGATGGCCTAGATGGTGGTGCGGAGACGCACGAACGCGCGGTTTTCCTGCGCGTTTGGGAGAATCGGGGTGCAAGTCCCCGGCTGTACCAGTAACCGTAATTCCTCTTGGCTCGGGATGTTCGCGTCGCAGATCGGACGACGCGCCTGAGCCGTTAAGGTTAAGTCGGATCGCCTCCCATCTTGCATGCGGCTGCGGCGTATGCCGCCGGTGTGCATAGGGCTCTGGAGGGAAGGGGGACCCCGATGGGGGAACTCGAGCGTAACATGCGCGATGACGTGGGGCAGCCGCTGGGCAATGCTCCAAGTACAGACAATGGGGGACAAATGGATATGTTTGAGGACGAGCGCGAGCGCGCCTCGCTGCATCGCCGTGGCGCGATTGCACGCGGCGTAGCCAAGCGCGGCCTGGTGGCATTCCTGGCCTTCGCGATGGCCTTCAGCACCACGCCGGCTCAGCTGTGGGCCGAGGGTGCCGAGGGCATTACCGACGCTGTGGCTCAGGCGGCACCGCTTGCCGAGAACGGCTCTGGTGAGTCCGCGACAAGCCCTGCTGCCGACCTCAATGCGAGCGGCATGGTGGCGAATGGGGGCACTGCCGAGCAAGATGCCACTGCGACAGCTTCGGGCCCTACCGACAAGACTGAGGACGATATCGCTGCCGGCAATGAGGCACCGGCTGCATCGACGTCCGATGCCTCGAAGCAGGACACCGCCGTTGTCTCTGCCGCTGGAGAGGCCAAGGCTCAGCCTGCCAAGGCAGAGAGCCAGGAGGTCTCTGCCACGTGCTCCGTCGTCGGCACCGACGCCAAGGGCGCCCAGCAGACCTGGGCCGCCGCGCAGCGGATCACGCTGAAGGAGGGCTCGACCGCGGCCGACCTCTCCGAGCAGCTCTTCAAGCAGGCCGGCCTGACCACCGACTACGATCCCAACGGCACCTGGGGCTGGGCGCTCAACACGATCACGTCGCCCTTCGATAAGGACCGCAAGCTCGGCTACGACTCGGCGACCGGCGCGTACTGGCAGCTGTTCGTCAACGGCAGCGCCTCCGAGGTCGGCGCGGGCGGCTACACGCTCAAGGACGGCGACTCCGTCGTCTGGTGCTACTCGAAGTACGGCGACCCCGCGCCCGAGCAGGTTTCCGTCACGATGGAGATTATTGGCAAAAAGGCCGGGATGGCTCAGCGTTGGACGAGCCCGTCGACCCAGGTGTTTGTTAAGGGCACGTCGATCAAGGATGCCTCCGCTACCTATTTCGACGCCCTTGGCATCGAGTCCAAGATGTACGACCAATTCGGCTATTGGGGTGTCCATAGCCTCGTTTCTCCGCTTGATGGTACCGAGCTGTCCGGCGCTTGGTCGTTCTTTGTCAACGGCGTTCCTGGAACTCAACTCGATAACGACTACGTGCTTAAGTCGGGCGATAAGGTCGTTTGGGCTTACGCCCCTGGGGATACTTTGCCCGGTGTCGACAACGTTGTTCTTAATCCGAGCGCTGCACGCCCTAACTGGGATAGCGACTGGTCGGGCTTTACAAGTGCCGACAAGGTTACCGACGCACCTGTGCCCACTAAGGATGCAGATGAGAAATGGGTAAGCGAGCTTAAGACGCGTGCGGACGGCAATAAGGGTGTTTCCGATGCGTTGCTGATCGGTGACTATCTCTATGTGGCAGTTGGTTCTAAATTGCTCAAAAAGGATGTCGAGACGGGCAAGACCGTTCTAGAGTCACCTTTGGCTGCTGCAATTGATTCCACCTCACGCATGGTATATACCAATGGTGTTGTGCTTGTTCCGCTTTCAGGCGGTCGTCTTCAGGCCTTAACGGTTGATGTGCTTGCGACGGTTTGGGTTACCGATGGGTTGCCGGCCGGTCCCGATGGCGCGCAGCAGTCGCTTGCTTCTGTTTCGGTTCGCGATGGCTATGCCTATTTTGGTACCGCTTCGGCCGATTGGATTGACTCGAGTGACGGCTACCTGCTTTGTGTTCGTATTTCTGACGGTAAAGTCATGTGGCAGCACAAGAATGAAAACAGCAAGGGCTATTACTGGGCTGGCATGGCGTTCTCGGGCGACTATGGCGTTATCGCGGATGATTCAGGCACTGTCAGCACGGTTGATCCTTCGACTGGAAAGACCGTAGCAAAGCTTAAGATCGCCGATCGCGTTCGCGCGAACGTGCTTGTTGATGGGGCTACTGCTTACGTTGTGAGTGCCGATGGCACGCTCCATAAAATTGCTATCGCTAATGATGGGGCCCTTTCAGAACTGGGTAAAGTTACGTTTGGCAGCAGCTCGACCTCTACACCCGTGTTTGTCAACGGTAAGATTGTAGTTGGCGGCACGTCGATTGAGTCCTTTATGGGCGGTCCCCAAAACAGTCTTACGAGCCACTATGGTCAGCTTGCAATTATCGACGCCGATACGCTTACGGTCGATTATTCAATTTATAAGGCAGACGGTAACTTCATCCGCGAGGATTCTTCTGCAAGTGGTTTTACGGGCAGCGGCGATGTTAAGTCACAGCCTGTGGTTTCCATTCAAGATGGTCATACCTATGTATACTTTACGTCCAACAATAATCCTGGCGGCATTTATCGCTATCGCATAGGTGACGAAGAGGCTGAGCTGCTCTATAGACCGTCGGCCGAGAACCAGCAGTACTGCATGTCGTCGATTTCGGTCGGTTCTGATGGTTCACTCTACTACGCTAACGATTCGGGCAAGTTGTTCGCGATTAAGGGAAATGGCCAGAAGGTCAATCGCTATACTGTCTCGTTTGACGCAAATGGTGCAGATTCTATTGTGCTCGATTCCCAACGTATTAAGGCTGGTAAAACTGCTACGGAGCCTGCTGTAAAACCGCGTCGCAAGGGCTATACCTTCGGCGGTTGGTATACCGATGAGGCGTGCACGCAAGCGTATGACTTCAGTACGCCGGTGACGGCCGATCTGACGCTGTATGCCAAGTGGACCAAGAATGCCACCAATTCTGGTGACAATGGCGGTTCTGGCTCCAGCGGCGGCAGCGGTTCTGGTACTGGTACCGGCACGGGCACTGGTACGGGTTCCGGCGCTGGTTCCGGCTCTAAGGGCCCGCAGGCCGGCGGCGCTATCGCCCCGGGTCAGAAGCCGGTGACCAAGACGACGGTGTCGACCAAGACCGAGACCAAGGAAAACAAGTCCGACAAGAAGGGCTCCGATAAGTCCGACAAGAAGTCCGATTCCAAGTCCGATGCGGGCGCTGCTTCCACGACCACTGCTAAGAAGTCCTCTGGTGCTTCCGAGCAGGAGACGGGCACCAACCCGCTCGCCATCGTTGGCATCGCCGCCGGCGTGATTGGCCTTGCGCTCATCGCCGTCTTCGTGCTGACCAAGCGCGGCAAGGGTGACGGTAATGCCCGATAAGCCCAAGGAGACCAACGGGCAACAGCCCGACTCCTCGTTTATCCAGCTCGATGATCCAAAGCAAAAGGGCGCCGCTTCGGCGGCGTCCGCTCCTCGACGGAAGGCGCTCCTTGGCGTTCTGACTGCCGCATGCGTCGTTCTGATCGTGGTCTCTCTGGGCTTTGTTCATCCCTCCGAGAGCGGTGCTTGGTCCATTGATTGGATCGTCCAGACCGTGGCGGGGGAGAGCATCGTCGCCAAGGATGGCAATGGGTCCGGCTCGACTGTCGCTTCGGGCAAGGCCGGGTCCAAGGATTCCAAATCTTCTGATGATACGAATGACGGGTCTAGGGGTTCTGACAAATCTGACTCCAAGAAAGATTCCGAGTCTTCGGACAAGGAATCGGACAAGAACTCGGATAGCAAGAAGTCCGGCGAAAAAGGAGCAGGAAATAAAAAGACTGACAACAGTCAGTCGGCTTCTCAGAATTCGGCAACGTCCGGTGGGCCTTCTGCCGTTCCTGATAACAGTAATGCCCCCTCGGGCAACCAGAGCGTCTCTCAGGAGTCTAGCTACGTTACCGTGACTGTCTCGGTTACTTCGAGCGCTGTGGGCAATCCTGTGTCCGCTGGTGGTACCTACACCTTTAATGAGGGAGCAACTGCCTACGACGCTCTCTGCGCGCTGGGTATTTCTATAAATGCGCGTGGCTCGTCGTTTGGCACTTATGTTGCCGCCATCGGTGGCCTGGCCGAGAAGGATGAAAACTATGGAAGCGGTAGCGGCTGGTGTTATTCCGTCAACGGCACAACGCCCATGACAGCCTGCAGCAACTACGTTCTCTCAAACGGCGACAACGTGGTCTGGTATTACGTGACAGGCTAGGGGCCTCGACATATCGCATCAAGCGGGCGGTTCGGACAAACATCCGAGACGCCCGTTTTTATACGAATGGGACGTCATTTCCAAATCGAGGCTCAACCGGAAATTGCATCCCGCCCTGTAGGCGAATTCCGGGACGCAGCTTCCCGTTGGGGCGGGTTTCGGAAAGCGTGTTCCGCTCTGAGGGCTCATTCCGGGATAGACTTTCCGAAGCAGCGCCCATTGGGAAGCTGCGGACCGTATTGGGCATCGATTTTGGGATGCGCTTTCCGCTAGAGCCACGTTGCGGAAGCTGTGTCCCGTTCTGAGGCTGCAATCTGGGACGCGCTTTCCGCGGGGCGACCATGGGGAAACTACTACCCATTCCGACGCTGCGGCCCGCCTTGTGCGCTTTCCTCGGCAGGCTCTGCAAACAAAAAACCGGTTGGAACGGGAATTCCAACCGGTTATACCTTCAAGCAAATGTCGAACAAACTACGACTGCGCGCCCTCGAGGAAAAAGCGGCGGCTGAAGTAGTTGTACCAGGTGACGAGGAACGTGGCGATGGCCTTCATGGCTTGGTAGCCGATGCTCAAAAACGTGACGCCCACAAACATATACAGGTCGTTGAGGCCCAGGCCGATCACCGACAGGATGGTGAAGATCGTGAACTCGCGCTTGCGGCTCATGCCTTCGCGGTGGTCGAACACGTACTTCATGCTGAGCCAGTAGTTGACCACGACGGACGTGATAAACGAAAACGTGGTGCTCATCAAAAAGTCGAGGTGGAACAGCTCGACGAGCGCAATGAGCATGCCCCAGTCGATGCCAAAGGAGATAAGACCCACGACAGCAAACTTGAGGAACTGCTTGGTATGAGGTTGTGCCAGCGCCTTGCGCACGTAATCACATCCAATGCGTTGATGAATCGAGCAGAGGATACTTTAGAGCTTTTACAAGGGAAACGTAAGGTCTTTGCCAATAACTATATGAACTCGCCAAATTTTCAAGAGCTAATCCGCAAACGTTAAAAATTTGCCCGTAAACGAGCGACACCCACGGACGATACTGCGCTGAGTGCACGTCGTCCGTGGGCGCCGTAATGCTGCAGGGGTTTCGAGCTATTTTGTCTCGTCGCCCTCCAGGAAGATTTTTCGGGTCACAAAGTTGTAGACCATGACAAGCGCGGTGGCGCAGATCTTGGCGATATTGGCCTCGAATCCCAGGCCGGTGTTGAGCGCCAGCACGATGCCGTCGTTGAGCACCAAACCGATCACGGAAAGCACGACAAAGATGATGAACTCGCGGCGGCGGCTCATGCCTTCCTTGTGCGCAAACACGTACTTCATGCTTGCGAGGTAGTTAAAGATGAGTGAGATGATAAAGCCGCTGGTGTTGGCAATTAGGATGTTGAGGCCCAGACCGTAGTGGAGCAGATTCATAATGCCAAAGTCGATAACCGTGGCAATGACACCGACGACGCCAAATTTCATGATCTGCGCAAGGAGCTTTTGCATGGTACCTGCCTTAAGCTGGCGCCGAAGCGCCGCGGGGATGACAAACTCAGCAAGTTTAGCCAATCCCCGCGGGTGGTGCTAGGCGCGCTCCTCGATAGCACCGTTTCTATATGCATCGAGCAGCTGACGCAGGTCCTGGATCTGGCTGCGGATCTTGGCGCCAGTATCGGTGTCGCTCACCATGCGGCGACGGTCTGCTTGGTCAAAACGGTTGGTCTCGCTTTCGATGTCCACGTTGCGCGTGAGTGCCTCGGCAACCGTCGTAAAGGCCCGGTGCGACTTGAGGCGGCAGCCGCGCGAGCTCGAGATGAGCGTATAGCCGGCGATACCCGTCTTGGGATGGTAAGCGCGGCAGAAGCCGCCATCGATGACCAGCAGCTTGCCCTCGGCGCGGATGGGCTGCTCGCCCTTGGTGGTTTTAACGGGCGTGTGGCCGTTGATGATGTGGCCGGTCGGCGAGCATGCCATGGGCGCGACGCCAAACTCGCGCATGATGTCATCGCAGACCGAGGGCGACTTGGTAAGCGTAAAGTACGGGTCCATCGGCTCGACCCAGGTGCTCTTATCGGCGATATAGGCGCGCTCAAAGGTACGCACCAGGCGTCCGCTGGCGGGCGAGTTAAAGCCAATCCACAGGTACCACATCCAGTCGAGGGCGTCGCGGTCGCCCACGCGCCAGGCGCGGCGGGCGATGTGGTCGCAAAAATCAAGATAATCGCGCCCGGCGTGCCAGGTGCCCAGACAGTTCATGCTGCTAAAGGTGCCGTCTTCGTTGAGCGGAACGCAGCCGTGGAAGAGCAGGTTGCCGTTGGCGACCTTGTACATCGAGCCGTGGGAATAGAGGAAATCGATATGGCGATGCAGGTGATCGGCGGTGACAAACTCGGACACGAGCTTGTCGATGATGTGCTGCTCCTGGGGCGTGAGCGTATAGGGGTCCGCCGGATCGACGGTGGGGAAGTCGTTGGTCGTGAGCGGCCACACGCTGCCGTCGGCGAGCGTGACCGTGCCGGTGTCGTGTTCGATCTTGTCGAGTAACAGGCGGTCGGTCATGTCGAACTCGGGGTGGCGCTGGATAATCTGGCCCTCGAGCTTAAAGAGCAGCACGTTGATGGCCTTGATCAGCGGGGTGATGGACTCACCG
Organism: Collinsella aerofaciens; assembly: GCA_048184855.1. Taxonomy (GTDB): domain Bacteria; phylum Actinomycetota; class Coriobacteriia; order Coriobacteriales; family Coriobacteriaceae; genus Collinsella; species Collinsella aerofaciens_CA. Next base: position 90,975 of record DBEYYU010000069.1, read on the forward strand.
GCGGTGTAGGTGGCATCGGCAAAGGCAACAAGCTCACGCAGCGAGATGCCGTAGTCGTTCTCGAGGATCTCGTAGTTGTCGTAGCGTAAGTTGTTGCGCAATACCGTGGCGATGCAGGCGGGCTCACCGGCCGCAGCACCCATCCACAGCAGGTCGTGGTTGCCCCACTGGATGTCGAGCGAATGGTAGGTGAGCAGACGGTCCATAATCTTGGCCGCGCCGCCGCCGCGGTCGAAGATGTCGCCCACCAGGTGCAGGTGGTCGACGGCCAGGCGCTTGATGAGCGAAGCGAGCGACTCGATAAAGTCGTCGGCGCTGGCGGTCTCCAGGATGGACTCCACGATGCGCTCGTGATAGCGCACGCGATAGTTGTTCTCGTCCGGGTGCGTGTGCAACAACTCATCGATGATATAGGCGTAGTCGCGCGGGATGGCCTTGCGCACCTTGGAGCGCGTGTAGCGGCTTGAAAGCGAGCGAGCGACCATGATGAGCTGATCAAGCATCGTTTTGTACCAGGTTGGCGAGTCCTCGCGCTGGCTGCGGACCAGCTCGATCTTCTCGCGCGGGTAGTAGATGAGCGTGCACAGCTCGCCCTTTTCGTCAAAGGAGAGCGTGTCGCCAAAGATCTCGTCGACATGTTCGCGCACGACGCCCGAGCAGTTGTTGAGGATGTGCATGAAGGCTTCGTACTCGCCGTGCACGTCGCTCATAAAATGCTCGGTGCCTTTGGGCAGGTTGAGGATGGCCGAGAGATTGATGATCTCGGTAAACGCGGATTGTTCGGTGGGGAACTGTCTCGAAAGCAGGCGCAGATACTTGAAGTCTTGCGGGTTGCGATCGAATGCGACCATGAAACACCTTCCGATGGGGCTGGTAAAACTGATAAACAGCGTCAAACGTTTATCAGTATGCGCCGCTTTTGTTTCGATTTTGCGCCAGCGGCTGAATTGTCGGCTGAACGGTTTGGTAAATCGATTTAGTTGAGGTAGATATGGCGGTTGAGTGGAGACGACAGAGGGTGTTTTCTCAGATATTTATGCGTGGGGTCGGTGGAGACGATGGTGGTAAAGATGTTCGCTATTTTTGGTTCGATTTGGTAAATAGTGGACATATGTACCGTATGTAGGCTCACTGTGCGATAATTTGCGCAGCAATACGTAAGGAGCCTCATATGAGTGATTTTGTCCTGACCTGTGAATCTGCCGCCGACCGAACTCGGGAGTTCTTTGACTCGCGCAATATTCCTGTCGCGTATTTTCATTACGAGATCGACGATGTTGTCCATACGGACGATCTGTATCAGTCGATTACGCCGGACAAGTTTTTTGCCCAGATTGCCGCGGGCGCCATGCCCAAGACGTCTCAGGTGAGCGTGGGTGAGTACGAGGAGTTTTGGGAGCCGTTTGTTGCCGAGGGTAAAGACGTGCTGCACCTGACATTGTCGTCGGGTATTTCGGGCACGTATGGATCGGCCTGCGTCGCGGCGCAGATGCTTGCGGATCGCTATCCCGAGGGCGGCAAGGTGCGCGTCATCGATTCGCTGGGGGCGTCTTCGGGCTTTGGCCTGTTGCTGGAATATGCCGCCGACGTGCGCGATAGCGGGGCTTCACTCGACGAGACGGCTGCCTGGATCGAGGAGCACAAACTCAACCTGCACCACTGGTTCTTCTCGACCGATCTGTCGAGCTACCTACGAGGCGGTCGCATTTCGGCTGCGAGCGCGATCATCGGCACGGCGCTTAAGATTTGCCCGCTTATGACGGTCGATTGCGAAGGTAAGCTGTCGCCACGTGAGAAGATTCGCACTAAGAAGCGCGCGATTTCCGAGATGGCCAAGACCATGATGGCACACGTGCAGGACGGTGTGGATTATTCGGGTAAGTGCATCATGTCGCACTCGGCGTGCCGTGAGGATGCCGAGGCAGTTGCGGCGCTGATTGAGGAACAGGTTCCGCAGCTTAAAGGCAAGATTGAGATCAATGACATCGGTACTCTGATTGGCTCGCATACCGGACCTGGTACGGTGGCGCTCTTCTTTATGGGCGACAAGCGCGTGGATTAACTTGGCTCATCACGTCGCTGCGTGATTGCTCAAACGAAAACGGCCCGCCTCACGTTTGTGGGGCGGGCCTTGCTGTTGCGGCTAGCGTTTCTTTCCGCGGAAGAAGAAGCCGTGCAGTGACGGCTTGAGGCCGCGGTTGGCGCGATGCTCCTCGACGCGCTCGTGGATCGAAGCGACGCGCTCGATGACTTCGTCGGGAATTGGCACATCGGGATTCATGTTCTCGACCTGGCTGACCTCGGCGGCGGCGACCTGGTCGATAATGGGCACATCGTCGCGCGAGATGACAGGTGTGGCGTCTTCCTTCATCTTGCGATAACGCTGCATCATGTCGGTCTGTAGCTGCTGGGCCGAAGGCGGTGTCCAGATGATGGCGTTGGCGCCGGCGGCGATGGTTTCGCGGATGCTCTCGGGCGTCTTGCCGCCCGGTGCGATGAGCGGCAGGTTGGGATAGTGCTCGCGCAGCTCGCGCAGGACCTGGGGCGTGTTTTTGCCGGCGGCGATGTTGAGAATCTTGGCTCCGGCGCGCACCTTGGCGTGAGCATCGTCGTCACAGCGAACGACCGTGGCGATGACGGGGATGTCGGCGATATTGGTGATGTGCTCGACCATCTCGGCAGTGGCGGGGGAGTTGACCACGCAGCCCGCTGCGCCCTGCATCTCGGAGACAGCTGCCATCTGCACGGAGCGCTTACCGGTCGTAGTTCCGCCGCCTACGCCCACAAAGACCGGGCACTCGGCGACGGTCAACAGCGCCTGCGTAATGGCCGGCTGCGGCGTGAAGGGGTAAACGGCAAAGACAGCATCGGCATTGGAGTTGCGGATGACGGCCACGTCGGTGGTGTAAATGAGCGACTTGATGCGTCGACCGAAGAGCGTAAAGCCGCTGGCCTTCTCGATCTCGTCGGGCATGCGAAGGGCCGCCTTGCGCAGGCGTCCGTCGATGGGCAGGGGCTCCATAGGGAGCAGGCCGTTGGGCGTGACGGCTACTTGGGGCTCGGTGAACTCGTCTGCGAGCTCGACCTCGGAAAAATCGACCGAGGCGACGATGTCCTCGTGAACCTCGGCGGGCACATCGATGGGAGCTTGGTCGTTTGCCGCGGCAGGCGTGTCGAAGGAGCTGGTGCCGACGAAGGCGTCGACGCGCTCATTTAGATCGTTGAGGGTATCCATGGAGGCTCGATTCTATGTGATGATGGCCGGCGCGATGCAGCCGGAATTGCGAATGCTAAATCGTTTGACGAGTTGATTTTTCCCCGCCGCGCCATCCGTTAGACCGAAGGGCCGGCGAACGTGAAGGAGCTGTGGTGGCGGGTATCGAGGTGCTATCTTGAAAGTCCCGTTTAAAAGAGAGGTGACGCGGTATGGAATTGACAGCAATGTTTGGCTCGATCGGCCTGTGTGTGGCCGCAATCGTTGCCGCCGCGGTCATCTACTTTGTGGTCACGGCCATTAAGGGCAAAAGGGCCGAACGCAAGGAGCGCGCGATGCTTAAACAGCATCGCGACCAGCAGGGCAAACGCGCACAGAGATAGCTTGTTGAGTTTTGGATCCGTGCGCTAGCTGCGTTTTCGGATCAGGGCAATGTAGAAGCCCTCAAAGTCGCGGCTAGGCGGAATGGTGAGCGTGCCGGGCAGGCCGTTGGCGATGGCCGATACCTGACCCGCGGCAATGGCTTCGGTCAGAGCGTTGGACTCGATGCGCGGCTCCTCACCAGCTTCCTGGGTGCGTCGTGCTTCACTTTCGCTTGGCGTGCCGTCGAGGGGGATGAGCTCGCAGTCCATATGCTTGTCGAGGGCCTCTTGCAGGGCGTCCTCGTTTTCCTGCGGCAAGATTGAACAAGTGGAATAGACGAGCGTGCCGCCCGGTTTGAGGGCTCCCATGGCGCGGTCCAGAAGTGCTCGCTGCGAGCGGGCGCACTTGCTCAGCAGCTGCTCGGTCAGGCCGCGCAGGCTTTTCTCGTTGCCGCTGATGACGGTGCCCGTGCCGGTGCAGGGGGCGTCGAGCAGGATGCGGTCAAAGCGGAAGAACTCGTCGAGCTCGCGTGCGTCGATGCGCATGACGGGCACGTTTTTGGCACCCTGGCGATGGAGGTTCGACTCGAGCTTTTCGGCGCGGGGAATGCTCATCTCACAGGCGGTGAGGTGCGCCTGTCCCTGGGTGAGGGCGGCGATCTGCGTCGTCTTGCCGCCGGGGGCTGCGCACATGTCCAGGATGTCCTCGCCTGCCTGGGCACCCAGGACCAACGGCGGCATCATGGATGACAGGCTCTGCAGGTAGATCTTGCCGTCGCGGTAGATGTCGAGATCCCACAGATCGGAAACCTGGGCCTCGGGCAGGATAAAGGCGTCTGGGTACCAGGCGACGGGGTTGTGGGCGATGCCGGCGGCACCGAGCGCCGCAGCGATGTCCTCGGCGGTCGCCTTGAGCGTGTTGGCGCGCAGCGTGACCGGGCGTGCGGCCGCGGCGCCGAAGCCCTCGATCATGAGCTCGGCATCAGCGGGCGCATAGGCGCCGGCGACCGTGTCGACCATAAAGCGCGGCAGGTCGGCGGCGGAGTGTTGGGCGGCAAGCTGGTCGGAAAGCTCGGTGGCAGCAAACTGCCTAAGCTTGAGCTCGGGCTTAACCTGCTTTTTCTGCTTACGACGACGCGGCTTGGACATCCGTCTTTCCTTCCACCTAAATGATTATTCTGGGACGGGGATTAAAAAATCATTCCATGACTCCCGTCACAAAAAGACTGTACTGTGGCGCCCGGGAATGATTTTTTAATCCCCGTCCCAGAATAATCATTCCCGGGCGCGTTGCGGTTGCCTAGTACTGGCTCTCGTGCTTGCTGAAGAAGTCGAAGCGCGGGGGCAGCGGCTTGACGCGGTGCTCGCCGGGCTTCTCGCCCAGGCTCTCCACAAACTCGTCCGTGGAGGCAAAGATGTTATTCCAGCTAAAGAAGGCGACCGGATCGACGTCGAAGTATTCGCAGATGAGCTCGCAGCCGGTCGGGACGATGCCGTGCATGAGCACGGTCGCCACGCGCAGCTCGGTAAAGGCGTCGACGAGGGCCTGCGTCATCGCGGCGTTGGCTGGCTCGCCCTCGAGCTTGTTGGCGGCCTTGGAGGCATCGCTCCAGCGCTTGTTGGCGGCACGCAGGTAGTCGTCGCACACAGCGAGCGCGCGGTGCGTCTCGAACTTGTACATGGCCTGCTCAAAGGCGAGGGCTGCCTGCTGGGCGGCTTCGACCACGGTGTCAGAAGCGGCACCGGCGGGGATGCAGCCGTTGCGATAGGGGCTCTCGTCGCCTTCCTTGACGGCGACGCCGTAGAAGCAGCTGCGGGCCAGACGGTTGAACACGCCGGTCAGCAGCGCGCTCTCCTTAAGGGCGGGGTCGATAACGCGCTTGTCGTCGCAGGCGCGCACCTCGTTGCCGTCCTTGTCCTTGCCGGTCACGCGCGTGTCGTATGCCTTGGGGCTAAAGCTCACCGGCTTCTCGGACAGGCCGAGCGACAGCCAATGCGCGCGCATCTGCTCGCAGGTGTAGTGGTTGAGCAGGTCGTCTGCCGGCGGGGGAGGCGTCTGCGAGGACGAGCTGGCCTTTTTGCCCATGTAGAGCAGGTGGTAGCAGGCGCTGACGGTGCTCTGCGTGAGGTCCCAGCCCAGGGCCTCCCACATGGCGGTCTGCGCGATGCAGTAGAAGTAGATGTTGTCCTGACCGATAAACTGGTAGATTTGTGCGTCGTTCGAGCACCACCAGTCGCGCCAGTCGAGCGAGCTGTGCTGGTAGGTGGGCGCGGGGACCTGCGTGGAATCGGCGGCGGGCTCGCCCATGAGGGCGGCATCCTGGGCGGCGACGCCCTCGGTCACGCCGGCGGCGCGGGCATCGCGCGCGAGCACGGTACGCGTATAGCTGATGGGCGCCCACAGGCTCTCGGGCCAGCACCAGCAGGTGACGTCGGAGACGCCATCGACCTCGGGCACCGGAACGCCCCAGTCGATGTTGCCGGTGATGCGGAAGGGCACGAGCGCCTTGCCGCTGCGGAAGCGCACGCCGCCGTTGGCGAGCACCGCATGGGCGTCGTCGCGCTCCTTCCAGCTGGGGAAGGTGACGGTAAAGCTGCTCTTGTTTCCCTCGGGCTCCAGCACGGTGTGCTCGGGCAGCTGGTCCTCGACGGCGTCGAAGGCCTCGCGGAACTTGTTCTGAATATAGAGCTGTGCCGGCAGCAGCCACTCCTCCATGGTCTTGGAGACCACGGAACGAACCTGCGGGTTCTGGGCGAGCTTGGCGGTGTAGGTCTTCATAAAGTCGAGGTAGGCCGGCAGGTCGAAGTAGAGGTTGTCTACCGGGCGCAGCTCGGGCACCTCGCCGGTGAGCTGGCTCTTGGGCGCGATGAGCTCCTCGGGCTCAAACTGGTGACCCAGGTCGCACTCGTCGGCATAAGCCTTCTCGGACTTGCAGCCCTGGATGGGGCAGCGGCCGATCACCTGGCGGCCGTTGAGGAACGTGCCGGCCTTGGCGTCGTAGAACTGCAGCGTGGAGCGCTTGGAGATGGTGCCCTGTTCGTGCAGACGCTCGATAATCTCGGCGGTCACCTCGTTGTGAATCTGCGCAGCCGGCTCAAGGCCCGAGCCGCCGTAGATATCGCAGCTGATGTTGTAGTTGTTGAGGGTCGCGGCCTGGCGGGAGTGATTGGACTCGACATACTCGGCGATGGACTTGTCGTAGCCCTCGTTCTCCTTGAGCTTGCGGTAGCTCTCCATGATGGGCGAGCCGTAGCAGTCGGTGCCCGAGGTGAAGATGACGTTCTCGCGGCCCAGACGGTCGCGCAGGAAGCGGGCGAAGAAGTCGGCCGGGACAAAGACGCCACCGACGTGGCCAAAGTGAAGGCCCTTGTTGCCGTAGGGCTCGCCGGCGGTAACGATGGCGCGGCGAGGCCAGCTGGGACGGTCGTTCATGGAGTATTTGGATGCCATGGGACTCCTTCGCATATGGTGAGAGCGCGGCCGGGCGCAAGGCCTGGCGACGCGGTGGTCAATTCGTGCATATCGTTCGACATTATCGCACATGCGGACGGGTACGTGGCAGGGGCGCTATCCTAAGATGCTATGAATGAGATTTCCAACATACATGCGTTTGAGGACGAGGATTTTCTGCACGCCTGCTTTGTGTGGGGGATGGCCGTGCTCGGCGCATTTGCCGTGTGCCTGGTGCCGGTGTTTATGCTGCTGGGCGGACCCGCGGACCTGGATGCGGCTGACGCGGGCGGTTGGACGGCGGTCGTGGGCTGGATAGTCGGCTTGGCTGCGATCTCAATGGCGTCGTTCGCCGTGCACGAGCTGGTGCACGGTGTGTTTTTTAAGCTGCTGGCGCCTGCGGGCGCGAAGGTGACCTTTGGGGCGAATCGCGAGACAGCGATAATCTATGCCTGCGCCGAAGGCGTTGTGTATTCTCGCCGGCGGTACGTGGCGGTTTGCCTGGCACCGACGGTTGTTGTGACGACAACGCTTGCCCTGGGGTTTGCGTTTTCGGGCCATCCGCTGCTGTGCTACCTGGCGGCCGGCTTGCATTTGTCGGGCTGTGTGGGCGACTGGTATTACGTGCGGACCATCTTGCGCGACCGCCGCATTGTTGCCTGCGAGGACACGTCCTTCGGCGTGCGCTTTTTTGGGTGAGGAGATGTCGATGAAGCCGTTGTTGCTGCATGCGTGCTGTGCGCCGTGCTCGCTTGAGCCGGTCCGCCTGCTGCGCGAGGAAGGGTTTGAGCCCACAATCTGCTGGACAAACCCCAATATTCAGCCTCACGATGAATGGCAGCGGCGTTTGGACGAGCTGCGCCGGTGGTGTGCCGATGGCGACATCGAGCTTATCGAGGCGGGGGAGGACCGGAAGCGCTGGGAGGCCGGCGTGGCACCGCTGGGCGCCGATCGGCCTCGTCGCTGTCGCGCGTGCTATGCCTTGCGCTTGGCCGAGGCGTGCCGCGTGGCCCAGGAGCGCGGGTTTGAGTTTGTGGGCACGACGCTCGCCGTCTCGCCGTACCAGCTGTTCGATACCTGCAATGACGTGCTTGAGCGCTTGGCGGCGGCACATGGGCTCACCCCGGTGATTCGCGATTTTCGCCCGTATTACCCCGAGGCGACACGCCGTTCGCGCGAGCTGGGCATGTATCGGCAGAACTACTGCGGCTGCCGATTCTCGGCCGTCGAGGCGGCCATGGACCGCGCCCGCATCCGCGACGAGCGCAAAGCCGCCAAAAAGTAGTTCACTTGGGACGTCAGCCTGCTAGGATGTAGAGCGGACTTTAGCTATATAAGGAGTATCCGACGTGTCTATGCGTACCGATGATTTTGACTATAACCTTCCTGAGGAACTGATTGCACAGGCTCCTGCCGAGCCGCGCGACTCCTGCCGCCTGTTGGTGGTGGATCGCAAGGGCTCCCGGGCGGGAACGCCGTTGGAGCACGGCGGTACCGTTGAGCACCGCATCTTCCGCGACATCATCGACTATATCGAGCCGGGCGACGTGCTCGTCATCAACAAGACGCGCGTGATGCCGGCCCGCCTGATCGGTCGCAAGGCCGGCTCGGGCGGCGTGGTCGAGACGCTGCTGCTCAAGCGCCGCGAGGATGTGGATCCGCTGGGTCACGTTTGGGAGTGCCTGGTCAAGCCGGGTAAGCGCCTGAAGCCCGGTGCTCAGATTGAGTATCGTGCGGGCGGCGCCCATGCGCCCGAGGGCGCGCCCGTGGTGCTGACGGCCGAGGTCGTCGACTTTGTTACCGATAGCCGCGGTGGCCGTCTGGTGCGCTTTGAGCCGGCCGGTTGCAATGCCGCCGGCGACCCGCGCACGCTCGACGAGGCCATCCACGCTGCCGGCCACGTGCCGCTGCCGCCCTACATTACCGATTACGAGGGCGATCCCGAGAAGTACCAGACCGTCTACGCCATGAAGGAGGAGCACTCGGCTGCCGCTCCTACGGCGGGTCTTCACTTTACTCCCGAGCTCATGGCCGCTATCGAGGCCAAGGGTGCGAAGTTTGCCGCCGTCGAGCTCGAGGTGGGTATCGATACCTTCCGTCTGGTGGAGGAGGACGACCCTACACAGCACGTGATGCACACCGAGCGCTACCACGTGTCGCAGGAGGTTGTCGACGCTGTGCATAAGGCGAAGGCCGAGGGCCATCGTGTGATCGCCGTCGGCACTACCGCAGTGCGCTCGCTCGAGAGCGCGTTTGACGCGGACGCGCCGGTGTCCGATCCGGCTGTGACGGCGCGCTATTTTGAGGGCCACGAGGACGGGGCCGACACGCTCGGCCGCGGTGACATCGTGGTGCGCGAGAATGCGACGACGCAGCTCTACCTCATGCCCGGCTCGACCTATCACGTGGTTGACGCGCTGATCACGAACTTCCACGTGCCGCGCTCCACGCTCATGATGCTCGTAAGCGCGCTTGCCTCCCGCGACCAGATCATGGATGCCTACGCCGCCGCCATCGTGGAGCGCTACCGCTTCTTCAGCTTTGGCGACGCAATGCTCATTCAGTAGGTTACGGCGTTTTACAAACGCCGTAACCGGTCGACGCTGCAAACCCGCCAGAGCGGCAATCTGCCTTTCAACTTCGGCGGCATGACCAGGAAGATTCCGCCGTTCTGCCGAACGGCGGACCGGGCGACGCTGCGCGGGCCGCATTTGGACAATCTGACGTTCAACTTCAAGGGCGCGACCAGAAGGTCAGCGCCCTTTCGTTTCACGTCACCTTGTCTCAAATGCGGCCCGCTCGCTGTCCGTCCTCTACCTGCGGCGTTGTCTTGCTCCGGATGCGGCAGTTAGGGACGTTCCTTTTCTGCCGGCAGTTTGGGACACTCCTTGTAGTCATTGGGGACGTTCTTAAATGACTACTTGCTCGCGAACAGCCAGACTAGGATGATCGCCAGGATTGCGGCGACGATGCAGACGATGGCGCCGGTGAATTTGATGCGTGAGTCGCGGGTACGCTCGCGCACCGCGTCCTCGGTGGCTTCGAGCTGGGTAACCTCTCGCTCGGTCTCGGCGTGTTCGGCTTTGTCTCGGGCCAAGGATCCTGCAAGCGACTCAGTAATCTCTGGGTGGTCGTGTACTTCGTTCGCCTGTTCGATGATCGACTGCGCATGTGCGGCATCTGCTTGGGCGTTGGCGATGCTCTGCTCTTGGTCGCGGCGTGCCTTGTCCTCGGCGGCGATCTTCTCGCGCAGTTCGCGCTGGCGCGTTGCAGCGGCGGTTTTTGCGGTCTGCAGCTCGTCGCGCGCGGTATCGGCCTCTGCCGTCACGGCTTGGTGCGCGCGTTTGGCTTCGGCAATGGGGGCCTGCGCCTGTTCGACGGCCTGCTCGGCTGCGGCAAGCGAGTGTTCAAGGTCGGCGGTGATACGCGGGACATCTTCTTCGGCTTTACGCAGGGCATCTGCCGTGTCGGAGATCTGCATCGAGAGCTCGCTGGTGCGCACCGTATAGTTGGCGGGATTTGCCGAGGGATTGCGTTGCAGCTCGGCATACTCATGACGCAGTGTCTCGAGCTGGGCGCGCGTGGCGTCGACGGTTTGTTGTGCGGCGGCAATGCCGGCGTCTCGCTCGGCCTGCACCTTGTCGCGGATGCGCTTGGAATCCTCAAGACGGCGAACGAGGCGGTTGCCGGTCTCGCGCGAGCTCGCCTCGCGGGCCTCCACGGCATCGAGCGCGGCCTTCAGGCGGAGCTCGGTCGCGTCATCCTCTGTCTTCATTTGTTCGAGCTGACCCTTGAGCTCTGCTACTTTGGAAGCATGGACATCGCGATCGATTTCGGCTGCCGCAGCGGTCTTTTGCGCTGTGGCGATCGCCTGGCGCTGGTCGGCGACGATCTGGTCGTAGCGGCCTGCGATATCCTGGCGCGTCTCGAGTTCCTCGGCCTGATCGGCAATGCGCTGCTCAAGTTCGGCCAGGTGGGCGCGGGCATCGGCAAGTGCCTTTTTCGCGGCGTTCATCTCGCGCATGGCCGAGGCACCCTGGGCGATAAAGGTGCCCACGGCGTTCGCAGTGTTCGAGACAGCGGTCCCCAGATCGCGGCTCGCGGCGGGGGGGTGCGGGGCGGTCGGGCGAGTGGTGTCGGCAGCGTCCGCATCGGCAGTCTGCGGCACGGCGATATTGCCGGTACCGCCCTCGACCACAGAAAAGCCTGCTGCGTGCGGATCGACCGCATCGGCGCCAATCGTGGGGTGCTCGAGCTGCAGAAACGAGGGCATGGTGCTGCCCTGGTCGGCAACCGGAGTCTCGCCGGGCACAAAGGTCGAGGCCGCCTCGGCGGCCTCCTCTTCCTCGGCATCAATATCGGCATCGGCGACGGCGTCTTTCATCGCTTTGACAGCATCCATCATGGAGTCCATGACGGCATCGAGCTCTTCTTCCGAAGACACCTCGATGGGGCCCGCTGCTTGCGGGGCGTCGTCCTGTACAGGGGCGTCGTCCTGAGCGGGCGCATCGTCGTTTTGCTCATCGGCGTTTTCTGTTTCGGGGGTTTCCGCCGCAGCGCTTTCGTCCAAGATGGGGCCGTCGACGTCGGTACCATCGCAGGTCACAGCGTCAGTATCTGCAGTGACGTCTGCGGGATCATCAATATGCTGTTGAGTCTGGGGGTCCAGCTCGTCTGTCATAGGCATGTGCTCCTCATCGTTGTTTGTCACCCTATGATAAAGTCTCGCGCCGACATCCCGCGCGCCGCAGCAAAGTTTCAAAACGTGTTCGATGGCTCGCGTCGATAGCAAAAACTCGGCCACTCTATCCAATTTTTACTTGACATTCCCTTCGCCGAAAGACGTTGCGCCGTTCGCCTGCCATGGGCTTTATTTTTCACTTGAACCCGTTAAAGTTGCATTTCAGCTTTTGGCGCGTTTATTTGGATGCGCGCAGTCGGCGGGTGCGCCCGTCGCGATTTGAAAGGACTTTATATGGGACTTTTCACTGGTAAGACCGTGATCGTCACCGGCGGCGGCAAGGCCACGCTTAAGGACGGCTCCGCTGGCTCCATCGGTTACGGCATCGATATCGCTTTTGCCAAGGAGGGCGCGAACCTCGTTATCACCGGCCGCAACGTCGCCAAGCTCGAGGCCGCCAAGGAGTCCCTCGAGGCCGAGTACGGTGTCAAGGTTCTGCCTGTTCAGGCCGATGTTTCGGCTGGTCAGGACAACGAGGCTGTCGTCCAGAACGTTATCGACAAGGCCATTGAGGAGTTCGGCCGCATCGACGCCGTCGTCAACAATGCTCAGGCCAGCGCCTCGGGCGTGACCATCGCCGATCACACCATGGACCAGTTTAACCTGGCCATTTACTCCGGTCTGTATGCTACCTATCTGTACATGCAGAAGGCCTATCCGCACCTGAAGGAGACCAAGGGCTCCGTGGTCAACTTTGCCTCGGGCGCCGGCCTGTTTGGCAACTATGGCCAGTGCAGCTATGCTGCCGCCAAGGAGGGCATCCGCGGCCTGACCCGCGTTGCCGCCAACGAGTGGGGCAAGGACGGCATCAACGTCAATATCGTTTGCCCGCTTGCTTGGACCGCTGCGCTCGAGAACTTCCAAGATGCCTATCCCGAGGCGTTCAAGGCCAACGTCCACATGCCGCCGGCGGGTCACTACGGCGACGTCGAGAAGGAAATCGGCCGCGTTGTCGTTCAGCTCTGCGGTCCCGACTTTAAGTACATGAACGGTGAGACCGTCACCCTCGAGGGTGGCATGGGCCAGCGTCCTTAGGGGTTACGCGGTTTTACCAAACCGCGTAACGGCTCGACGCTGCGCGGGCCGCATTTGGACAATCTGACGTTCAACTTCAAGGGCGCGACCAGAAGGTCAGCGCCCTTTCGTTTCACGTCACCTTGTCTCAAATGCGGCCCGCTCGCTGACTTATGCTCAACCTGCGGCGCCATTTTGCTTGAAGGCACCTTGCTCGATCTGGCGGGTTTTCGCCGTCGGAAATGATCCGTTGGGGACGGAGGAAAACGGATCATTTTTATCCTGGTGCATTGGTGCAGGGGGGTGTTCCTATAGTTTTGTCAACTGGGAAATGCTCTCCGTGCGACCGAATCGCGGCATGCTGACGCCAAGCCATTAGGCCGGTGGGCTTCAGTCTGCTCGGTGCGTTTCGGCTAGGCTGCGTAAGGCACCCTGT
>DBEYYU010000070.1:0-4948 GCA_048184855.1 Collinsella aerofaciens
CCCCTAAACCTACCAAAAAGGGACAGGTGTATTTTGGCAGGTTTTATCTGCGGTTTTGCCGGGCGACGCGTTCGCCCGGCTTTTTTCTCCGTATGCCTTTTCTGCCTTTCGGCTTGAGCCGCGGCGATATACGATAGTGACACCGTGTCCTAGCACCGACTCACTTGGAGGTATTGCCATGTCTCAGACGCTTTCCGCCGGAATCACCCGTGACCGTGCGTTCGAACTGCTCAACGAGCACAACAAAGATCCGTTCCACATCACCCACGGCGAGACGGTCGAAGGCACCATGCGCTACTTTGCGCGCGAGTTCGACCCCGAGAACGAGGAGTTTTGGGGTATCGTCGGCCTGCTGCACGACTTGGATTGGGAGGAGCATGAGGACGACCCCGTGAACCACACCATCTATGCTGCCAAGATTCTGGAGGGCGAGGGCGCATCGCCCGAGCTCATCCGCGCCATCCAGACGCACACGTCCGATTTCAACGCCTCGCTGCCCAAGCCCGAGTCGCAGATGGAGAAGATCCTATTTGCGTGCGACGAACTTACCGGCCTGATCGGGGCCGCCGTTATCATGCGTCCGAGCAAAAGCGTCATGGACTTTACGACCAAGTCGCTCAAGAAGAAGTTCAAGGACAAGCGCTTTGCCTCCGGCTGCTCGCGCGACGTGATTACGCAGGGCGCCGAGATGCTGGGCTGGGAGCTCCCCGAGCTTTTCGACCGCACCATCGCGGCCATGCAGTCCTTCGCGCCCGACCGCGACACCTTCCAGGCCTAACCTGCCAAAAAGGGACAGGTTTTTTTGGTAGGTTTTATCTGGGAAAACGCTTCCGTTGGACGTTATTCAGCGGAAGCGTTTTCTGTTTGACATGGTGACGTTGGCGAATGGCGGCGCCTCGCGGCAGGCAGCTGCGCTTCGCCGTACTCGTAACTCGGCAAGCGCGACGCTAGGACGCGTTCTTGATAATCCATGTCCCCAGTCCGGTCAACAGCTGAACCTACCTAACCGTTAACCCTTCTTTTCGAAGCGCGAGAATCGCCTCATTGCGAAGTGGCTTGGAGACGGATTTGAGTTCCGTCGGAGCACATCCTGCGACACTCTGCACGATTGCCGTGCCAAATTCGCATAGATCTTCCTCGCGAACCTTGGCTGTTGCGCTGGGGCGATAGGGAAGCGACAGCGCACTTTCCATGAGCTGAAGGTATGAGCGAGGTGTTGGGAATAAAACACCGACAACGCTGCCGGTGACATGCGGCCGTGACCTGGCACTCATTAGATACTCACGATGGCTGCTCCAGGGATATTCGTCGTATGCCGCCAGTCCTGCTTTTTGTGGATTCAGATGAATGTATCGAATTGCCTCGAGTAAATATACTTCCGACTTAATGGGCGAATCCCAAAACCGCTCCTGAAACACGTGGCCGATATGTCCCGTCCGCGCATTGTACCTGCCCGCATACGATACGGCTACCGCGTGCATCGCGTCGCTCTTGCGGTCGTCCGGATCGTCGATGAGCAGATGAATGTGGTTTCCCATAAGGCACCAAGCGATAAGCTCGATATTGTGTTTGGGGAGAATCGCATCGAGGATCTGAAGCATGGCGATTCGGTCCTCGGCATCGTCAAACAGCAATTGCCCTCCGTTTCCACGCAACGTGACGTGGAAATAACCGGTTGGTGACTTTGAACGAGGTTTTCTCGGCATGGCCCCTCCTTTAGCTTGGATGGGCTGAAGATACCTCATTCGGAGGCTTCGGTTGTCGAGATTCAGTTCACCGACCATAGCTGCTACCTGCCGAAATGTTATTGCGTTTTCAAATTGATGCTTTTTAATGGTAATTGAACAAGACGGGCGCGCTTGTTGTGGATGCGGGCGTTAGTTGCGTCGATCTGGACGGCCCCCCTCGCGTGATGTCATCGCAAATGGGCTTCACGCATTTCTACGGCGATAGAAAAATGGCCGGGCGCTCACAAACAAAACGGAGAACTCGGCCATTTACTGATTGTTTGTTGACGTTTGGCCAGATAAAACCTGCCAAAATAAACCTGTCCCTTTTTGGCAGGTTAGTTGAGGGCGGCTTGGGCTAGGCGAGCTTCGGCGTCCTCCTCGGTGACGCCCAAGGCCACGGCGAACTCCTCGATGGAGCGGCGCTTGGCCTCCTTGAGTACGCGCATGTAGTAGGAGCTGGGTTTTTTATCAGCTTCCTCGGCCTGGCGAATGCGGTGCATCATGGTCTTTGCCACGCGGACCGTCTCGGGCGCGCCCAGCTTGAGCTGCTGCTTAAAGTGTGTCTCCTCAAGCGAGCTGTTGCGCTCGGTAAAGGTGTCGCACTCCAGCTCATCGTAGTGGCTCAGCAGGTGCTCGGCATCTTGCTGCGAGATAGCGGCGTGCAAACGGTCAGCCTGCGCCACGGGGTACATGAGGATCGTCTGCGCATGCCCCTGCTTGGTCTCGAGCAGCAGCATGGGCTGCGGTGTGTCGTCCCTAAAACCGACGACGGTGCAGACTCCCTGGCCCGGATGAATGACGTGTTGACCGATTGAGAACATGCTACCTCCAACTTATACGAATTTACGTATGTCTAGAATAACACGCTGACGTGCGCAAACCGTTACTTTATGCAGGAAAAGCACACAACTCTGATAGGTAAGAGTATTCGATAACAGGCGCAGCTCATTCACACCTTTATGCATTTTCAACGCCTGCATAATCTGCAGGCAGACTGGCATCTTTGAGTGACTCCATACAAGCTGTAGTCATTTTTGTGCATATGCAATATCTATTAGCTTTACCCTGCGACAGTGCCCGTCGCTTGTGATAGAGTGCTACAAACTCTGGCTTTTGCCCTACGAGTGACCAAGAGCTCGGGGGCTTTAACACAAGGAGGATCTATGCCCGAGAAGATTGAAGAGCTGGTACGCGCTGCGCTTGCTGCGGCCCAGGAGGCCGGCGACCTTTCCGCATTTGAACTTGACGATTGCGCTATCGAGCGACCGGCTGACACTTCTCATGGCGAGTGGACCTCTACCATGGCCCTGAAGTCCGCCAAGCTGGCCCACTGCGCCCCGCGCAAGATCGCCGAGGCCATCGTTGCCCATATGCCCGAGGACCCCGCGATCGAGAAGGTCGAGATCGCAGGCCCCGGCTTCATCAACTTCTACCTCTCCGTTGCCGTCAAGAATGCCATCTTTGGCGAGGCTCGCGAGAAGGGTATGGACTTCGCTAAGTCCAACGTCGGTGGTGGCCTGAAGACCCAGGTCGAGTTCGTTTCCGCTAACCCCGTCGGCCCCATGCACATCGGCCACGGCCGCTGGGCCGCGCTGGGCGACTCACTCTGCCGTGTTATGGACCACGCCGGTTACGACATCCAGCGTGAGTTCTACATCAACGACCACGGCTCTCAGATGAACACCTTCGGCAACTCCATCAGCACGCGCTATATGCAGCTTGCCGACATCATCGCCAAGCAGGGCGTGGATATCGACGAGGCTCACAAGCTGCTGATTGCCGACCGCGACGCCTTCGTTGCCGACGAGAATGACGAGCATCCCGAGACTCATCCGTACCAGGATAACTTTGCCGAGACCCTTGGCAAGGACTCCTATGGCGGCGACTACATCATCGACGAGGCCGCCGAGTTCTGGCGCACTGACGGCGATAAGTGGGTCAACGCCGATCCTCAGGAGCGTATGGAGAGCTTCCGCGAGCGCGGCTATGTAAAGATGGTCGACAACATGCGCGACCTTTGCCATGCCGTTAACTGCGACTTCGATCGTTGGTTCTCCGAGCGCTCACTGTATGTGAAGGACACTGAGGGCGAGACCGCCGGCACCTCCGCCGTCGATCGCGCTTTTGAGAAGCTCGACAAGATGGGCTACCTCTACACCAAGGACGGCGCCCTGTGGTTCCGCTCCACCGACCTGGGCGATGACAAGGACCGCGTCCTGATCAAGTCCGACGGCGAGTACACCTACTTCGCCTCCGACGTTGCCTATCACTGGGATAAGTTCCAGCGCGTCGACCACGTCATCGACATCTGGGGTGCCGACCACCACGGCTACATCGAGCGCGTCCGCTGCGTCTGCGACGCTCTTGGCTATCCCGGCAAGTTTGAGGTTCTGCTGGGCCAGCTCGTCAACCTGCTGCGCAACGGCAAGCCCGTCCGTATGTCCAAGCGCAAGGGCACCATGGTGACCCTGCAGGAGCTCGTCGACGAGGTCGGTTCCGACGCCGCCCGCTACACGCTCATCTCCAAGAGCTCCAACCAGATGGTCGACTTCGATATTGAGGCCGTTAAGAAGCGCGACAACTCCAACCCGGTCTATTACGTGCAGTATGCTCACGCCCGCGTGTGCTCCATCCTGCGCCGTGCCGCCGACGTTACGCCCGAGCAGGCTGACGAGATGGGCATGAAGGCCGTCGCCGCCAAGGCCATCGGTGAGAACGTTGATTACTCGCTGCTGACCGACCCGACCGAGCTCGCCCTTTCGCGTAAGCTCAACGAGCTCACCGACCTCATCGCCAGCTGCGCTCGCGACCGCGCCCCGTTCCGTCTGACGCACTTTGCTGAGGAACTCGCCGGCGACTTCCACAGCTTCTACGCTGCCTGCCAGGTTCTGCCGAGCGAGGGCCGTCCCGTCGACCCCGAGCTTTCGCGTGCCCGTCTGGCCGCTTGCGACGCCGTCCGCGTGACGCTCGCCCTGGTGCTCACCCTTGTTGGTGTCTCCGCTCCCGAGCAGATGTAAGCTACGGGTCATTTGACCGCGCAAGTTTGGTTTAACTGAGCCTTGAAAGCCCGATCTCCCATTGAACTGCCTCCCATTTCTTGGACATGAGAAATGGGAGGCTTTCTTTATGCGCGTTGATTTGAGGGTGAAGCATGATGTCGAGGCCAGGAAGGCGGCCATAGGGCTCTTCGAGCTCGGACACGGGTATAAATCTGCCGC
>DBEYYU010000071.1:0-24384 GCA_048184855.1 Collinsella aerofaciens
AAACATGGCCTCCAGCGTCAGGCGCATGGTTTCGACATCAAAGGAATCGCCCAGCGTGCTGTTCATGAGCGTCAGCGTGTTGCCCATCGCCGCATAGCAGGTGCCCACATAAAGCCAGTCACCATAGCTCGCAGCCGCCCAAGTGTAGCTCTGGCCGCGATCGCCTTCGTTGTTGGCCGTATTACCATCGGCGCCCGGAACGGCAACGGCACCGTTACCCTGGTAGTCGACGATGCCATCCGGCTGCGACGTTCCTACCGTAGGATGCGAGAGCTTCTCAAAGGAATACCCATTTCCCGCATTGTAGGTAACGGCACCCGAAGTGCCTTCGGCATTCGCCGGCGACGGTGATGCCAAGATAGCGGCAAGCGCTGCCACTAAGCCAAGTGTTCTCACTCGTCTCATAAGGCTATAGCCTCCCCTGTCCTTAAGCCCAGTTTTAGCATTCATCATCTCTGTCCACGTTTAATTGCAATCTGGGCACAGCAATAATCAGCATATAAATATACACCTGTAATATTCTTACGGGATAGCGGATGCTCGATTGGCCACGAATTCCGCGCGAACCGTCACCAAACTCCACTTTCTCCGCATCCGCAAGTTGTTTTTTGCGCAAATTTTAGGACGTCGATAGCCCCAATGGGGAGGAGACCGGTACCCATTGGAGAGGGCGGCATCTACATTTTCATAACGAAATAGCCCGCACCTCTCACCGCCGTCTCGAGTGCCTCGCGGTCAATCGGGCGCTTCGAACGCACGCGCGCCGTATGGTCGGCATACGTCACCTTTGCCCAAACGCCATCGAGCGCATTGAGGGCATTCGTCACGTTCTGAGCGCAGCCGTCACAGCTCATGCCACCGATGAGTAGCTCATCGCTATAGGGGTAGTGCGATGCATCGGTATCCACCACAACAACCTTTTTGGCTTTCTTGCCGCTCGCGCCATCGCTGCAGCAACTCTTCCCGTGTGTCGAAGCGGCAATGCGACGCAGTCCAAAAAACATGCCGACGGCAATGACGGCCAGCACGATGAGATTCGCAGGGTTGAGCAAGTCACTCATGCGTTCCCCTTTCAAGTAGCCCTATCTAGATACCCCCATGGGGTGTCCCCATCTTAACCCAAAATCATGTCCGTTCGGTCAATTAGTTTCCCGCTTCAAACTTTTTTGTTGACCATGGCTTACTTTCGTGTATAAGTTTTCCTAGGCTAACAGTTTAGATCCGTGAGGAGCGCCGTGACTCGAACCATAGACATCCCAACGTTTCAGGCAGCAGTCGTGCGCAACTGCTCTCCCACGCTCGCGGGCATCAAGCCGGCATCGCTCTTTACCTATCCAGGCACCTACGCCCACGGGGACGGCTCGGTCGCAACCGAAACCATCGCAGAACGCCGAGCACGCCTGCTCAACGTTATCGCCCAGTGCAATCGCGAGCTTGACCCGTTCGGTATCCACCTGAGTGTTTTGGTCTGGCGGCCATGCGGAGCGCTCGTGTATATGTACCGAGCCAAAAGCCTCACCACCTATTTCGCAGACCCTCGCGCCCAAACGGCGCTCGCCTCGGAAGGCTACGACACGAGAGACCTTTCGACATGCCTTGTGCATTTGGCATCACGCATCACGCTCGCGAGCAATAACGTCGCGGAATGCGCCTGTAGCCAGACTCGATGCGCACTACCCCAGCAAGCTAGCTGCAGCAACGACTGCACCTGCGAGTTTCCGCACGAAATAGGCTACTTCCTCGGATATCCCTACGACGACGTGCACGAGTTTATCGTCCAGCGCGGCGAGAACTACAAGGTCTTTGGAGCTTGGAAGGTCTACACGAATGTCGAGCAAGCGCTTGCGATGTTTGACGCCTACCGCGCTTGCACTCAATACCTCACCTTTGTCTATCAGCAGGGCTGCAGCTTGGCGCAACTTGCCCAGGCAACCCGATAGAACATAGAAGCCGCGGCAACCTGCCGCACAACTGAAAGGACTCAACATGAGCAAGATCGCCGTCGTCTACTGGAGCGGCACGGGCAACACCGAGGCCATGGCAAACCTCGTCGCCGAAGGCGCCACGTCCGCGGGTGCCGAGACTGAGGTCATCCCCTGCTCCGACTTCTCCGCCGACAAGGCCGCCGAATATGATGCCTTCGCCTTCGGCTGCCCCGCCATGGGCTCCGAGGAACTCGAGTACGATGAGTTCCAGCCGATGTGGGACGAGGTCAAGGAAACCCTCGGCGATAAGAAGGTCGTCCTCTTTGGCTCCTATTCGTGGGCCGAGGGCGAGTGGATGGACAACTGGAAGGCCGATGCCGACGAGGCGGGCGTCAACGTCGTCGATTCCGTCATTTGCTACGATGCGCCCGACGACGAGGGCGAGACCGCCTGTCGCGCGCTTGGAGCGGAGCTGGCCTAGCGGCAATGAGCTCCGCCCGTAACGCGCTCTGCACCAAAACACATTCGCGTCCCAACAAAAACGGGAGCCGGATCACATCCAGCTCCCGTTTTCTGCTATGCCAGTCATATAAAGCGACTACGAGATATTGCCCAAGAACGCCTTGGTGCGCTCGCTCTTGGGGTGGTCGAAGACCTCGCTCGGCGTACCCTCTTCTACAATGACGCCGCCGTCCATAAAGACGACGCGGTCGGCGACATCGCGGGCAAAGCCCATCTCGTGCGTCACGACGATCATGGTCATACCGTCGTGCGCCAGGTCGCGCATGACGCCCAGGACGTCGCGCACGAGCTCAGGGTCGAGCGCCGAGGTGGCCTCGTCAAAGAGCATGACGTGCGGGTTCATCGACAGGGCGCGGGCGATGGCAACGCGCTGCTGCTGGCCGCCCGAAAGCTGACTCGGCATAAAATCGATGCGCTCGGCAAGACCGACCTTGGTCAGCTCCTCGACGGCGATCTTCTCGGCCTCTTCCTTGCTGCGCTTGAGCACCTTTTGCTGCGCAAGCATGACGTTCTTTTTGACCGACAGGTGCGGGAACAGGTTGAACTGCTGAAACACCATGCCCAAGTGCGTACGTACCTTATTGAGGTCGACGCCCTTGGCGCACACGTCCACGCCCTCAACGACAATCGAGCCACTCGTGGGATGCTCCAGACGATTGATGCAGCGAAGCATCGTCGACTTGCCCGAGCCCGAAGGACCCAGAACTACGACGACCTCGCCCTTATGCACATCCAGATCGATATCGCGCAGGACCACGTTATCGCCAAAGGCCTTCTGGAGGTTCTTGATGCTGACGACGACCTCGTTCGAGTTATTGGTTTCGCTCATGATAGGACCTCCTTACAGACCGGCGATGTGATCGGCGGGCGTCGCGACAACCTGTCCGGCGCTCTTGGCGGGACGCTTCTTCTTGGTCTCGGTCGTGCCCAAAAGCCTCGCCTCAAGACCGCTCACCAAGCGAGCGAGCGGCAGGGTGATGACCAGATAGAACAGGGCGGCAACCACGTACGGTGTAATGGAGCCCGTCGTGGCCACGATGGTACGGGCGTTCATGACGATCTCGACCACACCCACGGCGGCAAGCAGCGACGTATCCTTGTAAAGCAAGATAAACTCGCTGGTCAGCGTAGGCAAAACATTGCGGAACGTCTGCGGAATCATAACGTAGAGCAGCGTCTGGAAGGCATTCATGCCCAGAGAGCGAGCAGCCTCGTTTTGGCCCTTGGGGATCGATTGAATACCGGCGCGGAAGATCTCACACAGATAGGCAGACGAATTCATGGCCATGACGATGACGCCGAGCACGTAGTCATCAACCTTGACGCCGGCCAACGGCAGACCGAAGAACGCGATATAGATCTGCAGGAACGCCGGCGTACCGCGAATGATATTCACGTAGATGCCGGCGAGGCAGCGCAGGATGCGCGACTTGGAGATGCGCATGAGCGACAGGGCGAAACCGAAGGGAATTGCCAGCGGAAACGCCACAAGCACGATCGAAAGCGACATGAGGAAGCCCTTGAAGACGATCGGCAGGCTCTGGACCAAAATGACCGGGTTCAGGAACAGGCGCAGGAACATATTGGAGTTCCACGCCTCGACCCACGGCTGCTCCTTAAGGTCGGTCAGGAAGTTATCGAAGGCCGTCACGCCCTTGATCTCCACCGACGGAATCTTGGAGATCTTCTTGGTCGACCCGTCAGCGAGCGTATAGGTGCCGCTAAAGGCCTCATCGCCGCCCTCGACGGGGAAGGTCACGCCGTAGACCTCGACGCGGAAATAGCCGCCGGCAGGCGCCGTCTCGCCAAAATCAATCTTGAGCGTCTGACCATCGACCTTGCACGTGGGCTTCATGGGCGTACGGTCCATAAGGTCATCGCCCGAGAGCATCGTCAGGCGCGTATCATCGGCGCCAAAGGTCGTGCCGTCGGCAAACGTCAGTGAAAGGCCGCCCAGCTCCTCGTCGGCATCGGCCTGGACCTCCCAGGTGATGCGGGTCTCGGTGCCACCGACCACGTCGCTACCCGAACCGGTATTGGGTCGGGCGGTGATCTTTGCGGTCTCAAGCGCCTGGGCGGTCGTGGGCGCATATGCCCCCACACACACCAGCGCAAGCGCCACGGCCATGACGCAGACTAGCTTTTGGAGCAAGGCGGGCAGTGGAAAACGCTGCTCCGCGGCCCCTTTGTTCAGTCGAGACAAGGTGGCTCCTATCGTAGAAGTTGCCGGCAAAACGAGACGGAAATACTCTCCGTCAAGAGAAGCGCAAAGGCCCTCTCCGCCAAAACGGAAAGGGCCCGTGAGCAATCAAGTAGCTATTTTACTTGATGTTGTACTTAGCCATGAGGGCGTCAACGGTACCGTCGTCGGTCAGGTCCTTGATGGCCTGGTTGATGTCGTCCTTGAGCTTGGTGTTGCCCTGGTTGATGGCGATGGCGTACTCCTCGCCGGTGCTGATCTGCTTAATGGTCTGGCAGGTGTTGAACTGCTCGGCGGTCAGCTGGCTGGCAACGGAGCGGTTGGTGACTACGGCGTCGCCCTTATCGGACTGCAGGGCGCTGAAGCACTCGGTGGCGTCCTTGTAGGGGACAATCTTGGCCTTGGGGAAGTTCTCCTGGGCAAAGGACTCGGCGGTCGAGCCAGACTGGACGATGATGGTAGCATCGGCGTTGTTGAGCTTCTCGCTGTAGTTGTCGGCCGTGATGTCGGCGTTATCGACCTTGGTCACGATAGCCTGATCGTCCATGTAGTAGGAATCGGAGAAAGTGACTTCTTTCTCGCGCTCGGGCGTGTCGGTGATAGCCGCAATGGAGACGTCATATTTGGCGCCCGAAGCGACGCCCGGAACCAGCGTGTCAAAGTCATTGTTGACATACTCGACATCCAGGCCCAGCTTGTCGCCGATAGCCTTGATGAGTTCAAGGTCAAAGCCCTGATAATCGCCGTTGTCATCCTTGTACTCAAACGGAGCGTACTCGGCAGAGGTGCCGACGGTCAGCGTACCGTCCTTGACGAGCGCGTACTCCTTGGAGCCGTCGACCTTCTCGACCTTAGCGTCGTCAGAGCTGCTGGAACCGGCATTAGAATCAGAGGTGGCGTTGGACGAGCCGCAGCCCGTCAGAGCGAGGGCGAGCGCCATAGCACCCGTGGCGGCAAATGCGCCAAGCTTCTTCAGCTTCATAATCAGTCTCCTTCCAATGACCCCACGTGATTCAGAGGTCTGCAAAAACTGAGGGTTATTATGCACCCGCTTGGAAGAATCTGCAATTAGAAAACTGATTGAAACAAACCCATAACGTGAATGGAGCGTCCCACTTTATGGCAGCCATTACTGCTGCAATGACCTTAACAGTTTGATTTCAGCCGCATAACCTGCAAGTTCGTTCGGTGTCTCCAAAATGAATGGCAATGCGCGCAAGCGACCATTCGATACAATATTCTGCATAACCTGCATACCGTCACCAAATTCCTCGCTGCCAAGGTATCCCTTGCCGATGCACTCGTGACGATCTTTATGGGCGCCACAAGGGTTCTTCGAATCGTTGATGTGTACGGCATGCAGACGATCGATACCCACCACGCGGTCGAACTCGTCGAGTACGCCGTCCAGATCATGGATGATGTCGTAGCCAGCATCGCTCACATGGCAGGTGTCCAAACAAACGCCCAGCTTATCGGACAGCTCTGGGCACTTGGCGGCAACGCCCTTGATAATGCACGCCAGTTCTTCAAAGCTACGGCCCACCTCGGTGCCCTTGCCCGCCATGGTCTCGAGCAATACCGTCGTCTGCTGTCCCTCAAACATCACCTGGCACAGCGTGTCGACAATCATCTGAATGCCGGCGTCTGCCCCCTGTCCCACATGCGCACCGGGGTGAAAATTGTAGTAGTTGCCGGGCAGTGCTTCCAGACGCTGCAAATCTTCCGCCATAGCCTCCAAGGTAAACTCTCGCGCCCGCTCCTTAGCGGAGCAGGGGTTATAGGTATACGGGGCATGCGCCACCAGCGGTCCAAAGTCGTTTTGCTCCATAAGCTCGCGCAGAGCCGCCACGTCATCCATGTCAAGGTCTTTTGCCTTGCCACCGCGCGGGTTGCGCGTAAAGAATGCAAAGGTATTGGCGCCAATGGACAGCGCCGTCTCCCCCATCGCCCGATAGCCCTTCGTCGTCGAAAGATGACATCCGATTGTCAGCATCTCCAACTCCCCCTCATCAGTTGCGGTGAAATACGGTCTATTAGTGCCTTATTTTGGCGCAAACAGGCCGTATTCCACCGCAAGTTATAAAAGGGGCATCAGAGATGTGGGCCGCCAGGCACCACGGGCGCCGGCGTCATGATCCCCTACGCGTCAGCGCCAAGTCCTAGAGGGCTAGACGGATTGCATCGATGATGTGCGCGCAGCGCTGTGTGGCGGCTAGGCACATGATGGGGCTTTCGAGTTTCCCCGCCTGAATGAGCTGCGTCGCATGCGACGCCTCACCGTAAAAATCATCGACTTCAAATGGTGCATCGATTTCGAGTCCTCGACCGTCGGAATACTTCACATGAGCGAGCTCGGGGCGATGGAGCCGCTCGATTTCCAACGAGCCCCGCTCACAGGCAATCGTTAAGCGGCTTTCATATGTTGCTTCGCCGTCGCACACCATATGAATGGGTATACCGCCGACGCTCATATGGATCTCGTCGGCCCAATCGACGCGACCGCCCGATACGTCACGCCAGCGAACTTCACGGGACGAAACCTCGCAAGCGCCCGCGAGCAAATCCTCAAACCAACCGACCGCATAGCAGCCCATGTCATATAGACAGCCGCCCTGCAACGGATCAAGCAGATAGCCCGAAGGAGACTCGCCGTAATCGAGCTTTTGCACGCTTTCAATCGAGACAATACGGCCAAGCTCACCCGACGCAAACAAGTCCTTCACGCGAGTGCGCATCGGGCAAAACCGATTCTTCATCGCCTCCATAAACAGCACGCCGCACTCGCGAGAGGTGGAGGCAATCGAGAGAGCCTCTTCCTCACTCAAAACGGCCGGCTTTTCGCACAGCACGGCCTTTCCGGCACGCAGCGCGCGACAGGCCCAACGCGTATGCATGCCATGCGGAAGAGCCAAGTAGATTGCGTCGACATCGGGGTCGGCAATCAGCGCGTCATAAGCCGCATCGCCGTTATCGTCGACCGAGGTATGGCCATGGGCAGCATCGATCGAAAACGCTTGGCAAAATTCCTCGACATGTGCAGGAGTGCGGCCGGCCGCAGCCACCAGCCGTGCCCCGTCGACCTTCTTGAGCGACGAAGCAAATCGATGAGAGATGTGCCCAGCGCCCAAAATGCCCCAACGGACCTCACGCGAATCATTGCGTAAGCCTCGGTCACCCACGATAGCCTCCCATCAGTTGCGGCAAAAAAGTTCCTGCTATCGCCCTATTCTGCCGCAAACAGGGACTATTCCATCACAAGATATAAAAGGGTCATGAGGAGCGAGTTTTGCTGAAGACTTTAAGCATGACCGTTACGGGGCCAGGCTGGAAACGTCGGCGCACGTCATCGAGACGCTCGGGGATATCGATACGCTGTGGGCAGTGGCGCGCGCATTTGCCGCACTTGACGCAATTGCTCACCAGCTTGGCCTCGCTTGTGCGCACCGCGCTCGCCGTAAAGTACTGCGATAGACCCGTAAACCAGCTGTGCGCATAGCTCGCGTTGTAGGCGGCAAAGCAGCCGGGAATATTGATGCCCTTGGGACATGGCATGCAGTAGCCGCATCCCGTGCAGGGCACGCGATTCGATTTTTCAAACTCATCCAGCACGTGCGCGATCGTGTCGAGCTGGTTGGCAGTCATCGAATCCGGCAGGGCCCGATCGGCCAACACCGCGTTCTCATCCACCTGCGCGATATCGGTCATACCCGAAAGCAGCATCGTCACCTGAGGATGATTCCAGACCCACGAAAGACCCCAGGCGGCAGGAGTGCGCAAATGCGGGTCACGGGCACTATCGAGCACAGCGCGGGCCCGTGGCGGCAGCTTGCCCGCTAAACGCACGCCCAGCAGTGGCTCCATCACAAACACCGCGAGGCCTCGCTCGGCGGCGGCCATGAGCCCCGCTGTTCCCGCCTGATATCGCTCTCCAGCGTAATTGTACTGGAT
The DNA here is from genome assembly GCA_048184855.1 of Collinsella aerofaciens. Classification (GTDB taxonomy): domain Bacteria; phylum Actinomycetota; class Coriobacteriia; order Coriobacteriales; family Coriobacteriaceae; genus Collinsella; species Collinsella aerofaciens_CA. Next base: position 8,599 of record DBEYYU010000071.1, read on the forward strand.
CTGGCAAAAGTCCCACTCATATGCATCGAGCATCGTCAGGAAATCCGCCGCGCTGCCGTGGTACGAAAAACCAATCTGGCGAATGCGCCCCGCCGCCTTTTGACGCGCGATCCAGTCCTCGATGCCCAACGCCACCACACGTTCCCACTGGGCGGGCGAGGTAATGTTGTGCATGAGGTAATAGTCGATATGGTCGGTCCGCAGGCGGCGCAGTTGCTCGTCGAAGAACCGGTCGAAATCCTCCGCGCATTTGCACGAAGCATGCGGCAGCTTGGTTGCGAGCAAAACCTGGTCGCGCAAGCCCAGGCGCTCAAGCGACGCACCCACACAAGCCTCGTTGCCGGGATAGAGATAGGCCGTGTCCAGGTAGTTAATCCCCTGCTCCACCGCACGGGAGATGATGGCGTCGGCAGTCTTCGCATCCGGGCGTCCCGGCGCACCGGGAAACCTCATGCAGCCCAGCCCCAACGCCGAGATACGGTTGCCGCTTTTGGGGTCAACGCGATATTGCACGGCCCCTCCCCTCCCATCGAAGCCCTGACAAGGCGAAACAAACCCGTCACGTCATCGAAACACATCGGAATCGCAATCGAGAACGTATCGTAACGCAGCAGAAATCAGGCCGTCACGGCACCGCTTTAACATCAGCAAAAAGCCCGATGAAAGGAGACGAGCGTGACCACACGCGAGGACGCCTACCCCTACCCCGGCGAGCAATACATCCTCTCGGTCGACCGCTATCAGATCGAAGTCATGGACCATCTAAACGAGCTTCCAGCCACGAGCGCCGTCATCTTCTGCACCTTCCCCAAGGTCCGCGATGGCGTCGGATACCCCGCCCGCGTCTTTGCGGTCTGCCCCGCGGCATAAGCGCACAGCGCAATAGTTTCTTTTTATAACAGCCGCCCCGCGCACCCATCAATCACCCCGGCAGCATACAATCCATCAGGCGCCCCTTACGCGGGCGCCTTTTATATGGGGAGATGATTCACATGCAGATCAACAAGGTCGCCTTTATCGGCAAGGGCGGCGTCGGCCTGTTCTACGGCAGCATGATTGCCAAGGCCCTCGGCAATGACGCCGTCCAATACGTTATGGATGACGCCCGTTTTGAGCGTCACGCGGGCGATGCGCTCACCGTCAACGGAAAGCCTTGCGATCTCACGTCCGTCCGTGCCAGCGAGGCAGCGCCCGCCGATCCGGTCATCCTGACGGTCAAGACCACCGGTCTCGACCAAGCACTCAAGACTATGGAGCGTGTCGTGGGGCCCAACACGCTCATCGCCTCGCTGTGCAACGGCATTACGAGCGAGCAAAAGATTGCCGAACGCTTTGGCTGGGAGCATACCGTTCTTGGTATCTGCCAGGGCATGGACGCCGTGTTCCTCAACGGAGAGCTCACCTTTACCAATGCGGGCGAGATTCGCTTTGGCGCGGCAGCGGGCACCAAGCCCGCAACCGTTACCGCCATCGACGAGCTCTATACGCGCTGCGGCATCGCCCATACCGTCGAGAGCGACATTGCGCACCGCATGTGGGCCAAACTCATGCTCAACGACGGCATCAACCAGACCTGCATGGCCTACGGCGGGACCTACGGAAGCGCCACGGAGCCGGGCTCCGAGCAGCGCCGCTGTTTTGTCTCCGCCATGCGCGAGACGCTTGCGGTTGCCAACGCCGAGGGCGTTGAGCTGACCGAGGCAGACCTGACGCAAATGGTGCACCTCATCGAGGGAATCGACCCCGCCGGTATGCCCTCGATGGCGCAGGACCGCATCGCACAACGAAAAACCGAAGTCGAGGAGTTCGCGGGCACCATTTGCCGCCTGGCCGCCAAACACGATATCCAAGTGCCGCAAAACGATTGGCTCTACCAGAGGATTCGCGAAATAGAAAGCAGCTGGTAGTGCTCGGCATACTGTAGCCAGCAGATCCAATGGCAAAGCCGCCGCAAGGGGCACTCCCCTCGCGGCGGCTTCCTTTTTCATCTTTGGCCAAAAATCAGCTTCACAACGGTTAGAGCTGCGACTCCGACGCCTGGTCCTCATCGTCGCGACAAAGGACTACACCTGCACTTCCCAGCAGCGCGGCCGCGATCAGCGCGCCGACCACGATAGGAGCAGCCCCGCATGTCCCCTGCATGCCCGCGACGAGCGCGGCCGTGGGACCAAGGCAGCCAAGCATCAACGCGACGGCGGCAACGGCGATATCTCGAGCATTCACAAGACCACTTCCTCCAAGAGAAAGACCTTATTTCTCATGAACTAGTGTGCCCCGCGCCCATATGCGCGACGTACCGTCACGGTAAGGGCTCTGTTAGCTCAGGCGCATACATAGAACGGACGTCTTTACGTTGCCCTAAAGCTCGGTAAAGACACCCGTCCGCCAAATATCCGTGATGCAGAAAAATTACCAACCGGTGTAGTAGTCGGTGGTTCCGGCAGCGCAGCCGGAGTCATAGACCTTGCAATCACCCTTGGAGCCCGTAAAGGTCGAGCCCTGGGCCATATCGCCCGCGGCAACAACGTAATAGCCGTCGGAATCGCGCCAGAAGCCCTCAGAATCCTGAGTCCATTCGCCCGTGCGATAGTGATAAAGCACATTGCTGCTGTAATAGGTCTCGCGGCGCCCGTTGTAGTTATTGACACCCGCAGAGCGCGTCAGGCCCGATCCGTTCGTGCAGGACGCGGCAGACGCGTAGGACGGAGTGTAACCGGCGTTGTAGTACGAAGCCTCGGCAGCCTCCGCCTCGGCGGCAGCCTCGAGCGCTTCGCACTTGGCATCCTCAAGCGCAGTGCGCAGCTCATCGAGCTCGGTCGACTTGGCGTCGACCTCCCCCATCGTCAACAGGCTACCCGCGCCGTCGATACAGCCCTGCAGCACAGCGCGCTCGTCATCGGTGGCATAGTCGCCATACATATTCATGATGATCTGAGCGCGCATCTCCAGGGAATCGCGCTTGGCCTCCATCGAGGCGTTCCACTCCTGCATGGAACCATAACCATCGCCGCGATAGTCAACGGGCTGCACCAGCGTCGTCTCGGACGGCGTAGACCCAACCGTATCGGACAGTGTTGCGGCGTGGGCATCAGTTGCACCGGCGCCCGCCAAAAGTGCCACGGTCAGAGCGGCGGAAAGGGCGGCGGCTTTCGGTTTTCGTGAATCGATCCTCATGTAGCTGGAAACCTCCGTAGTGCGTTTTTGCTGCGTTTGAGCTGCGTGTGATTCGATCGCGCTGCATAGTACCCCGAGCAAATCGCGACCTGCGGTTTTACTCAAAAGGCGCACGTCAATTGCGTAAAACTCACATCCTCTCAACAGGAGTTTTCCACAACTCGAATGCATAAAGCGTGTCAAAAACCCTGTTTTTGCGCCCTCTCTATGCAAAAAAGGCGCCTGTGCAACCATTGTTCGCACAGGCGCCTTGAGCAGGCATTTTATGCGGTTATACCTATCGAGTCGCAAGGGGTCCTTGCACAAGTCGCCTTACTCGTCCAGCGCGGCGAAAGCCTGCTTCAGATCCCAAATGATATCCTCGGCGTTCTCGGTACCGATGGAAAGACGGATCGTGGAGGGCGTGATGTTCTGCTCGGCGAGCTCCTCGGCAGAGAGCTGGGAGTGCGTGGTGGTAGCCGGGTGCACGACGAGCGACTTGACGTCGGCCACGTTGGCGAGCAGCGAGAACACCTGCAGATGATCAATGAACTTCCAGGCGGCCTCCTGGCCACCCTTAATCTCAAAGGTAAAGATCGAGGCACCGCCGTTGGGGAAATATTGCTTGTAGAGCTCATGGTCGGGGTGCTCAGGCAGGCTCGGGTGGTTCACCTTGGCAACATGGCTGTCACCAGCCAGGAACTCAACGACCTTCTTGGTGTTCTCGACATGACGGTCAACGCGCAGCGACAGAGTCTCGGTGCCCTGGAGCAGGACCCAAGCGTTGAACGGGCTGATGCAGGCGCCCTCGTCACGCAGCAGGATAGCGCGGACATAGGTTGCGAAGGCGGCGGGACCGGCAGCCTCGGCAAACGAGACGCCGTGGTAGGAGGGGTTGGGCTCAGCGATCTGGGCGTACTTTCCGCTCGCCTTCCAATCGAAGTTACCGCCGTCGACGATCACGCCGCCCAGCGAGGTGCCGTGGCCGCCGATGAACTTGGTTGCGGAGTGGACGACGATGTTGGCACCATGCTCCAGCGGGCGGAACAGATACGGGGTGCCGAAAGTGTTGTCGACGACAACCGGCAGACCGTGCTTCTTGGCGATCTCGGAGATGGCGTCGATGTTGGGGATGTCGGAGTTGGGGTTGCCGAGCGTCTCGAGATAGATGACCGTGGTGTTGTCCTTGATGGCACCCTCGACCTCTTCAAGGTTATGGGCATCGACAAACGTGGTCTCGACGCCAAACTGGGAGAGCGTATGCTCCAGCAGGTTGTAGGAGCCACCGTAGATGGTCTTCTGAGCCACCACGTGGTCACCGGCCTGGGCAAGAGCCTGCAGGGTATAGGTGATGGCAGCAGCACCGGAGGCGACGGCAAGACCTGCCACGCCACCCTCGAGGGCGGCGATACGGTCCTCGAAGACGCCCTGGGTGGAGTTGGTCAGACGGCCGTAGATGTTACCGGCGTCGGCAAGACCAAAGCGGTCGGCGGCGTGCTGGGAGTTGCGGAACACATAGCTCGTGGTCTGGTAGATAGGCACGGCGCGGGAGTCGGATGCAGGATCGGCGCTCTCCTGGCCAACGTGCAGCTGCAGGGTATCGAAACCAAAGGTGTGCTCGGGGTTGTTGATAAACTGGCTCATGATGATCTCCTTGATCGAACAAAAGTAATAAGAGTAAGAGAAGTGAGTCGCTGTCTCCTGATCACGCCGACGGGCGCAAACAGGAGCCCGGCATTCGTCTTGGTAAGCAATTCATATGCGGGCCTCCTTTCGCATCCCGGTTCCGTAGTTGGCTTAATTACCTACCGTCTTTGTGTGTTTTGAATAGTACGAGCATTGTTTTCCTCGGTCAATCACTTTAAAGCGCTAACCTGTTATCGGTTTTATAGATAACACTCGAAAGGACGGGCGCCGATGACCCTCCAACAGCTTCGCTTTTTGATCGCCGTGGCAGAGTCCGGTTCGATCAACGCCGCAGCCCAGCGCCTCTATACGGCACAGTCCAATATCTCCAATGCCGTCAAAAGCCTGGAGCAGGAACTTCATATCGAAATCTTTACGCGCTCCAGCCGCGGTGTTGCACTCACCAACGACGGCACCGAGCTTTTGGGTTATGCACGCCAGGTCGTAGAGCAGGCCGACATGCTCGAGGCCCGCTACGAGGACGGCGGTACCCCGCAAGCCCGCCTCGCCATTTCCGCCCAACACTACGCCTTTTCGGTCGAGGCCTTTGTCAACGTAGTCGAGCGCTGCCGCGACAGCAAGTTCGAGTTCATCATGCGCGAGACCACCACAGCGCAGATTATCGACGACGTGCGCGCGTTTCGCAGCGATATCGGCATCCTCTATCTGGATGACTTTAATACCCGTGTCTTGCAGAAGGCCTTTACCGATGCCCGAGCGAGCTTTCATCCCCTCTTTGATGCAAAAGTCCACGTGTTCGTCAGCGAACGCCACCCGCTCGCACGCCGTTCGCAGCTGTCCCTTGCCGACCTCACGCCCTATACGCGCTACAGCTTTGAGCAAGGCACCTCGAACTCCTTCTATTACGCCGAGGAACCGTTTAGCTATATTCCCTGCAACCGCAATATCCGCGTATCCGACCGCGGGACGCTCACCAACCTGCTTATCACCTCGAACGGCTATGCGCTGTCGACCGGCGTACTCTCCAGCGAAATGCAGTGGGGCATGGCATCGATCCCGTTAGCAGACGCCCCAACGATGCACGTAGGCTATATCATGCACAACGAGCGCAAGCCCTCTTCCCTCTTGCAGCAATACCTCGACGAGCTCAACCGCATCATCCATGCCAACTAACCGTCGGAAGACGGGGTAGAAATCGTAGATTGCTAGCCCCCGGCGGGCATGGCGCTACAATGGTCACTCACACGAAACGTACCCAACGAAAGGAAGCCCGTGAAGGTCATCATCTATACCGACGGCTCGGCCCGATCAAATCCGGGACGCGGCGGCTACGGCGCCGTACTCAAATACACCAACCCCGCCGGCAAGACCTTCACCTCCGAGCTTTCACGCGGCTACGCCAAGACCACCAACAACCGCATGGAACTCATGGCGGTCATCGTGGCGCTCGAGGCGCTCAACCGCCCCTGCGAGGTCGAGGTCCATTCCGATTCGCGGTACGTCGTCAACGCTTTCAATAAACACTGGATCGACGGCTGGAAAAAGCGCGGGTGGAAAACTGCCAACAAGCAGCCCGTTAAGAACCGTGACCTGTGGGAGCGCCTGCTTGCCGCAAGGAGCAGGCATAAGGTGGAGTTCATCTGGGTTAAGGGCCACGCCGGCCACGAGCTCAACGAGCGCTGCGATGAGCTCGCCACCACGGCGGCCGACGGCAGTAACCTCGATATCGACACCGGCTTTAACGAGAGCGACCTGTAACGGCGTTTTCGCACGCTTTTGTGTCCTCCCGCGCTACACTCGTCCTGTAGGCCAAACAACGCAAGGGGGACACATGCTGCGTATCGCAACCATCGGCACGTCCATGATCACCGACGACTTTATTCAGGTCGTCAATGCCAACGACCAGGCCGTATTCGTGGGCACGCTCTCGCGCAATGCCGAGCGCGGCGCCGCCTTTACTGCCGAGCACGGCGGCGAGCGAAACTTTACGTCACTCGATGAGCTTGCGGCAGCCGCCGGCGTCGATGCCGTCTACATCGGCAGCCCCAATGCGCTCCATTACGAGCAGGCCCTTGCCTGCATCGCCGGTGGCAAGCACGTCATCGTCGAGAAACCCTTCTGCGCCACCGAAGCGCAGGCGCTGGAAGTCTTCCGCGCTGCCGAGGCAGCAGGTGTCGTGGCCCTCGAGGCCATGCGTCCCCTCCACGATCACGCCTTCCACGCCATCGAGGACGCCCTGGGCGAGATCGCCCCCATCCGCCGTGCCTCATTGCGCTTTGGCAAGTATTCCTCGCGCTACAACGAGATTCTCGCGGGACGCGCCACCAATATCTTCGACTGCAATATGGCATCGGGTTCCCTCATGGACCTTGGCGTCTACGCCGTCGAACCCATGGTCGAGATTTTCGGCATGCCCTCCGGCCTTACGAGCATGACTACTCTGCTCGACCCCGCCACGCGACAGCTCACGCACGGCCCCATCGACGGCTGCGGTTCCATCCTCGCCAGCTATGGCGGAGGCCGCATCTCCGTCGAGCTCGCGCACTCCAAAATTACGAATGACCTGCTGCCCTCGCAGATCGAAGGCGAGCGTGGCACTATCCAGATCGACCATCTGTCCACGCCCCGCAACGTCCGCATCGACTATCGCGGCGATGTCGTACGCGGCTCGGCGACCGAGGCACCGCGCGAACAGGGCGACAACGGCCGCGTGCTCGACCTGCCCAAATCGAGCAACACTATGGAATACGAACTCACAGACTTTATCACCGCCATCGGCGGCATCGATAACGTTAAGGAAGAGATTTGGGAGACCCCGGCAGGACGCCACGAGCTTGGCCACTACCGCGATGTCACGCTCGTCTCACTGCGCGTCATGGATGCCGTGCGCCAGCAGGCCGGCATTACCTTCCCGGCCGACGCAGACAAGCAGGCATAGCGATGGGCCTCTTCGATACGTTCTTCTCCAGCGTCACCGGCGGCAGTCGAGAGCCTCAAAAACCATCAACCGTCGAGCTCGAGCTGCGCCGCAGGCTTACTGTGCTCGCAAGCGACGAGGCCACTCAAGACACTCCCCTGCGCTATTTCCTGCGCTGGGCGGGGCAAGTCCAAGGCGTTGGTTTTCGCTTTACCAACACCAACCTCGCGCAGGCACGCGCACTCACCGGCTGGGTGCGTAACATGGAAGACGGCTCAGTCGAGATGGAGATACAGGGAGCTCCGGCAAATATCCTATCTCATCTCGAGGCACTTCATGCCTCCTACGAGCGCATGGGAACGCGTTTTCGCCTCGTAGATGCCCAGGCCCGAGCCCCACTTGCCAATGAAGACGGTTTCACTCCTCATTATTAGTATTGTGTGCTAAATACGGTATCATTTACCTACGACCGTTAATAGAAAAGAGGCGAGGCGCATGGCGGTGCAAAGAAGGAATACCAAGCAGCGAAAGCTGGTTCTTGACGCCGTGCGCCAAAGCTATAACCATCCCACCGCCGACGAAATCTACAACGTCGTGCGCGCGCAGGATGACAAAATCAGCCGCGGTACGGTCTACCGCAATCTCAATCTCTTGGCCAACGCCGGCGAAATCCTCTCCATCAAGACGCCGGGCGGCAGCCGCTTCGATCGCACCGTCGAGCCGCATGCGCATATCATCTGCACCTCGTGCAGCCGCGTCATCGACGTACCGCTCCCCTTCGATGCACAGCTCGACGCCAAAGCATCCGAGCAAATCGGCTGGCACGTCACGTCGCACTACACCATCTTCGAGGGTCTCTGCCCCGATTGCCGGTAGACGTTTGGAACATGCCTTAAAATCCACCTTTCCGCACTTTGCAGCAAGAAGTAGATTTCTAGACATGCCCCAAATGTTTACTCAGCAAGTAGACGGCGCAGTTCTTCTTCGACCGTGCGCACGTAACGGACGCGGTCGTTGACGCCACGCATGGTGGGGTTGCAGCTCTCCATCAGATAGGGATGGCCCACGACGTTGAGCATGTCGCGATCGTTCTCATTGTCGCCAAAAGCCATCATCTCATCGGGCGAAATACCCAGGGCACGACCGTAATCGGCAAGCGCGGAGCCCTTGCCCGAACCGAAACCGATCAAGTCCGTCCATGCGGTTCCCGACGTCATCACTTCGACACGATCGCTAAAGAGGCGCTCGAAATACTCCCGGGCTGCCGGATAATCCACCTCGGGCGTCTGGAAGCCAATCTTAATGACATCCTCGTCGATGTCCTCGGGACGGTCGACCACCGCCACATCGCAGTGGACCACATAGCGCAAATGGTCGACGAACGCATCGTTACCGCTCATGGCGTAGATGTGCCCCTCACACGAAAGGGTCACGTCGGTATGGGGATACGCAACCACGGCATTCGCGATAGCCATAGCAAGGCTACGCTCCATAGAGCGCTTGACAACGGCACGCCCCTCGCTCATCACCAGGGTTCCGTTTTCGCATACATAGGTGAGCTCATCGGCCACCGGGGCAAACAGGTAGCGCAAGCTCGCATATTGACGGCCACTCGCCGGCATAAACACGATACCGCGACGATGCAGCTCATCGATAAGCTCAAAGGCCTCGGAACGCAGCTCGCGCTCCCCCGGATGCAGCAACGTGCCGTCCAAATCGCATGCAATCAGTTTGATTCCCTCAAGACCCATATGCTTCCCCAAAGCCTCCTATCAACAGCAAGACGGACCTTGATTGGTCGCCCCTCAAAGCCCATCTTGCGCATACGCGCGCTTAACCGCGCGCCTTCTTTACGATCGTAAAGTCGGGAGCCATACTCACAACGGCATCCGCCGCACTCGACGCAAAGCGCCGGTCCGAATCGAGTTCACGGGTAACCGTCGAGAGCCGAACGCCCTCGACGCCCCGGAGCATGCGGCCCAAAACAGGCTGCACCGGCGTATACATGCGCACGGTATGCTCGTCCGAATCGCCTCGGAAAAGCGGCGCATGCATATTGCCGATCTCCCAGCACGCATGCGCGAGCGCAATCGGGTCCATGCGGTCAACTTCGACCAAATAAACCTCGGCGCTGCGCAGGCGCACGACAACCGCCACGGGCACCACGCCCGAACGGTCGACGGAGAGCACGTCGCCGTCGACAAGACGACCGCCGTCGACAAGACGACCGCCGTCGGCAGTACCCAGCCGGACATCGACCGTGCGCCCCAGCTCCGTCACGCCCACAAACGCGCGCGTATCAGCCTGGTCCCAATCGAGCAGCAGCTCGTCAACTTCAAAGACGCCGCCCAGCTTCCGGCGAAGCAGGAGTTCATAGGACGGATCGTTGAGATTTCCCAAGCATGTCGTCGAAACCAAGCGTTCAGGCATACTCTAACCCTCGACCTCGACGAGCTCGATATCAAAGTTGAGGTCCTTGCCGGCCAGCTCGTGGTTGGCGTCGAGCGTCACGGCCTCGGGCGTTACGTCGATGACCACGGCGGGGACGGGCATGCCGCTCGGCGTGGACAGGAAAAGCTTCATGCCCTTCTCGATTTGCTCGATGTTGGGAACCTGTTCGGCCGGGAAGGTAATAACCATCTCGGGATTGTGCTCGCCGTAGGCATCGGCAGCCGGGATGTGCACGGTCTTCTTCTCACCCACCTGCATGTCGACAACAGCGGCGTCGAAGCCCTTGATCATCTGGCCGGCGCCACAGGTGAACTCCAGCGGCTCGCCGCGATCGTAGGAGCTATCGAACTGCGTGCCGTCGTCGAGCGTGCCGCGATAATGAGTCTTGACCTTCTTGCCCTGGTTGGACATGGAAACCTCCGTGATAAGGGCGGCGCACAACGCGGGCCGCCATGAACATATGGCGCTAACTATACCCTAGTCATACAATTCAAGGACAGTTTGCAAAGAAACGCTGCAACCGGAGGAACCATGGCATATCCCGTATTTGACCTACACTGCGACACCGCCGACCGCATCGGCTGGGCCACGCTCGATCTCGACCTGCGCTTTACCGCCGGCACCGACGGTTATTTCCCCGGCGACGAAACGCATCCGCAAGATTTCGACCTCATCGAGGGCAACGCCTGCGCCATCTCGCTCGCAAAGATCGGCAACACGCCATGGGCACAGTGCTTCGCCACGTTTGTCCCCGATGAGATTCCCACCGCCCACGCCGCGCGCTTCCAGGCGCAGATCATGGCGCATATGAGCGGCCAGGCAATGCTCAACCACGACCGCATGGTCAACGTACGCAGCGCGGCAGACATTCGCCCCGCGCTCAAAGGCGGCAAGGTCGCCTGCATCCACACCATCGAAAACGCCACGTTCTTTGCCGAGGACCCCGCGCTGATCGAGGTGCTCAAGAGCTTGGGCGTACTCATGTCATCGCTCAGCTGGAATGCGCAGGGACCGCTCGCGAGCGGACACGATACCCACGCCGGCCTCACCGCCGCCGGCATCGAGGCACTTACGCAGATGGAGCACGCCGGCATGGTACTCGATGTCTCCCACCTCAACGACGAGTGCTTTGACGAGGTTGTCGCCCACGCCACGCGCCCCTTCGTCGCCAGCCACTCCAACTCCCGTGCAGTTTGCGGCGTTAAGCGCAACCTCACCGACGACCAGTTCCGCACCATTCGCGACATGGGTGGCATCGTCGGCCTCAACTACTGCAGCGAGTTCCTTTCCAACGACGCAACCGACAAGACCGCCGCAGGCGTCACCTTCGACCAGCTGGCGGCACATATCGAGCACTGGCTCGACCTGGGCGGCGAGGACGCCATCGCGCTCGGCGGCGACTGGGACGGTGCCACGGTGCCCGCTTTCCTCTCCGATGCCAGCAAGATGCCCGAGTTCCAGAACATGCTTTCCAAGCATTTTGGCAAGACTGTGATGCAGAAGCTCTGCAGCGACAACGCGCTTGCCTTCTTTGAGCGTTATTAATTTCACATCCCTTGAGCGGGCCGGCATGCCGAACGGTCGACATGCCGGCCCGTCCCCAATCTGAAGGACCGCTTTTGACGCAGCAGTTTACGATTTCCGTATCCCGACCGGATGGGACGCCCATCCCCGTCGTCGTTACCAAAAAGCGCGTCAAGAACTTCAACCTACGCGTCACATCGAGCGGTGAGGTCCACGCCAGTGCACCGCTCGGCGCCAGCCGCGAGCGTATCGAAGCGTTTGTGAAGCGCAACAGCGCCTGGATTATCAGTCGACTTGCCCAGCGCGAGCAACGTCAGGCGACGGCACGAGAGCCGCTCAGCCCCTCGTCCATCATTGCACTTTGGGGCAAGCCCATCACGGTACAAGATGCGCTCGATCGCAACTTTGCATCACCCGCACCGCGGCCCAAGCAGGCCACCTTCGCAAGTTTTATGGGTGCCGACAAATCGAACGAACGCCCACAGGCCAAGCGGCGCGCAACCCTCGACGGCCTGACGTCCGATGAGCTCCAGACCCGCATCGACCAGCTCTATGCATCCGAGGTCACCACGGCGCTGCGCGATATGGTGCGCGCGTACGAAATCGCAATGGGTGTCGCCGTTTCCCGCGTTTCCGTGCGCAGCATGAAAACGCGCTGGGGATCATGCACGCCCAAAACCGGTGCCATTCGCATCGCACGAGAACTTGCCGCCTACCCCGTCGAGTGCCTTGACATGGTTGTCGCCCACGAGCTCGTCCACCTGCTCGAGCCGAGCCACAACCAGCGGTTCCACGTCCTGCTCGACACATACTGCCCCAACAATAGAGCTCTGTCGCAGCGGCTCAAGCAGCCGCCCCTCAACAAGCTCTAGCGTCGACTAGCGCACGCGCTCGATCTCGACGCCGCAGCTTGCCAGGGGAAGACCGACGGGAGCCCAAGGCTTATCGAGCTTAACACGCACGCCAAGCAGCAAGGGGTAACGACGCAGCAGCATCTGGGCCACACCCTCGGCTGCCGCCTCGATGAGTTTAAACGTATGCTCGCGCAGATAGCCATCGACATCGTGGCACACCGAGCCGTAGTCAATCGAAGCGTCCAGGTTATCGTGCTCCCCCGCTGCACGCAGGTCGGCATAGAGCACCAAGGACACGATGAACTTCTGGCCCAGCGCGTTCTCTTCGGGATACACGCCGTGGTTGGCAAAGACCTCGAGACCGTCGATAGTAATGCGGTCAGCATGGCGCAGATCGTCATAGCTCACGTGGGGAACCGCCGTTGCGGTGGATATTTCGCCCCTTCCACGGCGGGCGAGCTCGGCGCCTTCAGTCTTGGTTGCATTCTCGGGCAGTTTCTTGTTGCTCATCGCGATCGTCTCCTTCGTTTAGAACCCCGACCGCGTAAACTAACTACACGCGAATCGACAGGTTCTTTTTATCATCGCTCCAGTTGCAAGCATTGCGCGCGGGGCATGCAAAGCAGGCGCGCGACGCTTTGTCGGCTGCATAGAGCAGGCGCTCGAGCGGTTGGCTGTTCACGCGCAGCTTTCGATGGCCCAGAATGGCCGTCTTAATGGCTGCGGCATCGGCCGGCTCAAACGCTACGTCATCGGGCATACCGCCGAGAATCGCATCAGCGACGCGTTCGCTTGCAACATCATGGGATATACCCGATTCATACTGTTCATCTTTGCCGATATCGTGAAGAAGTGCCGTGGCGTAGATGACCTCGCGGTCAAATTCGAGCCGCTCCTCGAGATTTTTGATCCACATAATGCGAGCGACATCGAGCAGATGGTCAATACCGTGGCGGCAGAAGATGCGCCCCGATTCCAACTGCGCAATGTTGCCCAGATGCCGCCGGAACAGCCCGTTGGCACAAATGTAATCAATGCGAGGCATGGCACCAAAGGGAGCCAAGCCCGAAGCCATAAAGCCGCGACGCGACGTCCCCTCGTCAGTATTCGATGTAAAGTCGTTGACGACTCTCATAGTTAGCGTCCCAGCATCCTAAAGAATCGCTCCTCGAGCGACGGATCGGTCTCAAAGACGCCGCGGCGAGCGAGCGTCACGGTCTTGGTGCCAGGCTTTTGCACGCCGCGCATGGTCATGCACATATGCTCAGCCTCCATGAGCACAATCGCTCCCTGGGGAGCGAGATACTCCATGAGGGCATCGGCAACCTGTGCGCACAGCTGCTCCTGCAGCTGCAGACGACGGGCGTAGACCTCAACCGTGCGGGCAAGCTTAGAGAGCCCTGCGACACGGCCGTTGGGGATATAACCAATGGCGGCCTTGCCATAAAACGGCAGCAGATGATGTTCGCACAGCGAGTAGAACGTGATGTCGCGCTCGATAACCAAATCGTTCGAAGCGACGGCAAAGGTTTTGGACAGGTGCTCCTCGGCACTCTGGTCCATACCGCCGGCGATCTCACCATACATACGGGCAACGCGCGCCGGGGTCTCCAGCAGGCCCTCACGAGTTGGGTCCTCGCCTATGCCCTCAAGCAACAGCTTAATGGCGGCCTCGACTTTTTCCTGATCGATCATCTGGGCCTCACTTTTCCGATTTTGCGTTCGCGCTATGGTACCACGCCCTTTGGCATCGGCCACAAGCTACATAGTATGGGTCGAATAGACTGGATCGTCCCGCCAAAGTTCAACCGCATCACAAAGCGCAACACCCTCGCGCTCAGCACGGTCGCGCGTAGCGTTCATATCGATCACACGCTGGTTACTCGAGCCTCTAAAACGCAATGAGATATCGTACAGATCCTGAACAAACGGGCCGTCCACCAACATGTCGAGGCGGGCCAGGATACGGTTCGTCACCTCGGTATGATGACGGCCACCCGGCATAAGCTCCTCGAGCACGTCGCCGGTAAAGCACCAAATGGTCTTGCCCGACCCCGCGGGATAGGCCGCACGCACGCGTTCGATAAAGTCAACAAGCCCCACCTGATTCTCGGGCTCCATAGGCTCGCCGCCCAGAATCGTCAGACCATCGATAAAGGGGTGGTCGAGGCTCTCGATAATCTTGTCCTCGACGGCACGATCGAACGGCTCACCCGCAGCAAAGTCCCACGCGACAGAGTTAAAGCAATTCTTGCACCCACGACGGCACCCGCTCACAAACAGAGAAGTACGAACGCCTTCCCCATCAGCAATGTCGAAATACTTAATGTTCGCGTAGTTCATAGGTAACTCTCCCGGGAGGTCGGGACATATCATCCCGTCCTCAAACATTCTCGGCCTTCGGCCTGCGAAACTGCGGGCGGGACGATATGTCCCGGCCTCATGCAAAGGGTAACTCAATGAACGAAGCGAACATCGAGTATAGGGTTCGAGGTCCAATAAAAACTTTGTTGCAGCTCAACCGCCATTGCAAATCAATCGCTGCTGCAGCTCGAATTATTTCCGCTAAAAACTTCGAGGAGTGAGCAGACCGCGAGCTGCATCTCAGCTACGTCAACTTGGCCGCCCCGTAGCGAGGCCCCGGACCTTTGCTCGATATGAGTTCCGCACGAACAGGAGGCGCCAGTGGCGCCTCCGTCGTGAGCCAGGACTGTCCGAAATAGCGAGTAAAGGTCCGGGGCCTCGCTACGGGGCGGCCTGGGATGGTTATTAGAGATGCAGCACGCGGTCGCGGATCTCCTCGGTTCGACCCTGGTTCCAGAACTGGGTACCGATGTAGCCGCACGTACGACGGGCGACGTTCATCTTCTCCTGGTCACGATTGCCACAGTTGGGGCACTCCCACACCAGCTTGCCGTCATCCTCGACAATCTTGATCTCACCGTCGTAGCCGCACACCTGGCAGTAATCGCTCTTGGTATTCAGCTCGGCATACATGATGTTGTCGTAGATGTACTGCATCACGCGAATGACGGCCTTCAGATTGTCTTGCATGTTGGGCACCTCGACGTAGCTGATAGCTCCGCCAGGGCTCAAGCGCTGGAACTGGCTCTCGAACTTCAGCTTGTCGAACGCATCGATTTCCTCGGACACATGCACGTGGTAGCTGTTCGTGATGTAGCCCTTGTCGGTAATGCCCTCGATAATGCCGAAACGGCGCTGCAAGCATTTCGCGAACTT
>DBEYYU010000072.1:0-24582 GCA_048184855.1 Collinsella aerofaciens
GACGTCGACAGGCGGGGTGGTTCCCCGCGTACGTGCCATCTGAGTAACCGAGGGGAGGGCGCACATGGGAATGACTGGTGCATACGAGCGCAATCTCGATGCAAAAGGTCGTCTGTCCCTGCCTGCACCCCTTCGCGAGGAGCTTGGAGAGCACGTTCGCGTGTTCAAAGCCCTGGATGTCGATGCTCTGTACGTGTTCTCTGCCGAGGCCTTCGATAAGTGGGTCGAAGGACTCTTCGCGGGTCGTGAGGGCCACGAGGGTTTTAACCCGCGTGACATTAATGACCAGAAGCTCATGAGGGCGATCAACAAGCGCACCACGTCGATGGACGTGGACAGCGCCGGTCGTATCGGTCTTTCCGAGTCTCTCCGCAAGCAGGCGAACCTCGACCGCGAGGTCACGGTTGTGGGCAACTACGACCACCTTGAGGTTTGGGATCGCGCCGCGGCCGATGAGGACGATGACGATGAGGCCCTGCTGGACCTCTTCTTCTCGTAAGGGCAAGGCACGGGTAACGGATGGAGCGTGGGATCTTGACACAAGAATATCGGCATGAACCTGTCATGCTCGGCGAAGTGCTTGAGTCGCTGCGGCTAAAGAGCGGCTCCGTTGTCTGCGATTGCACCCTTGGCGGTGCCGGCCATTCGGTAAAGATGGCCGCGCAGGTGGGGGAGACGGGCCTTTTGCTCGGCGTCGATCAGGACGACATGGCCCTCGAGGCCGCTGGCGCCCGTCTGGACCGCGAGGTTCCCGGCGTTCCGCACCGGCTGCTGAAGGGCAACTTCGGCGACTTGGACGAGCTGCTTTGCTCGGCCGAGGTGCCCGGGGTCGATGGCTTCCTGTTCGATTTGGGCGTTTCGTCGCCGCAACTCGATATCCCTGGCAGGGGCTTTTCGTATAACGAGGACGCCCCATTGGACATGCGGATGGATCCGGGTAATAACACCTTAAACGCAGCTGAGGTCATCAACACCTATAACGAACACGACCTCGCCCGGATTCTACGCGTCTACGGCGAAGAGAAGTTCGCCTCGCAGATCGCGCGCGAGATCGTGCGCCGCCGCGAGCAAGAACCGATCGAAACCACCGGCCAATTTGTCGAGATCATCAAGGCGGGTATCCCGGCTGCCGCTCGTCGGCATGGTGGACACCCGGCCAAGAAAAGTTTCCAGGCCATTCGCATCGAGGTCAATCACGAGCTCGATGTGCTCGAACGAGGGCTTGATGCCGCCACCAGGTGGCTCAACCCGGGCGGACGTATCTGCGTCATCTCGTATCACTCGCTCGAGGACCGTATCGTAAAGAACCACTTTAAGGAGATGAGCCAGGGGTGCACGTGTCCGCCGGAGATTCCGGTGTGCGTGTGCGGCAACGTGCCGATACTCAAGGTCATCACCCGCAAACCCCTGGTTGCCCAGCCTGATGAGGTTGAGCGCAACCCTCGGGCGAGATCAGCCAAAATCCGCGTGGCGCAGCGTCTGTAGGCGCGACCGCGCGATATTGGACCTCCCGCTCGCACCATAAACGAAGCTTAAACACACTACCAACGTACTCGGGATGGGAGGCGGCATATCATGGGCTACAACACTTCAAGCGCAGCACTCGCCTATGATATGAACGCCATGCCCGCCTATCGTGAGACGCCGCAGGCCCCCGTTGCTCCCCGTGAGCAGCGCACGCCGCGCTTTGATGTCTACACGGGCGCGGGCCGTCAGGCAAACCAGACGGTAAGCCCGGTTTTCATGAGCGTTCTTAAAACGTTTTGCATCATTGCGGCTATCTTCATGACGATCGGCGTCGCCCGCGTGGCGCTCGCCGGCGTTACGGCCCAGGTGCTCAACAGCAACGCCGAGCTTACCAACACGCTCGAAAAGGCGACCGATGAGAGCTCCGACCTGGAGGTCATGCATTCGGTCTATGGCGCCGACACGCGCATTCGCGACCTTGCGGGCGCTTATGGCATGGTGGAGCCCAGCGAGAGCGTTACACTTGACTTTTCGCAGGATGCAGCCGCGGGCGCCAACGCGACCGCGACCGCTCAGTAGCAAGACGGTAGCTGAGTATGACAAATGACTATCGCCGCGGTTCCGATAGGGGCCGCGGTTCTGGACGTCCCTCGTCGCGGGGACGTTCTGGTTATCAAGGAACGGGTCGGCAATCTTACAACGCCGGGCGGTCCCGTGGCAACGACCCGGCGTCGCGACTTCGCGGCTCGGGCGGCCCTCAAGTGCATAACACCAGGTCGCGCAAGAGTTCGCCGACCGAATGGCTCACAGGCACGCCTCTGCCTCGCCGCAAAGCCGTCATGGGATTCATTGGGCTTGGCTTGGGCTTGGGCGTCTTTCGCCTTGCCGACTATCAGGTTGTCGAAGCCGATAAACTGCGCGAGCGTGCCGATGCGCGTCGCCTGCTTGCGCAGACCCTCTATGCCAAACGTGGCACCATCTACGACCGCAACGGTAACGTGCTGGCGTCGTCGGTCGAATGTCGCAACATCGCCGTGAACCCGCAGCTTGTCGAGGACGTTGACAAGACGGTGTCGGCGCTGGTCAAGGCAACTGGAATCGATAAAAAGACCTGCCGCAAGCTCGTTGAGTCCGATGGAACCTGGGTGTATATCAAGCGCCAGGTGGACGAAGACGATGCTGCGACGCTGGAGAAGAAGAACCTGCCCGGTGTGCTTTTTGAGCAGGCCATGAAGCGCGTATATCCATACGGCAATCTGGCATCGCAGGTGCTGGGTGTAGTGAATGTGGACAACGATGGCTTGACGGGTCTCGAAAAGCAATACAACAAGCTTCTGACCGGCACGAACGGTTCTCTCGTACGCGAGCGCGCGAGGGACGGCAGCTATATCGCGGGCGGTGCCTATAAAAAGGTGGCTGCGGTCGACGGCGTTGATATCGTGACGACGCTCGACGTCAATATCCAGCGTGCGGCCGAGGATGCCCTGGCAGAGGCAGTTGAGAAGACTAAGGCCAAGAACGGCTCGGCGCTGGTCACCGATCCTACGACAGGCGAGATCTTGGCAGCCTGCTCGTATCCGACTTACGACCAGACCAATCTGGAAAACGCCAAGACCGAGGATATGAACTTGCGCCTGGTCACCGACGCCTACGAGCCCGGCTCGGTCTTTAAGACGCTCGTGGCGGGCGCCGGCTTCGACTTGGGCGTCGTGCGATCGAGTACGTCGTTTGAGGTGCCGGCGAGCATCAAGGTGGGCGACGATACCGTCACCGATGCCGACAAGCGCGACTACGCCATGACCATGGATGTGCGCGAGATGATGCGCCGTTCGTCCAACGTGGGCTTTGTCCTGGTGGGGCGCAAGATTGGTGCCGATGACTTTGCCGCTTATGTGGACAAGTGGGGCATCGGTCACAGCTCTGGTGTCGATTTTCCGGGCGAGAGCCTGGGTATCGTCAAGGAGCGTGACCAGTATGACGGCGCCACGCTGGGCTCGATGAGCTTTGGACAGGCGCTGTCCGTCTCGCCGATTGAGATCGCACGCGCCGTGGGCGGCATCGCCAACGGCGGCGTGATGATGACACCGCACTTCTATAAGTCCAGCAAAGGCGACGAGAAGGACTGGGGCGAAGGCGAGCGCGCGATTTCGGAGGACGCCGCATCCCAGGTGACATCGTGCATGCAGACGGTCGTGTCCGAGGGAACGGGCGTTGGCGGCGCGGTTGACGGCTATGACGTGGCGGGTAAGACCGGTACGGCCGAACGTGCCGACGAGAACGGCGGCTACCTCAAGGAGAACTACATGTCGTCCTTTATGGGCTTTGCACCGGCACAATCGCCCAAGGTGCTGTGCTATATCACGCTCGACGGAACGCCGAGCGGCTCAGATGCCGCTGCGGTGCCGTTCCAGTCCATTATGGCCAACGCACTCGACGTGCTGGGTATTCCGTACACGAGGTAGGGGGTTACAATCTTTGGGGCGTGGTTTGTTGTCCCATATGAGGGGTGTTCACATGCCCTGCACCACGCATGCGCGGCGCTGGGATACAATACGCCGATAGCATTATTAGGTTTACAGGGGAGCTGCAATGATAGAGATCGCCGTCAACAACCTCGCGGCCGCAACAGGGGCCCGAACCGTGACGGGAGAAGCCGATCGGGTATGCCGCGGGTGCGTTATCGACTCGCGTCAGGTCGAGGAAGGGACGATTTTCGTCGCCTTTCCCGGTGAAAACGTCGACGGCAATGATTTTGCTTCCCGTGCCGTCCAGTCGGGTGCCGGCGCCGTCGTAATGACGCGTGAGCCCGAGGCCGAGCTGGTCTCGCTGGCGCAGGACAAGGGCTGTGCCATCCTGCTGACCGATGATCCCGAGGACTTTCTGCTGCGTTTGGCGCACACGTACCGTCTGGAGCTCGGCTGCCTGGTCGTTGGTATTACCGGTTCCATTGGCAAGACGACGACCAAGGACGTGCTCGCCGCCGTGCTCGCCAAGCGCTATCGTGTCTGGGCCACCAAGGGCAATTTCAATAACCTGATCGGCATGCCGCTCACGGTGCTTTCCGCTCCGGCCGATACCGAGGTCCTGGTACTCGAGATGGGCATGAACCATTTCCACGAGATCGAGCGCCTGTCCCAGTCCGCCAATCCCAACCTTGCCATCGTGAGCAAGATTGGTACCTCTCATATCGGCATTTTGGGTAGCCGCGAGAACATCGCCCGCGCTAAGGCCGAGATTGTCCAGGGTATGTGCGCCGCTGGCGACTTCTTGCCGCTGCTGGTTTTGGGCGGCGAGGACGACTTTACGCCGTTCATTCGCGATACGTTCGCCCAGCCTGCTGGTATCGACGTGATGCTGGCCGGCGTCTCGGACGATGATGAGGTCCGTGCCCGCGACATTCGTGTTGATGACGAGGGCCGTCCGGTCTTTACGCTCGATTTTGGCCAGGGTGAGACAATCGATACCATGCTTGCCACCCCCGGCGTGCAGTCCGTTCCTAATGCCGTTAAGGCCGCCGCGGTTGCCTATCGCTTGGGCGTGACGCCCGAGCAGATCGACGCTGCTTTTAGGGGCCTCACGATCACCGGTCACCGCCAGGAGATCAAGCGCGCCAAGAGCGGTGCCCGCGTCATCGACGATTCCTATAACGCCAGTGCCGAATCCATGGCTGCTGGCCTCGATCTACTGTGCTCGCTTTCGTGTACGGGGTCTCGCATGGCGATTTTGGGCGAGATGGGCGAGATGGGCGATGAGGCCCCTCGCATGCATGAACTCGTGGGCGCCTATGCCGCCGCCAAGAAGCTCGACATGCTGGCGTGCGTGGGTGGTGAGCTGGCCCAGCTTATGGCCGATGCCGCGCGCATGATGGGCATGGACGAGGACCGTATCCAGGTGTTCTCCGATTATCAGCAGGTGCTCGACCGCATGGGCGGCGCGCTTGAAAAACATGATGTTGTACTGGTCAAGGGTTCCCGCTTTGTTGAGCTCGACCGCTTTGTGGAAGGTGTGTGCTAGCCCATGTTCGGCAATCCCTCGTATCCAACGTATCAGGCTTTTTTGGGGCTTGGCATCGCCGCTGCCATTGCGCTGCTGCTCATGCCGTGGTGGATCAAGCTGCTTAAGGTCGAGGGTATCGGCCAGCAGGTTCGTGCCGACGGCCCCAAGCGTCATTTGGTTAAGCAGGGAACGCCCACCATGGGTGGCGTTGTCATCCTCGTCGCGATCTCGCTGACCTGTCTGCTGATGGGCAAGCTCACCACCGAGCTCGTGCTCGTGCTGCTCGCCACGCTGGCGACCGGCGTGCTGGGCCTGATTGACGACCTGACCTCCGTTACGCATGGGCGCTCGCTCGGTCTGACGCCCCATGCCAAGATGATCGGTCTAACCATTATCTGTGTCACCTTTACGGTACTTGCCGTTAACTGGTGCGGCGTCGCCCCCGAGATTCGTTTTCCCGGCGGCCTGACGATTGACCTCGGTGTTCTTTCGACCACTATCTGCGGCCTTTCGTTCCCGTGGCTCTACATTGTCTTTTGCTGGCTGATGATCGCCGGTCTTTCTAATGCCGTGAACCTGACTGATGGCCTTGACGGTCTTGCTGGCGGCACCTCCATGATTGCCATGCTCGCCATGGCTGCCATGGCGTTTTTGCACGGAGACGTGAACCTGTCCATCTTCTGCACCGCATGTGCCGGTGCCTGCTTGGGCTTTCTGTGGTTCAACTGCTATCCGGCGAGCATCTTTATGGGCGATACCGGCTCGCTTGCCCTGGGCGCCGCGTTTGCCTGCACGTCCATCATGACCAACACCGAGGTCGTCTCCCTCATCATCGGTGGCCTGTTTATCGTTGAGACCCTGTCGGTCATGATTCAGGTTGTCTACTTCCACTTTACGCACAAGCGCGTCTTCCTTATGGCGCCCATCCATCATCATTTCGAAAAGAAGGGCTGGGCCGAGACCAAGGTCGTCATCCGTTTTTGGATTATCGCTGCGGCCTTTGGTGCCGTTGGCCTTGCTTTGTTCTTCCAGTTGGGATAGTGGTCTTTCATGCCTCTTGCTGATGTCTTTAGCCTGCTCGTTTTGGGTCAGGGCAAATCCGGTCTCGATGTCGCCCACTGGGCGCTGGCACATCCCGAGCGCGTAAGCGCCGTTACCGTGTATGGCGGCGGCACCTCTGAGCCCAATGACGCCACGCGTGCGCTCGAGGCTGCTGGTGCGTCGTTTGTCTATGGGACCGAACAGGTCGAGGGCGCCTATGACGTATGCGTGACGTGCCCGGGCATCTCGGAGTTCTCTGGCTTCTTTAAGGCCGGGCGCGAGCATGCCGCCCAGATTATGGGTGAGCCCGAGTTTGCCTATCGCCTGTCGCCCGATAACTGGATTGCCATTACGGGTACCAACGGCAAGACGACTACCA
Source organism: Collinsella aerofaciens (assembly GCA_048184855.1). Classification (GTDB taxonomy): domain Bacteria; phylum Actinomycetota; class Coriobacteriia; order Coriobacteriales; family Coriobacteriaceae; genus Collinsella; species Collinsella aerofaciens_CA. The sequence continues at coordinate 6,884 of DBEYYU010000072.1, forward strand.
CGTCGCTGACTGATTATCTGCTCAAGGCTGCCGGTGAGGCCAGCGTAGCTGTCGGCAACATCGGCGAGCCGCCGGTCAACGAGATTGACGGCCGAGCCCACAACGAGTGGTTTGTGGCTGAGCTCTCGAGCTATCAGATTGCTACGACTACCGAGCTCCACCCTCGCGTGGCGGTGCTGCTCAACATCACTCCCGACCACTTGGGCTGGCATAAGAGCCATAAGAACTATGCGCTTGCCAAGATCAAACTGTTTGACAATATGGTCGATGACGATCTGGCGGTTGTCGACGTCGAAGACGCCGGCATTCACGAGTTCGATGAGTACATCTACACGCCGGGTCGTCGCATCTGCAAGGTTGCCTTTGACGAGCCTGAGGGCGAGGATGCCGCCTTTGTGCGCGACGGCAAGATGGTCGTGCGCCTGAAGGGCGTCGAGACCCCGCTCATCGCTACATCCGAGCTCAAGATTTCGGGCCATCACAATGTTATCAATGCCTTGTGCGCTGCCACGGCTGCCCTGGCAGTCGGTGCCGATGTCGATGGTGTCTGCCGCGGTCTGGCCTCGTTCCAGCCGCTCGAGCACCGCGTGGAGCCGTGTGGCGAGATTGACGGCGTGCGCTACGTCAACGATTCCAAGGCGACCAACACCGATGCGGTCGAGAAGGCGCTGACGGCATTTCCCGATGACGACGTGATCTTGCTGCTCGGCGGCCACGATAAGGGCACGCCGCTCACGGACTTCGCGCGCGTTGTTATGGATAACGTACGCTCGGTCGTCTGCTTTGGCGATGCGCGCGAGCGTTTCACCGCCGCTATGGACGAGGCCGATGTCGATGGCGATGTGGATATCGCCCAGGCGGATGACCTGCGCGATGCCGTGGACGTCGCCCGTTCGCTGTCGAGCCGTGGCGACGTGATCTTACTTTCTCCTGCCTGCTCTTCGTTCGATGAGTTCTCGGGCTATGAGGAGCGCGGCCGCGTGTTTAAGGACTATGTGGCCCAGCTTGCCGCTGCGGCGAAATCGCAAATGGAATAGGGGTTGCCGGTGAGAGAGGAGAGCCCCCGACAAGGTATGAGGAGGCCCGACTCGGACCGTGCTTCCTCGCGGCGCAGCACACCGCGTTCCGGTCGCGGCGGGCTGACGTTTAGCGAACGCTATATTGCCGGCGTTCCCGCCCGTATCATGCGCCCCCGTTTGATATTCATGGCCTGCCTGTTTACCTTGGTGTGCTTTGGCCTGCTGATGGTGTACTCGGCGTCTTCGGTCGAGGCGCTGCACGAGAATGGCTCGGCGACGTTTTTTCTGTTTCGACAAGCCGCGTTTGCCGGAGTTGGCGTGCTGGCTATGGTTGCCATCGTGCGCATCTTGCCGGACAGTTGGTTTGGGGAAGACGTGCTCAGGATCTTCCTCATAGGCATGATAGGGCTACTGTTTCTGGTGTTCTTGGTGGGCAGCGGCAGCCGTGGCGCCACGCGCTGGCTCAACATTGCCGGTATTCAGTTCCAGCCTTCCGAGTTTTTAAAGCCATTTGCCATTGCGTATTCGGCCATCATGCTTGATCGTTTCTTTTCGCCCGGTGGCAACATCAACGAATTCCTTCGCAAGATGGGCATCTACCTGGGCATTTCGCTCTTTCTGATCTTTATCCAGCCCGATTTCGGTACCGTTCTGATCATCCTGTTGACCCTCATGTGCATGGCGTTGTTTGCAGGTCTCGACCCCAGATTTATCATCGGCGTGCTAATCTTCGGCATTCTCGTGATCGTGATTGCGCTTGTCGCAGAGCCATACCGTATGGTGCGTATTCAGGTTGCCTTGAACCCTTGGGCCGACGAGTATGGTGACGGCTATCAGGCCACGCTTGCCATCATGGCGTTTGCCTCGGGCGGTCTGTTCGGCCGTGGCATCGGCAACTCAACCATGAAGTACTCGTATCTGCCCGAGGCGCACAACGACTACATCCTGGCCATCATTGGCGAGGAAGTCGGTTTTGTCGGAACCGTGCTGTTCTTCTTGGTGTTTGCGATGCTGATCTACTCGGCGTTTCGCATTGCCGAGCAGGCGACCGATCGTCGGGGCGCGCTCATGGCGTCTGGCTCCGCAGTCATTCTCGCGGTGCAGTTTTTGATTAACGCGCTGGGCATCCTCAACGTATTTCCCATGACGGGCAAACCGTTGCCGTTTATTAGCTACGGCGGCTCTTCGATTATTGTGTCGCTTATGCTCGCCGGTCTGATCCTGCGCGTTTCGTATGAGAGCGCCCGTCGCGATGAGTACGACCGTCGCCGCGAGAGCTTTGCCGTTATGGATGAGAGCACCGCCGGCGTGCCCCACGTGCGCGGCGAGCGATCTACGCGTAACGGTTTTACCGTCCTGGATGGCTCTGCGACCGAGCCGGCAGCCCGCCCGGGTCAGCGAACGGCGCCGCAAGGTCGTCCTCAGCGCCCCACTCCGCGCAATGCGGGCGGCGGATATAATCGAATCGATTTGAACTCGGACCCGTCGGCGCGTCTGCGCACCGACGACCAGGGACCGCGTGTACGAAGGGACTACCATGACCGATAAGATGACCGTTGCTATTGCAGCCGGCGGTACGGCAGGACACATCAACCCCGCGCTCGCCTTGGCCGAAGAACTGCGTGATCGTGGCCACCACGTTGTGTTCGTGGGCCAGTCGCGCAAGCTCGAGGGTCGTCTGGTCCCCGAGGCTGGGTTTGATTTTGTGCCCATCACGGTCACGGGCTTCGACCGCTCCCGTCCTTGGACGGCGCTGACCTCGCTGTGGCGTGTCAACAAGGCCAAGCGTGCGCTCGCTGGTCATTTCTCAAAGGTCGGCAAGCCCGACGCTGCCATCGGTTTCGGTGCCTATGTCGAGGTTCCGCTGCTGGGGTGGTGCAAGGGCACGGGCGTTCCGTATCTGCTGCATGAGCAGAACTCTGTTCCGGGCCTGGCCAACAAGATGATGAACTCCCACGCCGCCCGCGTGTGCATCTCGGTGCCGGCAGCGCGTTCGGTCTTTGAGCGCGAAGGTGACCCTGGCCACGTGCTCATGACCGGCAACCCCGTACGTCGCTCGGTGATCGAGGGCGATCGCGCTCGCGGCCGCAAAGCACTTGGCGTTCCCGAGGACGCTACGCTGCTGCTCGTCTTTGGCGGTTCACTTGGCGCCCAGCACCTCAACGAGCGCGTGGTTTCGCTCAAAAACGAGCTGCTTTCGCGCAAGAACCTCTATGTGTTGCATTCGACGGGTGCCGACGGCTTTGAGGAGACCGAGCGCGCTTTGGCGCTGACGCCCGAGGAGGCGAAGCGTTACCGCGTCCTGCCCTACATCGACAACATGGGCGATATGCTGGCTGCTGCCGATTTGGTGCTCTCGCGTTCGGGCGCATCGAGCGTGGCCGAAATCGCTGCGCTCGCCGTGCCCTCGGTGCTCGTGCCGTATCCGCATGCAACGGCCGACCACCAAACCACCAATGCCCGTTATCTGGTCGACGCCGGGGCCGGCGTGCTCTGCGCCGATGCCGATATCGACGGTTCTGCCTTTGCCGATGAGCTGCTGCACCTGGTCGATGATGCGGCGGCGCGCGAGGCCATGCGTCAGGCGGCGCGTGGTCTGGCTCAGGATAGGGCCGCCGCTCATCTGGCCGATGCGGTAGAGGGTTTGCGTTAGTTAGACGGGATATCGTCGGTCGTCCTCGCGCTGATGCGGTAGGTGCGGTACAGTTAACGGGTTACAGGCAGTGTTTACGCAAGGAGTACACGAGCACATGGCTGATTCCCAGACTGCAACCTCCGCGCCCGAGTTTAAGAGCGCCCACTTTATCGGTATCGGCGGCGCCGGCATGAGCGGCATCGCCCTCGTTCTGCACGAACGCGGTTATGCCGTTACCGGCTCCGACCTTAAGACGTCACGTTATATCCGCCAGCTCACCCGCGCTGGTGTGAAGGTGCATGTGGGCCATGAGGCCGCCACGATCGACGACGTCAAGCCCGACGTGGTTGTTGTCTCCACCGCTATTCCGGAGTCCAACCCTGAACTCGTGCGCGCTCGTGAGCTTGGTATTCCCGTGTGGCCCCGTGCCAAGATGCTCTCTGCTTTGGGCCACGGCTACACGACTGTCGCTGTTGCCGGCACGCATGGCAAGACCACCACGTCTTCGATGTGCGCCACCATGCTCGACCGCATGGGTCTGGATCCGAGCTTCTTGATCGGTGGCATCGTCGAGGGCTATGACACGAACGGCAAGAACGGCTCGGGCGACTACTTTGTCGCCGAGGCCGACGAGTCCGACAGCTCCTTCCTGTTCCTGAACCCCAACGTAGTCATTGTGACCAACGTCGAGGCCGACCACCTCGATCACTACTCGGGTATCGAGGAGATCGAGGCGACTTTCGCCAAATTCATGAGCCTGGTGGGCGAGGACGGCACTGTCATCGTCTGCGGCGAGGACCCGCATCTGGTCGAGCTCGCCAAGTCGACGGGCCGTCACGTGCTTTCCTACGGCTTTGCCGAGAGCAACGACATCGTCTGCATGCACCCGGATGTTAAGGGCATCCAGAGTGACTTTATCGTTCGCTTTGAGGACGGCACTGAGCATGCTGTGGAGATCAAGAGCAATCCCGGTCGCCACAACATGCTCAACGCCACGGCGGTGCTCACCGTCGCACATGTCCTGGGCCTTGATATCGACGCCGCCGCCAAGGCGCTCTCGAGCTTTGAGGGCGTCCGCCGTCGCTTTACCCACGTGGGCGATATCGATGGCATCACCGTGGTCGATGATTACGGCCATCACCCCACCGAGATCAAGGCGACGCTCGCTGCCGCTTCGTCGCTGGGCTACAAGCACGTCGACGTCGTGTTCCAGCCGCACCGCTATTCGCGCCTGCAGGCCCTGTGCGACGACTTTGCCGATGCATTTGCCAATGCCGATAAACTGCTGCTGATTGATGTGTTCTCGGCTGGCGAGATGCCCATTCCGGGTGTCACCTCTAAGATGCTCGCCGATACCGTGCGCGCCAAGCATCCTGGCAAGGAGGTCGTGTACTGTTCCAGCCGTCTTGAGCTTAATCAGGAGCTCGAGCAGATGGTGGGCGAGGGCGACCTGCTGCTCACTATGGGTGCCGGTGACGTTACGACCGTCGGTCCCGAGTTCATTGAGTATCTGACTGCCAAGAAAGACGCTTAAGTCTAATGGGTCTGTTTAACGCCGTCATGGCGCTCTCGGGCATGATCGACACGGATGTGATTGAGGACGAGCGCCTTGCGCGTCATACGAGCTATCGTATCGGCGGCAAGGCCGACCTCTTTGTGACGTGCCATAGCTATCATGCCCTTCGCCGCGCCGTGGCGGTGCTCGATCGCGAGCAGGTGCCGTGGGTCATCATAGGCAAGGGCTCCAATCTGCTGGTTGCCGATGGCGGTTATCGCGGCGCCGTCATTTCGCTCGGACGTGAGTTTCAGCGCACGGTTGTTGCCGATGACGGTTGTACGCTGACGGTCGGTGCGGGCGTGATGTTTGCGCGCCTGGTCAACGATGCCCTGTCGCGTAGCCTCTCGGGCCTTGAGTTTGCCGTTGGCATCCCTGGCTCGGTCGGCGGTGCGATATCTATGAATGCCGGCACACGGACCGAGTGGATTGGCTCGCTGGTTGAGGATGTCGTAACGTTTGACCCGGCATCTGGTATCAAGCATTATGCGGGGTCCGAGATCACATGGGGCTACCGCGAATGTAGCCTTCCCCGCAATGAGATCATCCTCGAGTGCGTGCTCAAGCTTAAACCGGCGCCCAAGGCCGACATTCGCGAGCGCATGGAACGGTACCTGACGAGGCGCAAACGTACGCAGCCCATGGGTCGCGCATCCTGCGGGTCGGTCTTTCGTAACCCGCCCGATGCGAGTGTGGGCAAGCTTATCGAGGATTGTGGATTAAAGGGTTTTTCGATTGGCGGCGCGGAAGTTTCGCCCGTTCACGCTAATTTTATCGTTAATAACGGAACTGCCTCGGCCGATGACGTTGCCGCGGTTATCAGACATGTGCACGGAAAGGTGAGGGAGGCGTATGGCATCGAGCTCAGACCGGAAGTTAAATTCCTCGGCTTCTAGAGCATCGAAACCCACCTTCCGCCGCGCCGGAGGGCGTTCCGGCGCGCCTGCCAAACCTCAACGCAATACCGTCGCGCACTCTAAGTCTGTCGGGCATGCTCGACAGGCCGGTCGTCCGGTCGTCGGCTCTCAGCTCGGTAATCGTCCGGCCGCAAAAAAGTCCTCGCGTCCTTCGGTGACGTCAAAGCCTGTTATGGGCGCCAAGCCTGCCCGTCCCATGGCAGCTCCTAAGCCCTCGACGGGAACTAAAGCGGCGCGTCCGGGTCTCACGCTGGGCGCATCGAAACCGCGCTCGCTGACATCGGTGCCGGCTACCGCCAAGAAGCCTTCGGGTAAAAAAGGCGTCAACCCGTTGTCTTCACTTGGGGCGATGGTAAATAAAACATCAGACGCCGCTTCTGTCGTTACAGGCAAAGGCAAAATCGTGGGCGGCGTTCTGGCCGTCTTGGCCGTGCTCGTCGTCGTTGCCATCGTGGTGATTAACTCTGGATTGTTTACCGCCACTGATATTCAGATTCAAGGCAGCGAGCATGTGACGAAGCACGATGCTATCCAGCTGATCGATTTGCCCGAGGGAACGTCGCTTTTTAACGTCGATCCCGACCAGATTACCGAGGACCTCAAGCAGAACCCGTGGGTCTCGGGCGTGGATGTCCAGCGTCAGTTCCCGCATACGCTTATCATTACGCCGATGGAGCGCAAGGTCATCGCAATTGCCTATATCAGCTCCGATGACCTTGCTTGGGCCATCGGGGATGATGACACTTGGATCGCCCCACTGTCGACGTCGGTCGAAGTGGACGACCAGGGCAACGTCATCACGACAGGGCAGGGCTCAAATACCCTGACCGGAATCGATGCCGCGCTGGCGCTCGCTAAGCACTATGGCGCGGTGCTGTTGACTGATGTCTCGGCGGATGTCGCTCCGGTTTCCGGCCAGGCGGTGAACTCCAAAGCCGTTAAGGCCGGCCTGGATTATGTGCGTGGTTTTTCGAGCGAGTTCTTGGGACAAGTCAAGGATATTTCCACGCCTTCGGTCGAAGCCATCTCGGCAAACCTCAATAACGGCATTGAGGTGTCGCTGGGCGATTCGGACGATATCGCCAAGAAGGAACGCGTAGTCACCAAGTTGCTTTCGCAGGTAGAGGGCGTAACGTATATCAATGTGCGCTCTCCGGGCAACTACACATTTAGGAATGCTCCGACCTCGTAGCGCTGGTTGATGCTTTGTTGAGGGGCCATACCACGCCGTTTATCTGGTTTGTTTGGTTTTCACGGTCAATTATTTGACTGATACGTTCATAATGTGCAAACATAATACGGTTTACCTTTGCATTTACTTTCAACCTGAAGGTTAATGTGCGCAGGGGTCGACCCATGCTATGGCTATAACCTTTGTTCGGAGGACCGACATGCACGAGACAGAGATCAACAACTACCTTGCCGTCATTAAGGTGGTCGGCGTCGGCGGCGGCGGTACCAACGCGGTCAATCGAATGATCGAAGAGGGCATCCGCGGCGTCGAGTTTGTTGCCATCAACACCGATGCTCAGGCACTCGCGATCTCTGATGCCGATATCAAGGTGCACATCGGCACCGACCTTACCCGCGGCCTGGGCGCCGGCGCCAACCCCGAGGTTGGCCGCAAGGCTGCCGATGAGTCCCGCGACGACATTGCCGAGGCGCTCGCTGGCGCCGACATGGTGTTCATCACCTGCGGCGAGGGCGGTGGCACCGGTACCGGCGCTGCTCCCATCGTTGCCGATATCGCGATGAACGAGGTCGGTGCGCTGACCGTCGCCGTCGTGACCAAGCCCTTCACCTTCGAGGGCCGCAAGCGCAAGAAGAGCGCCGAGGAGGGCATTAAGACCCTCTCCGATTGCGTCGACACCATGATCGTCATCCCTAACGATAAGCTGCTCGACATCGCCGAGAAGAAGACCACCATGCTCGAGGCCTTCGCGATTGCCGATGGCGTCCTTTCCCAGGGCACCCAGGGCATCACCGACCTCATCACCGTCCCCGGTATCATCAACCTGGACTTCGCCGATGTTAAGACCATCATGAAGCAGGCCGGTACCGCCATGATGGGTATCGGTACCTCTTCTGGGGACACCCGTGCCGTCGACGCTGCCCAGCAGGCCATCTCCAGCCCGCTGCTCGAGAGCTCCATCGATGGTGCCACGCGCGTGCTGCTCTCCATCGCCGGTTCCAAGGACCTGGGCATCCAGGAGATCAGCGACGCCGCCGACGTTGTCGCCAACGCCGTCGACCCCGAGGCCAACATCATCTTCGGTACCGTTGTCGACGAGTCCCTGGGCGATCAGGTGCGTATCACCGTCATCGCTACGGGCTTCTCCGACTCCAACGTCAACCGTCAGGACGAGCTCTTTGCTGCTCAGCAGTCTCAGAGCAAGGCCGCTGCCTCCGCTGAGCCGCAGCGCACCGCTCCTGCCACGAGCCCGGCTCAGGCCGCTCCGACCCGCAACGTCGGTGGCACCGAGCTTCCTAACTTCGGCAACGATCAGTTCGAGCTTCCCGACTTCCTGAAGCGCGGTAGCTTCTAAGTCGTTCTTTGCATTGTTGTGCACAGGGGCGTGTCCGTATGGACGCGCCCTTTTTATTTCGACTTTGTAAACTAGAACCTCCAATCTCTTTACGTTCCCTTTACGATTGCCTCCAGCGCAGCAGGTATCCTTTTAGAGAAGTATGACAGCCGTATAAACGCGGGCTGTAGCGGCGATGCCGCGGTACTTGTGTTATTAGGAGGCTTTAGTATGGCAGCACGTGCGGACAAAGTTTCGCGTGTCGACCATGATGGAGTTACGTTGGTGGAGGGCGCGACATCCGATGTTCGCTTTGCCTTCACCGAGCGCGCCGGTGGCGTTTCCGAAGATGCGTACTCCTCACTCAACTTGGGCTCGCATGTTGGCGATGACCCCTTTGCTGTTCAAGAAAATCGTCGTCGTGCGCTCGAGGCTATGGGTGCCGCCGAGTGCGAGCACAACCTGCTCGTTCCCAATCAGGTCCATGGTGATCATATCGTTGCGGTGACCTCGAACGGCGCCGATGACCTTGAGGACGTTCGCGAGCAGATTGCCGAGGGCTGTGATGCCATCGTCTGCACGGCGCATAACGTGCCCGTGCTGCTCTGCTTTGCCGACTGCGTTCCCGTGGTGCTGGTGGCCCCCGGCGGATTTGCCGTGGTGCACTCCGGTTGGAAGGGCACGATTGCACGTATTTCCGCCCAGGCGTGCCAGGCGCTTTGCGATGCTGCCGGTTGCGATGCGAGCGACGTTTCCGCCTATATCGGCCCCCATATCTTGGGTGACGAATATGAGGTATCCCAGGAACTCATGGATCGCTTTGCCGCCGAGTTCTCTTGCATCGATGCGAATACCTCTCGCATGCTTGATCTTTCCGCTGCCATTCGCGAGGCGCTGGTAGATGTCGGTGTCGACACGGATAATATCGTGGATACCCAGCTTTCGACCGTGCGTCAGAACGACCGCTTTTATTCCTACCGTAACGAGGACGGCACCTGTGGGCGCCATGCTGCGATCGGCGTGATGCTATGAGAAAGATCGTATCGGTCCTGAGCGCCGCTGTGCTTACGCTTACGCTGTGCGCCTGTTCTTCGGGATCTTCTAGCTCTTCCATTACCGTGGCCGGCTCCACGACCTGCCTTCCTATCGCCGAGATTGCGGCCGAGGGCTTTAAGGAGGAGACCGGCATCGACGTGCTCGTTTCCGGTTTGGGTTCTTCCGCTGGGATCGAGGCCGTCAGCGCCGGCACGGCCGATATCGCCAGCTCCTCCCGTGGACTCAATGCCGACGAACAGGATCTGGGCCTGACTCCCATCGTCATTGCCCACGACGGTATTGCGGTCATCGTGAACGACGACAACCCCGTCGATAACCTCTCGACCGAGCAGCTCCGCGATATCTACGCCGGCAAGATTACCAATTGGAAAGAGGTCGGTGGCGAGGACCTGAGGATTCAGGTCATCAACCGAGACGAGGCGTCCGGTACGCGCGAGGCCTTCCGTACCATCGTGATGGATGGCACGCCGTTCGATCGCCGCTCGGCTGTTCTTTCGGGTACGGGCCAGGTGCGCGACGTGGTATCTCGTTCGCGTGGGGCCATCGGCTACATTTCGCTGGGCTTCGTCGATAGCCTCAACGCCAAGACCTCGGTCAAGGCCGTCTCGGTCAATCATGTTGAGGCGTCCGAGAAGACGGTCGCGAGTGGCGGCTATCCCATCTCGCGCGACCTTTACTTCTTTGTGAAGGGTGTGCCTTCGCAGCAGGCGCAGGATTACATCGACTATGTGACGTCCGAAAAGATGGACAAGCAGATTCGCGAGGCGGGCTTTATTCCCGTCACCAACGACGAGAAGGGGAGTGAGTAGCATGGAAGCACAGGAAAACTCCCAGACTGAGCAGAATGTTCAAACGCCCAAGAAGCGCGAGCTGGCGCTCGTATCGCGCAGTACCTATATCAAGGAGAAGGCGCTGCAGTGGATCTTCTTTGCCTGCGCGTTCTTGGCGGTCGTTACCGTCATCCTGATTTTTGTCTTTACCACGTACTCGGCGCTGCCCGTCTTTACTGACATCGGTCTGGCTGACTTCTTTAGCTTTACGTGGGCGCCTTCCGAGGGCCACTACGGCATCTTGTCGCTGCTTGCCGGCTCAGGTCTGGTGACCGTCGGTGCGCTCGCCATGGGCGTGCCGCTGGGCGTGGGTACGGCCGTTTACCTGGTCGAGATTGCCAGCAAGCGCGTGCGCAAGCTCATCAGCCCCGCCGTTGACCTGCTGGCGGGCATCCCTTCTATCATCTATGGCTTCTTTGGCATGATCATCATCCGTCCGTTTATCGCACAACTGACCGGCGGCCTTGGTTTTGGTGCGCTGACGGCGTGGTTTGTGCTCGCCATCATGATCGTCCCTACCATCACCACGCTCACCATCGATGCTCTCAATTCCATTCCCATGGGCATTCGCGAGGCATCGTATGCCATGGGCGCCACAAAGTGGCAGACCATCTATAAGGTCGTGCTACCTGCCGCGAAGCTGGGTATCGTTGATGCCATCGTGCTGGGTATGGGCCGTGCCATCGGCGAGACCATGGCCGTGCTCATGGTCGTAGGTAACGCCCCGGTTATTCCCGACAGCATTGCGAGCCCCATCTCGACGCTCACGAGCCAGATTGCGCTCGACATGAGCTATTCCTCGGGTCTGCACCGCTCGGCGCTGTTCGGCATGGGTGTGGTCCTGTTTATCATCTCCGCCACGCTGGTGGGTATCGTTCGTCTGATTTCCAAGAAGAAGAGGGGGTAGGCTATGTCCGATTCCGTTGACACGACGGTCGATACGACCTCGTCGCGCGAGCGCATCAAGCGTGCCCTTTCCCACGGCAAGAAGGGCCGCATCAACAAGGACCTGTCCAACAAGATCATGCTTGGCGTGTTTCGTGCCGCTGCCTACATCACCACGCTGGTGCTGGTCGCTATCATCGCCTACGTGGTCATCAACGGCCTGCCACACATCTCGCTCGACTTTATCTTCGGTTGGCCCCAGGGCGTCAACGCCGAGGGCGGAATTTGGCCCACGATCGTCTCGACCGTCTACGTGACGGCGCTCGCCATGCTTATCTGCACGCCGATCGCTGTGCTGGCAGCCGTCTATCTGGCCGAGTACGCCAAGCAGGGCAAGGTCGTCGAGCTCATTCGCTACGCTGCTGACGCTTTGGCCTCGGTGCCCTCCATCGTTATGGGTCTGTTTGGCTACGCCTTGTTTGTCGAGGCCATGGGCCTGGGCCTTTCGATGGTCTCGGCCGCTCTGGCACTCGCGCTCTTGATGCTTCCCATCGTCATGCGCACCACCGAAGAGGCCATTCGCGCCGTTCCGCGCTATATCCGTTGGGGCGCGTACGGCCTGGGCGCTACCAAGTGGCAGGTTGTCTCCAAGATCGTGCTTCCTTCTGCCTTTGGCCGTATTGCCACGGGCATCGTCCTCGCCATCGGCCGTGCCATCGGCGAGACCGCGGTGGTGCTCTACACCATGGGCCAGGCCATCAATCTACCTATTTCACCGCTCGATTCCGGCCGCCCCATGACGGTTCACCTGTACCTGCTTGCCAACGACGGCATCAACATGAACGCAGCCTACGGCACCGCGCTCTTGCTGATGGTGATCATTTTGGCCTTCAACCTGTTTGCGCGCTTCCTGTCGCGCAAGCGTCGCTAGCTAAGGAGTCCCATGTCCGTTTATCAGTCCGCTCCCACGTTGGAGCAAGCGGCCATTACGGCCAAGGATTTCAACTTTTGGTACGGTGACTTTCATGCGCTGACGGGGCTTGACCTCAACATCGCCAAAAACGCCATCACCTCGTTTATTGGCCCTTCGGGCTGCGGCAAATCGACGTTTTTGCGCTGCATCAACCGCATGAACGACCTGATCGAGGGCACGCGCATCGAGGGCACCATGACGCTCGACGGCAACGATATCTATGCCGAGGGTGTCGACCCGGTCGATCTCCGTCGTCGCGTGGGCATGATCTTTCAGCAGCCCAACCCGTTTCCTAAATCCATCTACGAGAATGTCGCCTTTGGCCCTCGTCTGCAGGGCGTGACTAGCAAAAGTGACCTCGATGACATCGTGGAAGAATCGCTCAAGCGCGCCAACCTCTGGAAAGAGGTATCCAATCAGCTCAACAAGGATGGTTTGGCGCTCTCGGGCGGTCAGCAGCAGCGTCTGTGCATCGCGCGCGTGCTCGCGGTGCAACCCGATGTCCTCCTGATGGACGAGCCCTGCTCCGCCATCGACCCCACGTCCGTCTCTAAGGTCGAGGATCTGATGGCCGAGCTGGCGCCCGAGATGACGATCATCATCGTCACGCATTCAATGCAGCAGGCAGCTCGTATTAGCGACTACACCGCATTCTTCTTGCAGGAAGTTGCCGGCGAGCCCGCCACGCTCATCGAGTATGGTCAAACCGACGCGATCTTCACCAGTCCGGTGGACTCGCGGACGGAAGACTATATCACCGGCCGCTTTGGCTGATCGGTGCGACTAGTCCCAAGCCGATCGGATCTGGTCCGGTGCGTATTCACTGTGCGGGCGGCATGACCGCACCCAACTGATTGGAGTGAACCATGCGCAAACTGTTTTCCCGTCAGCTCATCGAGGCCCGTCACGAGATGCTGAGCATCTACGAGGCCGTCGATCTGGCCCTCCATGATGCCGTGAAGGCCTATGTGACCGACGACCGCAAGCTCGCCACCAAGACCAAGAAGCGCACGCTTTCGATTGACGCACGCTGCGCCAACCTGGAGGCCGTCTGCTACAACCTGATTGCCACGCAGTCACCGGTCGCCTCCGACTTCCGCTTGCTGCAGACGATCATCTACGTCGACTTTAACCTGCAGCGCATGACCGATAAGGTTCGCCAGATTTGCCGCGCCACGCGTCATATGATCAAGGCCGACATCTCGCTGCCCAAGGAGCTTGTCGGCACGGTCGAGGCCGAGGCTGAGGCCGTCTACCAGGTACTGGGCTCTTCGCTTTCTGCGCTCGTCACCAACGACATGTCCATCATCTGCAACTTGGCCGTCGAGGACGAGCCAGTGCACGCCGCCTACGAGAAGTTCTTCCGCACCTTTAACCGCATGGACACGGGCGATTTTATGGACGACGACAGCAACTATGACGACCTGCGCCGCGCCATCATGGTATCGCGCTATCTCGATCGCATCGCCTCGATTTCCATCGATGCCGCCTGCCGTCTGACCTTCCTGTTGACCGGACAGCGTATGACTGCCGGTGATATCGCCTGCACTGATGAGGATGAGCTCGAGAGCATGCGCGTGCCTTCGGGCGAGGGTGTTATCATGAGGCCCGCCGTCGATGCACGCTACGTTGCCAAGGTGCCCGTTAACGAGGTCAGCGAGGGTCTTCGCTACCTGCTCGATCATCTTGAGGATGAGGACGATGGCGAGGACGACGAGGAGTAAGTAACCCCGTTCGTCGAAAGATTGTAAATACCTAAGTGAGCGCGGCCTTGCACATGCGGGGCCGCGCTCTTGCGTTAGCATGGGACTACTTGTTTGGCTGTCAGCGGAGGCGATTGGCAATGGATAACTATTTGGACTTGATGCGCGCTCGCCGCGAGCAGATTCTGGAACGTTTTTATGCGGCGCTCGATCGCGCGGGCCGTCCCCACGACGCCGCGAGCCTCATTGCCGTGTCCAAGACCGTTGGTGTCGATGAGACCGTTGCCGCCATCCAAGCGGGGTATCGCCATTTTGCCGAGAACCGCCCGCAGGAGCTGGTTCGCAAGCTCACGGGTCTGGCGGAGCATCCGGAGCTGCCCGAGGTGCGCTTCGATATGATCGGCAACCTGCAGACCAATAAGATCAATGCGGTGCTGGGCTCAGCCGAGCTGATTCACTCGGTGGGTTCGCTGCATCTGGCGCAGGCGATCTCGAGCCGTGCTGTTCGCAAGATTGAGGCAGGCGAGCTCGTCGGCCCCCAGCGTGTGCTCATTGAGGTCAATGTGAGTGGTGAGGAGTCGAAGGGAGGCTTTTCACCCGATGAGATTCGCGCCGCCGCGGGTGAGCTTGCAGAACTTGAGGGAATTTGCGTACAGGGGCTTATGACTATGGCGCCCCGGGGGAATAAGGATGTGGCACGCCGCACCTTTGCGGGGCTTCGTGAGCTGAGGGATGAGCTGGAGGCGGCGCATCCCGATTTGAACCTGCCTGAGCTTTCCTGCGGTATGAGCGAGGACTTTGAGTCTGCCCTTGAGGAGGGCTCTACGCTCGTTCGCCTGGGCAGGGTAGTATTTAGCCCGGAGTTTGCAGTAAAATAAGGCTCTGAAGTGCGCACTGATTATCGGGGCGCCTGCACTAAACCGCGAGAGGACACAACCATGGGCTTCCTTGACGAGATTAAAAATAAGATGCACCTGGGCGGCCAGCAGGGTTACGACCAGGGTTATGGCCAGGACGACGACTACGGCTACGATGACGGCTACGACGATGGCTATCAGAACAACGGCTACAGTGGTGCTTCGGGCGAGGGCTTCTACACCCAAGACGAGCCGAGCAACGGCCTGCTTGGCCAGACGCGCCGCGGTGAAGCTGAGTCGGTTGCCGTGTATACGCGCTCCGGTCAGCTGGTCGGCGATGACTCCCGCCATGCCACGACGTATAACCCGCCTTCGCGCTCGCAGGACAGTGTTGCGAGCGGTTATCGTCCTGGTGCCTATGACACGCCGTCGAGCTACGCCGAGAATACCCGCGCCCGTGCCGCCGCTGCACCCGCGCCTGCACCGAGCGATGCCTCGGCCTATGCGAGCAATATCATCAACGCCACGCCGCAGCTGCCGGCCTATGTCCTGCGCCCCGAGAGCTATGACGACGTGGAGACCGTGGTGCGCCGCGTTCGCACCAAGCAGCCTGTCGCACTGATTTTTGTGGGCGTACGCACCGAAGTTGCCAAGCGCGTCTTGGACTTCTCTTACGGCTTTGCCTGCGGTCTGGGTGCCACGGTCAAGGAGGTGGGCGACCGCGTGTTCATGGTGCTGCCCGCCGGTTGCGAGGTCAAAGATTCCGATCTCAAGAAGCTTCGTGCCGACGGCTACCTTAAGTAAAGACAAGACGAGGAGATTCCCATCAACATCTACACTATCGTCCAGCTGGTCAACACGCTGTTCAACTTCTATTCCACGCTCATTGTCGTCTACTGCTTTATGACGTGGATTCCCATGAAGCAGGGTGGTTTGCTTCAGGATATTGCCGCGGTGCTTGATAGCGTGTGCGGTCCGTGGCTCAACCTGTTCCGTCGTTTCATCCCGCCGATGGGCGGTATCGATTTTTCGCCGGTCGTTGCGATTATTGCGTTGCAGTTGGTGCAGAGGCTGGTTCTGCAGCTTCTTATAGGTATACTCGTGTAGAACTGACTTAGTAACTTACGTCGGGCGTGTAGCGCCGAGGCGATGAAAAAGGAGACTTGTTATGGCTATTACCCCTGCAGACATCCAGGCTCAGACTTTCTCTGAGGCCAAGCGTGGCTACGATCCTGCTGAGGTCGACGTCTTCTTGGAGACGCTGTCCTCCGAGGTTGACGCTATGCTCGCTAAGATCGTCGACCTTAAGGGTCGCCTGACTGCTACCGAGCAGCAGCTTGCCGATGCGCAGGCTCAGCTTGCCCAAGCTCAGGATGCCACCGCCCAGGCCGTTCCTGCCGCCCCCGTGGCTGCTCCCGCCCCTGACTTCTCCGCTCAGGAGCGCCAGATTTCCGCTGCCCTGATCGCTGCCCAGCAGACCGCTGAGACCATCGTCAACGATGCCAACGAGAACGCTGAGCGTATCCGCAACGAGGCTGACGCCAAGGCCCGCGAGGTTATCCGCCAGGCTCTGACCGAGAAGCAGGCCGAGCTCGAGGAGATCGATCGTCTCAAGGCTTCCCGTGAGGAGTTCAAGGCAGAGTATCTCAAGCTCATCCAGCACTTCATGGACGATGCCCAGAATTCCTTCCCGGCCGATCTGATGGCCTCCACGCCGGTCGGTTCTGCCGCTTCTCCTGCAGTGACTGTTCCCGCCGAGCCGCTGCCCGTCGCTGACCCGGTTGTCCCCGTGGCCGATCCCTTCGCCCCGATCGACAACTTTGCTGCCGACGACCTGGACTAACATTCGGCCTACAATTTAGTGCCTAGAAAGGACCCGCAGCTTGCGGGTCCTTTTTTATGACTGTGCCGGAGTGCGTAACATAAAAAACCGAGCCCTGCACATAATGGCGCAGAACTCGGCGAACGGGTGAGCGGTCAAGGGTAGGTTTTAAGGCATGTCCCAAAACCTACTTGAGGAGGAAGTCGGAGAGGGGAATGGTACGGGCCTCGCGATGCTCGGGATCGGCGATGTGGTCGGCAGGATATCCACAGACGAGCATGTGATAGGGATAGACGCCCTTGGGCAGATTGAACTGCTCCTGCGCCACCTCAGGCTTAAAATGGCATACCCAGCACGTTTCCAGGCCCTGCTCGGTGGCCTCCATCATCATCTGATCACACACGATTGAGGTGTCGATTTCACTAGAATTCATCTGGTCATACGGGCGCACCCAAGCATCACCGGTAACGCTGCAAATAAGGAAGACAAGCGGAGCGCCAAAGATAGACTCATCACGAGCAAACCGAGGCTGACAAGCAGCTGCCTTCTCCAGAAGCTCAGGCGTATCCAACACCATCACACGGGTTGGATGATTATTACAAGCAGAAGGAGCAATACGCCCAGCCTCAACAATGGCATCCACCACAGCTTGCTCAACAGAACGATCCTCAAACTCACGACAAGAATAACGAGAACGGGCCAGATCCAAATATCCCATAACCAAACCCTCCAAATTCAGTGTATCAACCCAAAGTAAAACAAAGGGTACCCAAAGCCCCATCCAGACAAACGTTTAAGGCGGTCCCAAAGTTCCCAATCGGGCTCAAAGGCCCTGCCAACAAAAGCCTCATTGCTTTCAAAGTATCAGCCAAAGTTCCCAATGGTGGTACGTAAGGCGAAGGGCCGGCCACGGTTTGCTTTC
>DBEYYU010000073.1:0-25311 GCA_048184855.1 Collinsella aerofaciens
CAACGTGGGGATCAGCGGCTGGGGCAGGGTGTTCGGGGACGACGTGGCGGCGAGCGCGATCGCGGACAGGGTGTGCCACCACTGCCACCTGGTCAAGATAACCGGCAGGTCCTACAGGCTGAAGGACCTGCCGAGGGACGGGCCCGTCAAGCCGTGACCGGAATCGGTGAAAATACGCTAGCGCAACCGGTGAAACCGCCTTTGCGCGAACGGTGCGCCTGTTTAGCGAAACTGGTGAAAAATAGATTGACGCTAACACCGATCACGGCGGCGGCCATCTGGTCGTCCCCGAACACCGACCCCCACCTGCTGAACTCCAGGTTCGTGGTGATTACCACCGACTGCCTCTCGTATGCGTCGGCGAAGACCTGGAAGAGCAGCCTCGCCCCGTCCGCGTCGAGCGGGAGAAACCCGAGCTCGTCGATGACGAGCAGGCGGGCCTTGCCGATGAGCGCGGCCTCCCGGTCGAGCCTCCCGTCGTCGCGGGCGCGCCTCAGGCGCATCACGAGCGAGGACGCCGTGAAGAAGCGCGCCTCGAGCCTCCTCTCGCACGCCAGCGCGCAGAGGGCCGACGCCATGTGCGTCTTGCCGGTGCCGACGTCGCCCATGAGCACGAGGTTCTCCCTGCGCTCGACGAAGTCGAGCGCGAGCAGCGACTCGCGCCCCATGCCCTCCGGCCACGACACGGCCGACCAGTCGTAGCCGTCGAAGGTCTTGGGCGCCGGCAGCGCGCAGCGCCTGAGCAGCGTCGCGCGCTTCGAGGCCTCGCGGCTGGACCTCTCCGCCTCGAGGTAGCCCGCCAGGTACTCCACCTGCTTCGGGGTGCCGAGCCTCGACCACTCCTCCAGGACGGCGGTGGTGAGCGAGCACGACCGCCCGGCCTCCACGACCCTGCGGGCCAGCTCCTCGCTAGCTGCCATCGGCGACCGCCCCCTTCAGGAACCCGTCGTAGACCGACAGGTCGGCCCCGCCGGCCCCGCCGAGAGGGCGCGCGCAGAGAGGGGCGATGCCCCGCTGGCCTAGCCTAAGGGCGAAAACGGAATAGACGGACCGACCGTACGGTTGAGTCTGGGAAGAGGTGCCGGGCGGCGGGCGGAGCATGGCCACCGGACCCATCGAAACACATCTCCACCGTTCCTTCAACTGGGAAAACGACGCCCCCGTGGCCTGAATGGGGCCTCGGGGGCGTTCGGCTAACTGCGGGAACGGCTTATCCGCTCAATGTGTTCGGCTGAGATCGGAAATCAACCATATTATGGGCACAGTCGGCAATTGGGTTGGATAGCCTCGCACCGGAGGAATCAACATGAGTACAAGTAGCTACAAACCGCAAAAAGGCCGTGGCCTCCCGTGGCCTTTAGACACGGACGCTCCATCGGTTGCCGATCAGGCCGAGACGCCTAGCGAGATGGAGGCGGCGCTTGACGTTCGACAGGATGAGATTGCAAAGAGCGAGATCCTGAGTGGAATCAACAGGCCATCCTACGACTCATTATTTGCGGTCGCGAAGAATCGCGTCCAGCTTGCGATTCTGATCGTGATTTGCTCCTTCCAGACGTCCAAAGGGCCTAATAGGAAGGATGCCAACGGAAAAGAACTTGCAAAAGGTCTTTTCATGCGTCAGGACAAGCTCGAAAAAAAGTCTGTTCGACTCAACCGACTGTATCGAAAGCTCTGGGCGAGCTGGCTCATCGAGGCATCATCATGAAGACCGATGGGGTGTGGGTCATCGTTTGGGCTCAGCTCGATATTCAAGCGCGTGAGGCCGGATGGGATCCGCGCGCGGACGCGGGCGGCGAGGTCGGACGTGAAAGCCGGACCGCAGAGGTATCGAGCGCACGCGGCCAGGGCCTCGAGGGCGCCTGGCGGGTAGGGAGATCCGAGCATGAGGCAGGACAACGCGCAGGCCCGCGAAAGGTTCACGAGCTCCCCCGCGACGCGGCTGGACCCTCGGCTGCCCCTCGTAAAGGATGCAGAAGACACGGTCGAGGTCCGACGGTTCGACCAGGCTGTACCGGCAGTCCGCGTACAGTGCGCAGCCCCTCCCGCGCGGGTCGCCGTCCGAGTCCTCATCCGGCTCATGATGGCGCACCTCAACCCAAAGGCCCTCCAACACGTCGTCGAACCCGAAATCGAGCTCCGCCTGGACGCTCTCGCCGAGCGCATCGCCCAGGGCGAGCTCCGGCACCTTCGTCACACGGCCGTCCAGCCACTCAATCTCTGTCATCGCGCGCATGGTGCAAGCCCCTTCCGACACGGGATTGTCAGCTCAACCCGACCCTTACCCATACGAACGAACATAACTCGCCAGGGGGAAGCCCCTGAAGGCCGTGCGCCACAACATGAGGCCGAATCCGCCCCCGGCTGGACAGGCCAACAACGAAGGAGCACACGGAACCGGCGCGGCGTTACAACCGTCCCGGCAAGCGTGTCACTTGGCCAAGTCATGATGCCGACAAACCCGGAAATGCTCCAACGGAGCGCCGAACGAGCGTAACAATATAAAGCCGTGCAACACGTGTTGGACGACCGGAACATCCCAAACAAAGGCCTGTAGGTCCCACCTTCAAGCCCAATAGCAAAATGTGCATCAGCGGATTTGCAGCGATACAAGTCTCAACCGTCACCATCACACCGCAGCGCGCCTAGTCCCACTCATCCTACTGCAAATGTCCCAGAACGAGGAAACGACCAGCTTAACATGCCAACCTTTATATCCGCACGCGCGTAATTCAACTCATAAGGACCGGCTATCCCTTACCTGTGACACAATCTCAAACGCACAGAACAGAATCATCAGTCCAATCATCGTATAAGAGGCAGCCGAACCTTCAAGCACTATTCCACAAAGAACAATCTCCGCGCAGCCAATAAGAACTGTTATCAGGCGCTCTGCCTTTTTGCTCTCGCCGCTCGCATAAAAAGGCGGCAAAGCGCACAAGATCACATATAGCCCGGGAAGGGAATACAGGATCGATAGTCCAAGTCCCCCATCAACCGCAGTGCTTTGCGTAAGAATCAACTGAACCCAAACGGCAATTATCACTGAGCAGGTTGTCGATAAAAGAAGACTAGAAATATAGCACGCAACAAAGTCCCGTCGCATTCGAGCAGAGAAATCCGCGAACTCTCTTCGCCGCGTGGAAACAATAAGGTACACAGAAATTGCAATAGAACCAATCAGAGAAAACAGCGGAACAACCAGCAATTCAAGCTTATTACCCCATCGATCAACCACACCCCCACTCCAATGAGCGGGAATTGTATCAGGGAGGACTGACCAAGCCGCCCATAGAATCAGAAATGGAAGAATAGAGAGGATGAAAGATGATAACACTGCAGTAGTTTTTTTTGAGGCTCTCATCGATTCCGCATCTCCTTGCGCGCCCACATTCCACTCCGCCTTAAATCAAGTATACGTTTTGGAACGGGATGTCACTCCGAACGCCTTACCCTCTTAGTGTGAATGCCGCTGCGGCATTGTTGACTCATCCTTAGTAATCGCGTCTATCCTCTGCAGCATCAGCCAAAGCAATCCGAGAGGAGCCGCACATGCATGCAGCGGAAATTCCTTTCGGGGGGGGGTATCTCCCAGATTTACCCGCCGCCCGAAGGGGCAGTCGACAGTCGAGTACGTACTGATCATCGCGATCATCGTCCTGGTGGTGCTGATCGCGGGACCGTGGGTCTCGTCGGCGATCACAAACCAGTTCAACACGGTGGCGGGGACGCTCGGCAACGGAATCTCAAAGGGGAGCTGGGAGTCGGGCGGCACGGGCGGCGGCAACGGGTCGTTGACCGACGCCGACATCGTGGACCCCGTTCACGGGATAGCGTTCGCCGTGTACTCGGAGGACGACCACAGCCTCATGTTCTACAAGCGCCGCGGGGTCCCCAGAGTCGGTGACATGCTCAACAGCCGCCGCGTGACGGCGGTGTATACGGGGTTCGAAAATGGATACGCCACCGCGACCGTGGGAAACGACGGCAAGACGACTGCCCCCTGGTGGCCTAACAGAAGTAATATCGTGGCCGTAAAGGCCATTGACGATGGCATAGAAATCAACTCGTTGGCATTTTGCTTTCAGTACATGGAGAACTGCAAGAGCTTTGATCTGGCAAAGTTCGACATGTCGAACTGCACAAATCTGCAGCACGCATTCGCGTATTGCGGCAATGTGACTTCCTTCAGTATTTCAAGCTGGGATACGTCCTCGGTCGTCGAATTCGACTCGGCGCTCAAAAACCTTTACAAGGTCGAGGAGATTGACATCTCCGGATGGTCGACGCGGAAAGCCGGCGATTTACGTCTCCTTTTTTCCACTGACAGTTCGCTGAAAAGCGTGAAATTTGGACCAGGGTGGAAGACCTCAGATGTCATGGATATGCTCGGCATGTTTAGCTATTGCAAAAATCTAAACCTCGACTGTTCCGATTGGAATGTCCCAACCTATGCCAATCATAGTGACTTCAATCACTGCGCCCCCGGCGTTATCCTCCCGAAGGCGTGGCAGTAGGTCTGAAGAAACAAAACGGCAAGCAGTTTATGTGGCGCGGGCACCCGTGCCGCCGTTGCCTCAGCGGCACGTTACGGGCTAGTCGGTTCGCTTTAACGTACGCTCTGCATGCAATATCAATCCCCATGCGAAGGGAGTGTCGCATATGCATGCAGCGGCAATTAACCTTCGGGGGGTGGGTATCTCCTTGGAATACCCGCCTCCGAGGCCAAGGAGCCATCGAGTACGTTCTGGTCATCGCGATTATCGTCCTGGTTGTGATGATAGCCGGCCCTTGGGTCTCGTCGGCAATCAGGAACCAGTTCAACACGGTGGCGGGAGTATTGGTAAACGGGACAGCAGGTGGGACTTGGGAACCGAGCGGTTCCGGCAGCGGTAACGGCGCGGGTTCCGCGACCGTCCAGGCGGCGCTCGCCAAGGACGCGAAGGACACGCGAAGGACTGGACCCTCGGTGAGCAGAAGGCAGTTGCCGAGGACATCGCCGCCAAGGGCGAGGCGTCGCCCGCCTACGCCAAGGCGAAGGCCGCGATGGATGCCGGCACCGAGATCTCGATGAAGCTCACCGATGGCAAGACGCTGACTTACCGCATTATCGGCATCAATCATGATGACCCTGCAGGCGGATCCGGCAAGGCGGGCCTCACGTTCCTCACCACCACGACGGGCATTTGGTCCCCCATGAACGCGATTGACACCAACGCCGGCGGTTGGGAGAAGTCTGAACTCCGTCAGAAAATGAACTCCGGCAAGATCTGGAATCTGATGCCCTCCGATTTCCAGTCCAAGGTGAAGGCCGTCAAAAAGCTATCGAACAATGTCGGGGGCGGTGATGAGAACAAGTACGCCGCCGTGACGGCTACCTCGGACAAGCTGTTCCTGCTCAGCTACTCTGAGATCGCCCCCCACCTCCTATTGGGCATCCTATCCCTGGACTTCCTCCGAGGGCACCCAGTACGAGGCCTTCAAAGGCAAGGTGACGGAGAACTATAATCCCAACTCTGCCATTGCCATTGGCAGCGGTTGGTGGGAGCGTTCGGTGTTTCCGAACGCCTCGAAGGGCTTCCTCCATGTCGACAGCAGCGGCAATCCGTCGGACAGCAACTCCGCGCCGGGCTGGTTTTGCGTCTCCCCCGCCTGGTGCTTCTAGCTTGTCTAGCGCAAAGCCCGCGTTACCCCGCGCGTGCTTTCTTTTGGCGACCGAACGAACGGCTTCAGGTTCATGGCACGGGTAGTCGGATTGAAGAGAAATGGGGTCATACAGCGGCTCTCAGAGCGCCTGCCGCACTCCCCCGCCATTACCTCTGCTGCGTCCTCGTATAGAGTCCATCCTGCTTGGTGTTTCGAGTTCGGGGCGTATACGGTGGGTGGATAATGGATTCACTTCGATGACGGCGTTTACGGGAGCGACCATGGCGATGCGCGAGATCGCGGTCAAGTTCGATGAGGGCGAAATGGCCTTGATTCAGGGCCATGCGGACGCCACGGGCATGACCTTTTCCGAGTTCGTGAGAAGGGCCGCGTTCGAGAAGGCTGAGGACATGGCGGACATCGAGGCCTACAACGAGGCTTTGGACGGGGACGGCGGCACTCGCTACCCGATGGAAGAGGTCGTGCGCATGGCGGTGGAGGCTGAGTGATTGTCCACACGCGTTGTCTGTCTCGGCTCTAAAGGCTTCTCTTGGGCGGGGTTCGGCTTATAGCCGGGTCCCGCTTTTTTGCGGCTTTCAGTTGTCTTTCTGAAGGTATGAAATGGCTGCCTCGATATGAATACGGTCGGCATTTGAAGCGGACGTTATAGCCGCGCTAATAGCGCATGACTTTCTCCCCTGCCGTCATCGTTGCCGCAGCGGCAAGACCGTTGCAAATACTTGGAATAGCCCTACGCTCGGCTCGTATTGCAAACCCCGAGTGAAGGGAGCCGTATATGCATGCAGCGGCAATTAACCTTCGGGGGGGGGTCGCTCCTGAAACGACCCGCTTCCGAGGGCAATCAATTATCGAGTACGTCCTGATCATTGCCGTCATCGGCCTGGTCATCGTGTTCGCGGGACCCGGCGTGGCCGGAGCCATCCGAAACCAGTCCAACCTGGTCGGCAACACGGTGAACAATGGGACGGTCGGCGGCGTCGAGGGAGGCGCGTCCGGTGGCGGCTCCGCAGGCGCCGATTCCGCGGCCGTCCAGGTGGCCATCGCCAAGGACGCGAAGGACTGGACCCTCGACGAGCAGGAGGCGGTTGCCAAAGACATTGCCAAGAACGGTACATCG
Organism: Collinsella aerofaciens; assembly: GCA_048184855.1. GTDB lineage: Bacteria > Actinomycetota > Coriobacteriia > Coriobacteriales > Coriobacteriaceae > Collinsella > Collinsella aerofaciens_CA. Next base: position 6,785 of record DBEYYU010000073.1, read on the forward strand.
TCTATCGCCTACGCCAAGGCCAAGGCCGCCATGGATGCCGGCACCAAGTTCTCGATGAAGCTGACCAATGGCAAGACGCTCGAGTACCGTATCATCGGCATCAACCACGACGACTTGGCCGATGGTAGCGGCATGGCAGGCTTGACGTTCGAGGCGACCAACTCTGCCTTGGGTAGCCAGAGAATGAACGCTACGGACACCAATGCCGGTGGTTGGGATAAGTCCGAGCTCCGTACCCGCCTCAACAGCGGTGACCTCTGGTTGCTCCTGCCCAGCGAGCTCCAGTCAAAGGTGAAACCCGTCACAAAGACAACCGATAACGTTGGCGGTAACGGGGGCGGTGCCCCCTCGGCGACGACCGACAAGGTTTTTCTGCTCTCGGCAACCGAAGTATACGGGGATATGCAATCTGACGGCATCCAGTACGAGTGCTACAAATCCAAGGGCGTGACGAGGTCGAACTATTCCGGTGCATCAGGCTATAGCCACTGGACTCGTTCCGTGAGACCGCGCAGCTCCACATCCTTTCGCTATGTTCAAAGCGGCGGTATTTGCTACAGCTACAGCGCGACGGACTCGTTTTATGTCCTCCCCGCTTTCTGCTTCTGATCTCTTTCATCGAAAAGCCCTCGCAATCCTGCGAGGGCTTTTCTTTTGGCGATTACTCAAACAATTCGAGGTTCATTGTACAGGTAATCGGGTTGAGGAGAAATGGGGGCATACAGCGGCTCTCAGAGCGCCTGCCGCACTTCCCCGCCATTACCTTTGCGGCATCCTCGTATGGAGTCCATCCTGGTTGGCGTTTTGTTGTAACCGCTCACTTGTCCACAGATCAAGTGAACTGCTGGAATAAATACAGCGACACACTAGTTCGTTACAGTCGCCATATCTGCGTAAATCGCCGCGATAAATACAGCCTGTACTCGTCTGTATACCAGCTACGCGTATGTAGATTCATGTCGCGTTAATAAATCGGCTCAAGCGCGTGCAAAACGTGCAAGTAACCGCAAAAAGCGATTATCGCGCAGGTAGATTTTTGGCACCCTGTTGCTTAATCAAAATTAAGCAATTGCTTAAAACAAAAAAGGTCAGGCACTAGGTGCCTGACCTGCAAACTTCTGGTCGGGACGACTGGATTCGAACCAGCGACCCCTTGACCCCCAGTCAAGTGCGCTACCAAGCTGCGCCACGTCCCGAAGCTTATGTTTGTTGCTCTGCTCTCGCTTGCAACAGGGAGTATATTAACCCGAAACTTTAGACTTGTGCAAGAACTTTTTTATAAATTTTGAAGCAAGTCCAAAATTGTATCTGCGAGCTGGGGTTTTGTTAGCACGGGAAGTTCTTGCGTACCCGTTGTGCTCACAATCCAGGCCTTGTTAGTGTCGGTTCCAAAGCCCGAATCGGCGCGCGAGACATCGTTGGCGATAATGGCATCGCAGCCCTTGCGGGCCAATTTGCGCTCGGCGTACTCGACAACGTTATCGGTCTCGGCCGCAAATCCGATTACGCACCGCTCGCCCTTCTGGCGCGAGAGCTCGGCCAAAATATCGACCGTTTCGACAAGCTCGATGCGATCCAGGCGTTCGTTGGCCTTTTTGAGCTTATGGTCCGCAGGGGTGGCGGGGGTATAGTCGGCGACGGCGGCCGCACAAATTGCCGCATCGGCCGTCTGGAAGGCGCTGAGCGCTGCCTGCAGCATTTCAGCGGCGGTCTGCACGCGCACGCACTCCACGCCGCGGGGGACATCGAGCGATGTCGGTCCCAGCACAAGCTTGACCGCAGCACCGCGGCGAGCGGCCTCCCCTGCCAGGGCGATGCCCATCTTGCCTGATGAGCGGTTGCCAATGAATCGCACCGGGTCGATTGGTTCGTGCGTGGGGCCGGCAGTGATGACGACGCGCTTGCCTGCCAGGTCCTGAGGCACGGGTTTGAGCACCTCACAGACAGCCTCGACGATGTCCTCGGGCTCGCTCATGCGTCCCGTGTCCACGTCGCCGCAGGCAAGGTAGCCGCTGCCGGGTCCCACAACATGGACACCGCGCTCGCGCAGCGTGGCCATGTTGGCCTGCGTCGCCGGCGCCTTCCACATGCCGTTGTTCATAGCGGGTGCGATCACGATGGGTTGCGGCGTTGCAAGCAGCGTGGTGGAGATAAGGTCATCGGCGATGCCGGTGGCCATCTTGGCGATGATATTGGCCGTCGCGGGCGCCACGACCACCAGGTCGGGTTCCTGCGCCAGCGAAATGTGGTGGATGGGGTCGGAGGGATCGTCGAATAGGCCCACGGCAACGGGCTCGTTGGTGAGCGCACGGAAGGTGAGCGGGCCCACAAACTCCGTGGCATGCTCGCTCATAACGACCTTGACGCGCGCACCGCGCTTTTGCAGCAGGCGCACGATATTGCACGACTTATAGGCGGCGATCCCGCCGGTAATGCCCAGCAGGATCGTTTTTCCCTCAAGTTGCATTGAATTGTTGGATGCCGCCATCGTTTAAGCTTCCTTGCTCGGGAGTACCAGGAGGCGGTGGCAGTACGGGCAGTGCGTAATCTCGCTACCGTCGTGGTTGAGGTCGCTCATGGACGATGCCTGCAGCGCGGTGTGGCAGACTGTGGGGATGTTGCCCTGGATGGTCTCGACGGCCAGGCCGCGGAACTGCTTGAGCAGACGCTCGTAGTCGGTGAGCACGTCGGCCGGCAGCGTGGCGGCAAGCGCGGTGCGCTCCTTAGTGGCGGCGTCAATCTGAGCCTGCAGGTCGGCAGCCTTGGCGCGGGCAGCCTTGGTATCGGCCTTCACGCCCTCCTCGAACTTGGCGATGATTGCCTGCGCGCGGGCCTCGCGGTCGAGCGCCTCCTTATGGGCGACAACGACGTCCTTGCGGGTGTGCTCAATCTTGTCCAGACGCTTGGCCAGGGTGGCGAGTTCATTCTCCAGGTCCTGAACCTCGCGGTAGTCGGAGCCGTCGACATGGCGCTTCTTGGCAGCCTCGATGGCGTTGTTGGTCTGAATCTCGGTGGTGTTGAGATCGTCGAGCTCAATGTCCAGATCCTTGCGCTGGGCGTAGAGCTTGGTCATCTCAGACTTGAGCTTCACATAGGTCTTGCGCTTGGAAGCGAGCTCCTTGAGCTCCGGCATATTGGCAAGTTCGCTCTTGTTGCGGGCGAGCTCCAAATCGATCTGTTGCAGCTTGAGTAGCGTAGCGCCGGCGCTCATAAGTTCTCTCCTTTTGTCACAGTCCACCATTGGCAAGGGTTCAGTATTTTAATCGCATGACGGGGGTCGACCCCGGCGTCAACTGCAGAGTTCATCAATATATCAACGAACGGCTCCTCGGAGCGGTCGTGGCCGAGCAAGATCGTCGGCAGCCCGCGCAAGGCAAGGTCTTGCGCCACGTGGTAGCCCGCTTCGCCCGTCACGACAACGTCCGCGCCCGCGGCGATGGCGAGCTCTCCAAAGTCGCCCAGGGAGCCGCCCAAAATGGCGACGGTGCGGCACGGGCGATCGGCTTCGCCCCACACACGCGGGTCGCTGCCAAATGTCGTTGCGGCACGGGCGGCGAGGTCACGCAGGCTGCAGGGGTCGTCGAGGGTCGCGAGTGCACCCAGGCCGGTGAGTTCAGGCTCGTCCACATGTTCCAGCGAGCTCATGGGCTCAGCGTCCAGCAGCTCGCTCAGGCAGGTGCGCGCCTCGTGTGAGCGGTCCAGATTGGTATGGAGCGAAATGATGCTCACGCCGCAACGCGCTGCCTCGTAGAGCGCCGCGCTGCATTGGGGGCGCGTGGCATCCGCCGGACAAAAGGCCTCGGGTGCCTTGATGTATATAGGATGATGCGTCAGCAGCACGTTGGCGCCGGCTTCTTGTGCGCGGCGAACATTAGCCTCGGTCGCATCGAGCGCGCAGACAACGCCGGTAATCTCCACGGCAGGGTCGCCCACGGATAAGCCTACGTGGTCCCAGGGCTCGGCATCCGTCTTGGGATAGCGTGCCAGCAGGGCACGCTCGAGCTCGGCGACGATCATGCGGCACCCACGATCGAGAGCAGCGTCTGGGCAAATTCGTCCAAATCGCCCGGGTCCACACGGTCATCGAAGGAGATACGCAGTGCACCCAGGGCCTGTTCGTGGCCAATACCCATGGCGCTTAGAACATGGCTGGGGTCCATACTGCCGCTCGAGCATGCCGAGCCTGCCGATACCTCAAAGCCGGCGGCGTCGAGCTTGACGATGAGCTCCTCGGAGTCCATGCCGTCGACGTAGATCGAAACCATACCCGGCAGACGATCGGCCTGTGCGTAGTCGCCCATGGTGGCATGAATACGCGGATGAGCCGTAAGCGTGGCGTAGAGCTTGTCGGATAAGGCCTGCAGTGTTGTACGCTCCTGGGCAACATTCGGTAACAGCGCGGAAGCGGCAGCGGCAAAGGCCAGCTGCGTGCGCAGGTCCTGCGTGCCGGCACGTCGTCCGGCTTCCTGTCCTCCGCCAAAGATGCGCGGGCGCAGCGGGGTGCGGGTCTTAACGTAGAGCGCGCCGGATGCCACAGGACCGCCAATCTTGTGGGCAGCGACGGACATAGCATCGACGCCCAGCTCGGTGACATCGAGCGGAATATGCAGATACCCCTGGATGGCATCGGTGTGGAACAGGGCGCCAACGGTATGCGCGGCCGCGGCAAGCTCGCGGATTGGCTGCACCACGCCGGTCTCGTTGTTGGCAACCATGATGCTCACGAGCGCCACGTCGTCGCCTAACAGCTCGACAAGCGTGGCAGGCTCAATGTAGCCCATGCGGCAGGGCTGCACCAGGTCGACGGTAAAGCCGGCGGCACGCAGCAGCGGCAGGTTGTCCAGAATCGAATCGTGCTCGATGGCCGAAACGATTACACGATCGCGCTTGCGATCGCGCTGACGAGCGCCCTCTGCAAGACCGAGCAGCGCCAGCTGGTTGGCCTCGGTGCCGCCGTTGGTAAGGATGATCTCGGACGGGCGAACGCGTGCACCAAAGCTACGGGCGATCTCGCGACGGGCGACTTCCAGGCGTGCGGCGGCCTTGCGGCCAAGCGAGTGCAGCGAGTTGGGGTTGGCGCCGGCAAGCTCGCTGTCGTCGTACTCGCGCTGCGCAAGGAGTGCCTCGGCGCGCATGGGCGTCGAGGCGGCATAGTCAAGATTTACGGGTATGCGGTTTTGACCTGCGGTCATAAGGGTTTATGCCTCCTGTGCGGCCTCGTTGCCCAGCTTCTGCAGCAGCGCAACCTCGGCAGCGGGATCTTCGGACTTAAATACGGCGGAGCCGGCTACGAGCACGTTGGCGCCGGCCTTAACAACCTCGGCGATGTTCTTGGAAGAGATACCGCCATCGACCTCGATCAGGGGCGACACGCCGTGGCGCTCGCACATGGCCTTGAGCTCGTGGAGCTTATGCAGAGTGCCCGGGATAAAGCTCTGGCCGCCAAAGCCGGGGTTCACGCTCATGAGCAGCACCATGTCGACAACGTCGATGATGCTCTCGAGTACGCACACGGGGGTGGCGGGGTTGAGCACCACGCCGGCCTTGACGCCGCGCTGCTGCAGATGGGTAAGCGTGCGGTGCAGGTGCGTGGAAGCCTCGTAGTGCACGGTGATCATGTCGGCACCGGCGTCGGCGTACCAATCGACCGTCTCGTCGGGGTTCGACACCATCAGGTGTGCGTCGACCGGTACATCGGTGGAGCGCTTGACGGCCTTAAGGATGTCAACGCCAAAGGTGAGGTTGCCGGTAAAGTGGCCGTCCATGACGTCGAAGTGCACGTAGTCGGCGCCGGCGATCTTGTCGAGTTCGCCCTTGAGGTTGGCCATGTCGGCCGAAAGGACAGACGGAGCGATTTTGATGGAACCCATGGTAGAAGCCTTTCTGCGCTAGTCGGTGAGTCCGTAGAACTCTTGAGAAGGGACGCGGTCGGTAAGAATCTCGAGTGCCCTATCCAAAGTAACACCGTTGTAGAGCGTTTGCTCCACGGCAAAGGTGAGCGGAATGTCTACGCCCAGCGAACGGGCAAGCTCGCTGACGCTGCGGGCCGCGACGGCGCCCTCGACAACCATATGCGTGCGCGTCTGGTACTCGTCGAGCGACACGCCGTGGGCAAACTCGTAGCCAAAGGTGCGGTTGCGCGAATGCTCCGAGGTACAGGTGGCAATGAGGTCGCCCATGCCGGCAAGTCCCATGCAGGTCATAGCTTGACCGCCGCGGGCGTGCACCAGACGGCTGATCTCGGCCAGGCCGCGCGTCATGATGAGGGCAAGCGTGTTGTCGCCCGCGCCCGAGCCAGCGGAAATGCCGCACACGATGGCGATGACATTTTTCATGGCGCCGCAGACCTCGACACCGGTCATGTCTTGCGACAGATAGATGCGGAAGGCCGTGGACAGGAGCATGTCCTTAAAGGTCTCCCCTATCTGCGGATCTTCGCTGGCGATGACGGCAGCAGAAAGTCCGCCGTGGCAGATCTCCTCGGCATGGTTGGGGCCCGAGAGCGCCGCCACGCGCGCCTCGTTGCCGATCTCGCTGGCGATGACCTCGCTCATGAGCAGGCCGGACTCGGGCTCAATGCCCTTGGTGAGGCAGAGCACCGGGGTATCGGCGGCGATAAAGGCCGCCGCCTGGTGGCACACGCTGCGAAGGTGCGTCGAAGGAACGGCAAAGATGATGGCCTCGGCGCCGTCGAGCGCCTGTGACAGGTCCGTGGTGGCGACGACGTTGCCGGGCAGCTCGTAGCCCACAAGGTAGCGGGGGTTACGATGCTCGCCATTGATGCCGGCGGCCGTCTGCTCGCTGTGGGCCCACATGGTCACGCGCTCGGCTCTCGCGGCAGCAAGGCCGGCGACGGCGGTTCCCCAGGAGCCGGAGCCAATCAGCGCAACATTCATGACTCTCTCCTACTTATCGTCGGGTTCGGTGACGCGCTTGGTAAACGAGAGCTTGGACTCCTTACCGGCCATGAGCTTTTTGATGTTCGCACGATGGGCCCACACCACGGTGATGCCGATCAGCGCCATGCAAAACTTAAGTCCTAGGCTGCTGTACGGAAAGACCGCACAGGCGGCGATGGGAAGACCGATGGCCGCGGCAAGCGATCCCACTGACACAAACTTGGTGATGGCGACGGCCACGATAAACATGCCCAGCAGCGACAGGCCAATAGGCCAGTACCAGGCGAGGATGACACCCAGACCAACCGCGATACCTTTGCCGCCGTGGAAGTTGAGGTAGGGCGAGAAGATATGCCCCCACACGGCTGCCAGGCAAATGACGCCGAGCATCCAGTCGCCGGCGGCACCGGGGGCCATGATGCTCACGGGGAAGCCATATCCCAAGTCGGCAATGAGCGGACGGGCGATAAGGACGCAGATGGCGCCCTTAAGGCAGTCGAGCAGCAGCGTGAGCGCCGCGACCTTGGGGCCGGCCACGCGCAGCGCGTTGGTGGTGCCGATGTTGCCGGAGCCCGCCTTGCGGATATCCGTGTGGTTGAACACGCGGCCCAAGATCAGGCCAAACGGAATCGCTCCGATAAAGAACGAAACCACGGCGCAGATGGCGGTCAGCAGAATCGGATTATGCATCCTTTTGCTCCTTCTTCCTAAAGAAGAGTCGAATGGGCGTGCCGGCAAAGTCGAAGGTCGAGCGCATGCGGTTCTCTACGTAGCGCTGGTAGGTGTCGTTGACCAGGTCGCTGTGGTTGACGAAGAACGTGAACGTCGGCGGGTTGACGCCCGTCTGGGTCACGTAGTGCATACGCAGGCGGCGCTTGCCGTCCACCACGGTATGACCGAACTCGCGCAGGTCGGTGAGGAACGTGTTGAGGCGCGAGGTGCTGATCTTTTGCGAGCGCGTCTTTTCGGCGGCGTCGACCATTGCCCAGATCTTCTCGACGCTGCGGCCAGTGAGGGCAGAGATGCGCAGGTACTGGGCCCAGGGAGCCATGACGCCCAGACGGCGGTCGATGGTCTCCATGCAGGCCTCGCGCTTACGGTCGTCGTCGAGCAGGTCCCACTTGTTGAGCAGCACCACGATGGCGCAGCCGCGCTCGATGGCAAGACCCATGACCTTCTGGTCCTGCTCAGTGACGCCCACGGAGGCATCGACGACGAGCAGCGCCACGTCGGCGCGGTCGATGGCGCGCAGGCCGCGGACCATCGAGTAGTACTCGATGTTTTCGTACACGGTGCTCTTCTTGCGAATGCCCGCAGTGTCGACCATGCGGTAGTGCTTGCCGTTTCGCTCGACGACCGTGTCGATGGCGTCGCGCGTGGTGCCGGCGATGTTCGACACGATGGAGCGGTCGGCGCCCAGGATGCGGTTGAACAGCGACGACTTCCCGGCATTGGGGCGGCCGATGATGGCCACGTTCAACGCATCGGGGAACTCATCGGCGACCTCGTCCTCTTCCTCGGGAAGCAGGGCCACGATGTCGTCGAGCAGGTCGCCCGTGCCGTGGCCGTGCAGGGCCGAGAGCGGCGTGGGCTCGCCGATACCGAGCGAATAGAACTCCCAGATGCTGTCGTTCTCTCGATCGGGGTTGTCGAGCTTGTTCACCAGCAGAAAGACCGGCTTGTCGCAGCGCTTGAGCATGCGAGCGACCGACTCGTCCTCCTCGGTGACGCCGGTGCGGCCGTCGACCACAAACAGGATGACGGCGGCTTCCTCGGCGGCGGCGAGGGCCTGGTCGCGAATGGAAGTGGCGAAGACGTCATCGCTCTTGAGCGGTTCGATGCCGCCCGTGTCGACGATGGTGAACTCGCGGCCGTTCCAATCGGCCGTGTGATACGAGCGGTCGCGCGTGACGCCGCGGGACTCATGGACGATGGCGTCCGAGGTCTGGGCCAGGCGGTTAACGAGCGTGGACTTGCCCACGTTGGGGCGTCCGACGACGGCGACGATAGGTTTCATCTGCACTCCTTTAATGGGTAGGGTCAGTGGAAGTGTTAGAGTCGGCAGGCATAATGCCAAGGATGTGCTCCAGGGTATCGAGCAGCTCATGCGGCATGGTCGACACCACATGAACCTCGGCGCCGCGACTGGTAAGGCTTGCGAGTAAATCGTCACGATGATACTCGTCAAGCGTCATGTCGTCAGCGTTGAACATGAGCTTAGGCACAAAGAGCATAACCCCCGAGAGGTCCTGCGGCAGCTGTTCCAGAATGTCGCAGGCGACGATGAGGCCGGTCACGTCCACGTTGCCGCCAAAGTAGCGATTCTTGATGGCCGTGACGGTGCCGGCGAGCCCCTGCGGCGATTCCACGAAACGTGCCACGGTGTCGCGTGCGCTGGCGCCCGAGAGGCACAGCAGGTGCTGGCTGCGAGCGGCGATGGCCTCGCGGACGCGGCACAGGCGCTCGGCGTCGGTAGCCAGCACGTCGTCGGTCTCGTCCAGATACGAGCGGATCATGCCAATGCCGTCGTAGTACTGCGGGTAACCGTCGTAAAAGTCCGCCTCGGGAGGATCGATGCCGGCGTCCAGATAGAACTCGTCGCTCATCTGGAAGGTGTGGCGGCCAAAGCGCTCATAGGCGCGGTCCTGGAACGGTCGTATCATGGCAATGGTTTCGCGCGCCAGCTCGGGCTTGTCGCTGTATGACCAGCTAAAGCGGTTCTGATGCTTGGTAAAACCGAGCGGCACAATGCCCAGGCTTGTGATCTGCTCGTGCTCCTCGCAAAAGCGCAGAGTCTTTTCCAGCTCCTCGCCGTCGTTCATGCCGGGGCACAACACGATCTGCGCGTGAATCTCTATGCCGGCGGCCATGATAGCCTCGAGCACGTCCATGCCTCGCTGGGCGTTGCGGCCCATCATACGACGGCGGACGTCGGGGCTCACTGCGTGGACCGACACGTTCATGGGGCTCATGTTGCGTTGGATGACGTTTTGTACGTCCACGTCGGTAAGGTTCGTTAACGTGACAAAGTTGCCCTGTAAAAAGCTCAGACGATAGTCGTCGTCGCGAATGTAGAGCGTGGAGCGGCCGCCCTTGGGCAGCATGGTCATAAAGCAGAACACGCAGGCGTTCACACAGGTACGCATGCCGTCAAAGATGGGGCCGTCGAACTCCAGGCCCCAGTCCTCGCCGGGAAAGCGGTCGAGCTCGACGGGGGTGACGGTGCCGTCGCGCGGGTCGAATACCTCCAAATTGACGGTGTCGTCGTCTGCTTCCCAAAGCCATACGATCATGTCGGTGAGTTGCTCGCCGTTGACCGTGAGCACGCGCATGCCCGGCTCGATACCCACATCCCATGCGGGCGACTCGGGACGCACGTTCTTAACGAGCGCGCCCTCACCCGGCTCGGGGTCGCGGCTGCGCCCGTAATCGGCCACCTCGGCGGCGTATGCGGGTACGGTCTGGTCCATGATTAGCGGCTAAGCTCCTTGATGCGCGCAACGGCGCGTTCGATGTGTTCTTGCGGGGTGGAAGCGCCGGCGGTGATGCCGATGTGGTGAGCGTCGGCAAACCACGCGGCCTGGAGCTCGGAAGCTTCCTCGATGTGATACGTGCACTCGCAGGCGTCTGCGCAAATCTGCGCCAGGCGGCGGGTGTTGCCCGAGTTCTTGCCGCCCACCACGACCATGCAGTCGCAGTGGTTGGCAAGTGTGGCTGCCGCCTGTTGACGCTCACTCGTGGCGGCGCAGATGGTGTTGATCACACGCAGCTCCTGCACGTGCGGGGTGATAGCTGCCACGACCTCGGCGAGGTTCTGCGCGGTCTGGGTGGTCTGCACAACCAGGCCTACCTTGCCCTTGAGCGACAAGGCGTTGGCGTCGGCGGCACAGCTCACGACCTGCGCATCATCGCCGGCGTGACCCAGAATGCCCTCGACCTCGGGATGGCCCGGCTCACCCACGACGAGTACGCGATAGCCCTCGCGCACCAGCCGCTCGGCGGCCACGTGGACCTTCTTGACGTAAGGGCAGGTGGCGTCGACCACGTTGAGATCGCGCTTGCGGGCAGTATCGATCACCTGTGGCACCACGCCGTGGGCGCGGATGATCACGGTACCCGACGATGCGTCGTCCAGGTTCTCGGCCAAGCCAACGCCTGCCTCAGCGAGCTCGCGCACTACGATGGGGTTATGGATGAGCGGCCCCAGGGTGTGGACCTGAGCGCTCTCTCCTGCCTGCGGCGCGGCGGCCAGCGCCATGTCGAGCGCGCGCTGTACGCCGTAGCAAGTGCCGGCGTGGGCTGCAATCTCGATGGTGGGCGCGCCGTCCTGGTCGGACGCAGTCGCGGCAGTGTTCGTCACGTTCTCACTCATGGCTAGAACCTGCCTGGATGCTCGGCGCATAGATCGTCGCGCATGGCGTAGACGCGGTTCATGGCCTCGGACTCAAACCATTCCAGGCGCTCCGTGCGTTTAAGCCCGGCCGGTGCGTCGGAAAGCGAGACGGCCTCGCCGGCGCGGATCCAGCACTTCTTTGGACGCATGATCTTTTTGCCCGCGGGCGTGATGTCGGACCAGCCGCAGATGGCGAGCGGGTTGACGGGCGCCTTGCCCATCTGAGCGATGAACGCAAAACCGCCGTGGACCTCGGGCTTGATTTCGCGCGAGCGGATGCGCGTGCCCTCGGGGAAGATCAGGACGTCCTCGCCGCGCTGCAGCGCATGCTGAGCGGCGCGCAGGCACTTCATATCGGCGGTACCACGCTCCACGGGGATGCCGCCAACGCGGCTAAAGGCCCAGCGCACAATCTTGCTCTTAGCGAACTCGGACTTAAAGATGGGACGAATGCGGCGGCCCCCAAAAAACAGCGCCGTCTCCACGGCCAAGAGCTCGGCCATCGAGGTGTGGTTGCAGATGACCACGCTGCCGCGGCCTTCCTGGCGCTTAAACAGCAGATCGGCGTCCTCGACCTTCCAGCGCCACATGAGCTTGGAGAATGCCCAGAGGATTGCCATGACCACGAAGACGGTGCCGCGGATGAGCGCGGGGAACTCGGCGTAGGGGGCGTTGTAATAGTCCTCGGGCGTCTGCTTAAACAGGCGCATGGGCTACCTCCTTTGGTTGATGAGGTCCTCGATTATCGAGACGACCTCGTCGATGGTGTGGGCGGTGGAGTCGACGTGCACGGCGTCCTCGGCGGGCACGAGCGGGGCGACCTCGCGGCTGCTGTCGAGCTTGTCGCGCTGCTTAAGGGCGTCGAGGGTCTCGTCGACCTCGGCTTCGAGCTGCTCGGACGTTAGCGGCTGGGCATCGTTTTGGTGACGCTGAAGCACGCGGCGGCGGGCGCGCTCACGCGGGTCGGCGGTTAGGAAGACCTTGACCTGCGCGTTAGGGAACACGACGGTTCCGATGTCGCGACCCTCGGCCACGATATCGCGGTCCTCGGCTGCGCGGCGCTGGTGGATGAGCATGGCGGCGCGCACGCCTGGATAGGCCGAGACCTTGGACACGTTGGCGTCGACCTGCGGGGTGCGGATAACAGTCGAAGCGTCCTGGCCGTCAATGGTCAGGCGCGTGTCCTCGCCGGTACCGTTGGTAAAGCGAATCTCGATCTGCTCGGCGAGGGCGTCGATGGCCGTATCGTCGTCCAGATCGATGCCGCGATCGAGCGCGGCAAAGGTGACGGCGCGATACATGGCGCCCGTGTCGAGCTTGTTAAAGCCCAGCTGGCGGGCGATCTCCTTGGCGATGGTTGACTTGCCGGAACCGGCGGGGCCGTCGATGGCGACGATCATGCAATGCTTCCTTTCGATGGTTGACGTGCTGGTATGGTTCGCGGGCGTTGGGGCGCGGCGGGTTGCCTAGCCCGTGTAGCGCTCACGGTAGGTGTTGCGCTTGGGTGCGGAGCCGTGGCTGCCGTGGTGACGCGTGCGGCTGGCGGTGTTGGTCGCCGGCGCGGCGACGCGCTTGGAGCTCGCCTGCTTGGGCGGGATACCGCCGGCCTTGAGGATCTGCACCTCGCGGTCGGTGAGCTCGCGCCACGAGCCCTTGGCCACGCCCTCGAGCTCCAGGCCGGCAAAGTTGCAGCGATGCAGGCGGATCACCGGGTGGTGGATCTTGCTCAGCATGCGCTTGACCTGGTTCTTGCGGCCCTCGCGGATAATGACCTCCACGGCGGTGGTACCGGGCTTGATACCTTGCGGAGCTACGGCCTCGGCCTCGCGTGCGGTGATGACGCGGCAGATCGCCGGCTGGCATAGGCCGTCGTCGAGCTCGATGCCACGACGCAGCGGCTCAAGATCGCGGTCGGCCATCAGCCCGTCCACGAGTGCCTGATAGGTCTTGTAGACGTGCTTGCTGGGATGCAGCAGGTCCTGCGACAGGTCGCCGTCGGTGGTAAAGAGCAAAAGGCCCGTGGTGTCGCGGTCCAGGCGACCCACCGGGAACAGTCCCGGAAAGCGGTCGCGTGGGACCAGGTCGGCCACGCAAGGGCGCTCCTGCGGATCACTCATGGTGGTGAGGTAGCCGGTCGGCTTGTAGAGCATCAAGTATACGGCGCCCTGGTTGAGGTTGACGGGCACGCCGTCAACCTCGATATGGTCGCGGTCGACGTCGACCTTGGTACCCAGCTCGGTTGCGACCTGGCCGTTGACGGTCACGCGGCCGGCGGTCATCAGGTCCTCTGAGCCGCGGCGGCTCGCCACGCCCGCGCGTGCCAAAAAGCGCTGTAGACGCATGGTGTGCGGGTAGACGGGCTGGGCGTCGGTTGCGGGTACCGCGTTGCCCACGGCGTGCGCCTCCCCTACTTCGTTAGTCCTCGTCATGCAAATCCTCCGAGGTCTCGTCGACGACTAGGGTCTCCAAGTCCTCGACTGCCTCAACATCTTCAACATCGGTATCGAGCAGTTCGCGCTCTTCGTCCAGGTCCTCGGCCTGCTCCTCGAGCGTGGACTGAATGCTGCGGCCGCTCAGGCGCTCACGGATAAACTGGCGCGACTGCTCGTCGGGGGCAAACTGCTCCAGGTCGGGCAGGTCGCGGGTGGAGCGCAGGCCGAACTTTTCCAAGAAGGCGTTGGTCGTGCCGTAAATGATGGCCTGACTGCGCTGGGGGTCACGGCCGAGCTCGCGCACCAGACCCTTGTCCACGAGCGACGCGATGACGCCGTCTGAGTTGACGCCGCGGATGCCCTTGACCACCTCGCGCGTCACGGGCTGGTGGTAGGCGATCACGGCTAGGGTTTCGAGCGCCGCCTGCGACAGCTTTTGCGTGTCCCAGCTCAACACATAAGCCTCGACCACGTCGTGGTAGGCGGGATGCGTAAACAGGCGCCAGCCGCCGGCGACCTCGCGCAGCTGAAAGCCGCGGTTGGCCTCCTCGTACTCAACCTTGAGCTCGGCGAGCAGCGACGCGCACTCGCCGGGGGCGATATCCAGTGCGCTGGCCAGCGCGGGCGCACTCACCGGGTCGCTCGACACCAGCAGCAGCGCCTCGAGGGCACCTTTGAGGCTGTTTGCCTCCAGCGTGGAAAGGGTTGACATGGTTGCGGCTCCTATTCGGTGAGCTCGGGGTCCTCGCCGGGCACGTAGGCCTCGGCGCCCTCGACGCGGTTGATGCGGATGGTTCCAAAGATCTCGTCCTGGCTCAGCGTGAGCGAGCCGCGCTTGGCGAGCTCAAGCATAGCTAGGAAGGTGACGACGAGCTGCTCGGTGGTGGCATCGCCGTCCAGTAGCTCGCGGAAGGTGCAGGTTTGGTGCGCCATGGTAAAGCGGTCGACTGAGGCCACGGTCAGGTCGAGCGGTACGCGATGCGGCGCCACGTGCTCGGCCTCCAGCAGGAAGGTCTGGCGCTTGCCATCCAGGTCGGCACAGATGACGGCGAGACCGCGCAGGGTAATGCCGGCCAGATAGTCGGGCATAAGGCCCAAGAACTCGGGGTCAGGGCCGGCCACACGCGGGTGCATGCGGCTTTCGGCCTGCATACGGGCACCGAGGGCTGCCGCCGCGCCCTTAAACTGCTTGTAGGCAATCAGACGCTGGATCAGGACCTCGCGCAAGGCGTCGCCGTCGAGCGCGCTGAGCTCTTCGAGGTCTTCGTCGAACTCCTCATCGTCGTCATCGACTTTGCGCGGGGCCTCCTGAGGCACCAGCGAGGCGGCCTTGATGTCCAAAAGGGTTGCCGCGACCAGCAAAAAGTCGCTCGCCACGTCTAGGTCCAGCGCCTCGATGCGCTCGGCCTCGGCAAGGTACTGCTCGGCCACCTCGCTGATCGAGATGGCGCCGATATCTACTTTTTGGCGGGTTACCAGCTGCAGCAGCAGGTCGAACGGTCCACTGTAGACCTGCGTCGACACGCGATACGACATCTTCGACCTCCTTTGACGGCGCCTTCGCGGCGCGGTTTGGGTGCATGTTACGACCGTTTTGCACGGTCGACCTGTAAGTTTACCTTAGATGCCGGCGATTGCGAAGTTGAGCAGCTGCTCAGCAAGCGGATACACGGTAACGTTGAAATAGCGACCGATCACGTCGATGCCGGTCCACATGGGCAGCAGGTACAGCACCAGGATGAGGATGGGCATGGCGTATTGCTGCAGGCGGTAGTAGTTGGCGAGCGCCTTGCCCTTGAGAAAGGGCACGATGATCGACGAGCCGTCGAGCGGTGGGATCGGTATGAGGTTAAAGAATGCGAGCGACAAGTTTACTACGATAAACGTGGCGCCGAAGTTCATGATCTGCGATGCCACGGCAAAGGACATGCTGACGTAGAGGTTGCCGTATGCCGTGTGCATGAGGGCGGCCGCAAGGCATGCCAGCGCGATGTTCGAAGCGGGGCCGGCTGCGCTCACCAGGACCTCATCGCGCTTGGGGTGCTTGAGGTTGTTGAGGTAGACGGGCACGGGCTTGGCGAAGGCGAATACGGGACCGCCGGCGGCAAGCATAAGCAGCGGCAGGATGATGGTGCCAAACGGGTCGATATGGTTGAGCGGGTTGAGCGAGACGCGTCCGCGCGAACGGGCCGTCTTATCGCCGAGTGCCCAGGCCGCGGCGGCATGCGCACTCTCGTGGATGACGATGCCCACAATGACGGCGACGGCACTCGCGAGCAGGTTCATAATATAGCTGCTGGACATGGCGCTCCCCTAGCGGACGCGGCGCGAGGCGCGCGTGAGCAAGTAGTCGGCCACAAACAGGATGACGGCCACGATTGCGTAATCCAGGCGGAACACGCCGCCAAAGGGCGACGTAACGACGCCGTAGCCGGCGATGGCGTTCGGCAGCGCGCGCGAAAGCTCAACGACAAAGCCCACGATCTGCAGCTTAGCGGTGAGGCCGCTAAAGCACAGCAACACGGTCATCGCGCTCATAAAGATGCCGCAGATGCGGCACGCGATGGCGATGATGCTCATCGCCACGGCTGCGGCCTTACGAGAGTTCACGCGCGGTCTCCTCTTCGATCTGGGTGGAAAGCTCCAGCCATTCGTCCTCGAGCTTGGGCAGCTCCTGCTTAAGGCCGTTATATTCCCCCAGTGCGGCGTTGAACTTGTCCTGATCGGCATAAAGCTCTTCGCTTGCCATCAATTCCATAAGCTCGTCATAGCGGGCGCGCTTTTTGTCGAGCTCTGTCTCGATCTTCTTGAGCTGGTTGCGCACGCCCTTGAGCTTTTTGTTGAGCGCAGCGCGGGCCTGGGCCTCGGCGCGCTTTTGCTCCTTGGTCTTTTTGCCTTCGGCCGGTTTAGGCGCCGCGGCGGGGGCGTCGATCTGGGCGGCGCTGGCTTTGGTGGGCTTGGATGCGGCGGGCGTGCTCTCCCCTGCCGCCTCGGCGGCGGCGCGGGCTGCGAGGTCCTCGCGCTTGTAGAGGTAGTAGTCGTAGTCGCCGTCGTAGACGGTGACCTTGCCATCGCGGATGTCAATGATGCGGTTGGCCACAGCGCGTACCAGGTGCTCGTCGTGGCTGATCAGCACGATGGTGCCGGGGAAGTTTTGCAGGGCGTTCTCGAGCATGTCCACCGAGTCGATGTCCAGGTGGTTGGTGGGCTCGTCCAGGCACAGGAGCGCCTCGGGGGCCACGAGCATCTTGGCCAGTGCCAGACGCGCCTTTTCGCCGCCGGAGAGGACGCGGACCTGCTTCTCGATGGAATCGTTGTCGCTAAACAGGAAGGCGCCCAGCAGGCTGCGCTGCTGCGGCACGGTCCATTTGGGCGTGACGGTGTCGATCTCTTGCAAGACGGTATTGGACTCGGTCATGCCCTCGAGTGCGTGCTGGGCGTAGTAGGCTACGCCCACGTTGGTGCCCAGACCACGCGTGCCGGTAGTTGGCGGCTCCAGACCGGCGAGGATCTTCATGAGGGTAGACTTGCCGGCGCCGTTGGGGCCGACGAGCGCCACATGCTCGCCGCGGTAGAGCTTGAGGTCGATGTCGCTGTAGATGTGCTTTTTGCCGTAGGACTTGGAGACGCCCTCCAGGCCCACGACCATGTCGCCGGAGCGCGGCGGATCGGGGAACTTAAAGTCGATGTGCTTGTGGCCCTCGGGCAGGATGACGAGCTCCTTTTTGATCTGCTCGATCTTTCGGATGCGCTCCTGAGCCTGCGCTGCCTTGGTGGGCTTGTAGCGGAACTTGTCGACGAAGACCTGCATGTGGGCGATGTCGCGCTCCTGGGCGGCGCGCTTGGCGCGCATCTGCTCCAGGTTGTCCTCGCGCTGCTTGAGGTAGCTGCTGTAGTTGCCGGTGTAGGTGGTCACGCGACGGTTTTCGAGAGCGGCGACGTGGTCGACGCAGGCGTCCATGAAGGCGCGATCGTGGCTGACGATGAGGACGGCGCCGTCGTAGTTCGCGATAAAGCCGCGCAGCCACTGGACGCTTTCGAGGTCCAGGTGGTTGGTGGGCTCGTCCAGTAGCAGCAGGTCGGGGTGGCGCAGGAAGAGCTTGGCCAGCGCGATGCGCATCTGCCAGCCGCCCGAGAACTCGGAGCACGGGCGCTCAAAGTCGGTGACCTTAAAGCCCAGGCCGGACAGGATCTTGCGCGCGTTGCTCTCGAGCTCGTAGCCGCCCAGGTGCTCAAAGCGGTCCTGGACTTGACCGTACTCGTTAAGGAGCGCGTCGACGTCCTTGCCCTGCTCGGAGAGCTCGGCGATCTGAGCCTGCAGCTCGTTGGCGCGCTCGCCCATGCGGCGAATTTCCTTGGCGGCCGCCATTACCTCGGCAAGGATGGTGGTGTCCTTGTGCTCCAGGTTGGTTTCTTGCTCTAGATAGCCTACCTGGCAGCCCTTGGCGTACTGGACCTGGCCGGCGTCGGGGCTGTCGATGCCCATGATGATTTTGAGCATGGTGGTTTTGCCGGCGCCGTTGGGTCCCACGAGCGCGAAGCGCTCGCCGGGGTTGATCTGGAAGGACGCGCCGCTAAAGAGGACGCGCGCGCCGAAGCTTTTTTCGATCTTGTCGACCAGGAGGATCATGGTGCCGCCTTTGACCTTGTGTGCCTATATGAAAAAAGGCCCCAACTTGCGTTGGAGCCTCATTCAATGCTCGGGTGGAGACGAGGGGGATCGAACCCCTGACCTCTTGACTGCCAGTCAAGCGCTCTCCCAGCTGAGCTACGCCCCCGTGCGAAAAAGTACTATACGGGAAC